>NC_010581.1:990277-1293055 GCF_000019845.1 Beijerinckia indica subsp. indica ATCC 9039 | reverse complement strand
CGCGCGAGACCCGCGTATTGCCCTGCGGGAAGCCAGCGAGCTATTGGCACAGGCAAGGCGGCATCTCGAAGCCGAGCGCCGCACCCTGGAGGAAGCCGACAGCCGCCGGGCTACTTTGACTGAAACCATTCTTTACGACACACCCAGCTCGCTGCTCGAAAATTACATCCGCCGCCGCCGTGGGACGATCGAGCGCAGCCTGTCGCGTTTTGGAATCAATGGCGATGTTCTCCGCGCTTTCAAAGATATGGTGCGTTCCGCCAGCGAGACCAGTGGTCCAGGGGCGAAACTCACCTCCGTTCTGAATGCTTTCTGGTCCTATCAGGGACAATCCGGGCGTTTGATCGCCGCCTTCCTCTTCCTCCTGCTGGGCATCGGGATCGGCGCCGCCATCGATCATCAAGCCTTCTGGCTTGGAGGACTGCGTGTGGATCAAACCTCCGCCAGCGTCGCTCGCTGGCTGGAAAGCCGCATGTCATGGTTCGGCTTCGCCAGGCAGATTGCCTTTGCCGCCGCAGGCCTCTACCTCATCCTCAATCTCTGGCACGGCTGGCGCTATCTCACCTTAGTCGGCGAGGGTCGACGCCTGTTGCAACAGGACCTTGCGGAACGGCGGCAAGATATCGATCAATTCCTTGCCCATCAGACCCATCAGGTCGACCGGCTTGTGGCCGAGGTCGAAGCTTTGAGCCGCCGCGTGAGCGAAGCGGAAAAACGCGCGGGTCTGCGCCATCACAACGCGGTCGAGACCGAATCGGCACCCTTTTCCGATCAGCAGGCCACGGCCAGAGCCAGCGCGTTCTTCAGGGCGGTGGGCCAGATCCTCGACGCCAGCCAGGCGCATCCATCAGCCCCCGACACGCCAGAGCGTATCCTTTTCATCATCGACCATTTCGATTGCCTGCCTCCGGCAGAGGCTCGCGAAAGCCTCGCCCTCCTGCGTCATTTTCTGTCCCCGCATTTCCTCCTGATCGCCGCTTTCGACCCGCATGTTCTCGGCGACGACGCCGAAAACCAGCTCGACCGTCTGGTTCAGATCCCGTTCCAGCTTTCGGCCGCAACGCCTTCGATCGATTTTGCCCAATTTGTTCAGGGCCTTGCGACCACCAGCAAGGCGCCATCATCCGCTCGACCCGTCACGGCTCTTCCAGGCGTGGATGCGACACAATCGGCCCTCGACGCGCCCCTTTCGGATGCGGAAGTCGCAAAACTTGCCGCCCTCGCCCCCCTCGCCGGCGGCACGCCTCGTGTGGTGAAGCGTTTCGTCAATCTTTACAGGCTTTTGCGCGGTGGCCCCAGCGATGGTGCTCTTGCCCTCTTGCTGGCGGCCGAAGCCGGCGGCACGGCAGAGGAATTGCAAGCCCTGACCCTGGCGCTGTCCTCGACCGTGCCGGAGAACACTGCTTTCGATCTGCCCGGGGCGAGCCCCAGGCTCCGTCGGGCTCTGCTCGCGGCGCGCGAGGGCGAGACCAGTTTGACCCTTGCCGCGGCACGCCAGGCAGCCCAAACGGCTCATATCTTTTCCCTGCGCGCGCAGTGAACCCGGTTTCTTGCATTGACGATCGAGGACCAAACAGGCAAAGGGCGCCAACTTGCCAGGATTTTGAGGCTGCCCGATGAAATTCTACATGACTCCCGGTTCTTGCTCGACCGGCATCCATATTATTCTCGAGGAGCTCGAGGAGGTTTTCGAAGCCTATATCGTCAATCTGCCGGGCGGCGATCAATTCAAGCCGGATTATCTGGCGATCAATCCGAAATCGACGATTCCCACCCTTGTGCGCAAGGACGGTACGTCCCTGACGGAAGTCCAAGCCATCGCTTATTGGCTTGGACGGACGCATCCGCGCGCCAAATTGATCCCCGATGATATCGAGGCCGAGACGCGGATCGTCGAGGCCATGGCCTTCATCGTCGGCACCATCCATGGCCAGGGATTCGCCCGTATTTTCGCGACCCCGACCTTCACCAAGAATGAGGCGGACCACGATAATGTCCGGGCTTTCGGGCGTGAGCTTGTCGAAAAATGCTTCGGCATTCTCGACACCCAGCTCGCCGGCAAGGATTATCTCGTCGGGACTTTTTCCATCGCCGATCCGATTCTTTTCTATGTGGAATTCTGGGCCGATAAACTGGCCATTCCCCTGCCCGCAAATCTCCTGGCCCATTACAAGCGTATGCTTGGCCGCAGGGCGGTGCAGGGCGTTTTGCGTGAAGAAGGTTACAATCTCTCCACCCTCGGCCAGCAACAGCAGGCATAAAGCGATCCGAAAGGCCGATCACGCCTTAATTTCCAGTGGAACGTGATCGGACGTGTCCAGTCACGTTCTGGACATTGCGCTTAATCAAGCGTTTAGATTTCGGCCACACCCTATTCCGTAAAAGGAAATTGACTTCGCGCCGGATTAGAGCCTGCGACATTCAAGTTGAATCGTGCCCGATGCTCCAGCCGACAGCTTTTCCCATTTTCATACAAGAGAAGGATCGATTATCTGGTCGGGGATATCACACAGAGTAACGAACCAACGTGGATAATTGAACTTATAGCATGAATCGTATTATGGCCCTTGGGTGAATAGTCTTCTAAATAGCTGATGGCCGATTTGACGAGAACATGAAGCATGCTACGGGCTTGCCCCTGCCTGCCAAGGCGTCTTCGGCTTTAGAGATCGTATGATCTGTTTGTATCGGCCTCTTGATTGCATCGCCCTCGAGCGGTCGGCCTGAAGATCCGGAACCTGGTCCCACGCTATAGCTAGCCGGCGCGGCGGTTCCAGGCTTCCGTTTCTAGCTTTCTGGAGAAGAGTCATGGCCGATTTGCCGAATGCCGTCGATCCGAACAAAGTCTCGCACAACAGCTCCGCCAATGGCTTGCTCCCCGGCCTTGGAGTTTTGGCGCAAGACATTGCCTTCAAACCCTCTTTTCCGTCTGCTCGGTGAGGGCCCGCGTGTCGGTGGGCCTGCTCCGAAGGTTGGACGTGAATCGATCCAAAGAACCCGATCCCCTGCGAGCCATGCCTTTTATCGGGCAAGGCTCCTTTCAGCGATCCGCGTGAGCTCGGCGCCCCCGCCTTCAGCTCCTCGGCTCTTTCCGAATTAAATTTCCTAGTGTAACTGCCGGAATCCATGAACCAATATCGACCGAAACCATCGTGGATGAATGAAGACTCCGACGTCGCCATCGTCGGCCGTGCCTGCCGCCTTCCCGGAGCTTCCTCGGTTGCTGATTTGTGGCGGCTGCTGCTCGATGGAAGCTGCGCCGTCAGCAAAATTCCCGCGGACCGCTGGTCGCTCGAACGGTTCGGCCATCCGCGCGGCAACGAGCGTGGCCGCAGCTATACCTGGTCGGCGGGTGTTCTCGACGATATCTGGGGCTTCGATCCGGGTGCCTTTGGCCTGTCTCCGCGCGAGGCGGAGCAAATGGATCCGCAACAGCGCTTGCTGCTGCAATTGACCTGGGAAGCTCTCGAGGACGCTGGGATCAAGCCTTCCGAGCTCGCGGGATCGCCGACCGGCGTCTATATCGGCGGCTCGGCTCTCGATTACGGTAACCTGCGCATTCTCGACATGGCCTCGAGCGATGCCTATTTCGCCACCGGCAATACGCTTTCGATTCTCTCCAATCGCATTTCCTATATTTACGACCTGCATGGGCCGAGCTTCACCATCGATACCGCCTGTTCCTCCGCCCTCGTCGCCTTGAACGAGGCCGTGGAGGCTCTGCAGAGCGGACGGATCGACACGGCCATTGTCGGCGGCGTGAATATTCTTGCGAGCCCCTTCGGCTTCATCGGCTTTTCTCAAGCCTCGATGCTTTCGCGCACTGGCCTTTGCCAAGCCTTTTCGGCCGCGGCCGATGGCTATGTCCGCGCCGAGGGCGGTGTCGTTCTGGTGCTGCGTTCGCAGCGGGCGGCGGCTGGTCAGCACGTCCATGGCCTTGTCGCCGGAACCCGTATCAATTCCGATGGCCGCACCACCGGCATTTCCCTGCCCTCTCCGGTGCATCAATCCGCATTGCTCGAATCGCTTTATGGCGATTTGGGAATCGACCCCGCCCGTCTCGCTTTCGTCGAGGCGCATGGCACCGGTACGCGCGTCGGCGATCCCATTGAGGCCAAGGCCGTCGGCACGATCCTCGGCCAGCAGCGGCCGGAACCGCTTCTTATCGGTTCCGTCAAAACCAATATCGGCCATACAGAGCCTGCATCTGGTCTTGCCGGTGTGCTGAAAGCCATGCTGGCGCTCGAGCATGATCTACTGCCGGCCTCGCTGCATTGCGAGACGCTCAATCCGGACATTGATTTCGAGACCTTGAACCTGCAGGTCTGTGACAAAGCGACCCCGCTCGCCCGCCGTGAAAAGCGACTCGCCGGCGTCAATTCCTTCGGCTTCGGCGGCACCAATGCGCATGTGATCTTGGCCGATCCCTCGACAGCGACGGCCACGGAAAGCCAAGCCTTTGCCGGCGCGCCCGACTATCTTGTCCTGTCCGCCCATAGCCGTGGTGCCCTCGCCTCGCTGGCCGGGACCTATGCGACACGTGTCGCCAAACTGGCCGACAACAAGGCCTGCACCGATCTTCTTTCGGCGCTCGGACGCCGGCGCGACCTCCTCGTCGAGCGACTCGTCGTTCCCTTCGAGTCCCAGTCGCAACTCGTCTCGGTGCTCGAAGAGGTCAAGGACAAGACAGACGCGCCGGCCAAGGGTGCCGGTTTCAGCCTGACGACAGCGCTCGACCGCGAAGTGCCGGTGGCCTTCGCTTATTCGGGCAATGGCGGCCAATGGGCCGGCATGGGCGTTCTGGCTTATTCCGTCAATCCTGCTTTCAAGGCGCATTTCGATCGGATCGACACCCTCTTCCAAGCCTTGTCCGGCTGGTCGCTGGTCGAAACCCTGCATGCCGCTGATCTTGAGGAAAAGCTGAGCCTCACGAGCATTGCTCAACCGCTGATCTTCGCCTTGCAATCCTCCTTGACCCATGCGCTGCGTGTCGAGGGTCTGGTGCCGTCCTTCGTGCTCGGCCATAGCGTCGGCGAGGTCGCGGCCGCGGAAGCCGCCGGCATTCTCGATCTCGAAAGCGCTGTGCGGGTCATTCAATACCGCAGCCTGCGTCAGGAATTGACGCGCGGCCACGGCACGATGGCGGTCGTCGTCGGTTCGCTCGCGACCGTCGAGCGCATTGTCGAAGCTTTGCCCGGCCTGAGCATCGCCGCCCATAATAATCCCAATGCCTATACCGTGTCGGGCGACGAGGCCTCGATCAAGCAATTGTCCGACGTTGCCCGCAAGAACAAGGCGCGCGTCCATCAGCTCGATCTCGCCTATCCTTTCCACAGTCCTCTGATGGAGCCGGTCCGCGAAGAGCTCCTGCAAGATCTCGCGGAGGTTGTGTCGAACGAAGCGCAGATTCCCTTCATTTCCACCGTCAGCGGCTGCGAAGTCTCGGGTCTCGAACTCGACGGCCAATATTGGTGGCGCAACGTCCGCGAGCCAGTGCTGTTCGCTCAGGGCGCGCGGGAAGCTTTGCGGCTTGGAGCCCGGATTTTCGTCGAAATCGGCCCGCATCCGGTGTTGTTGCCGCATCTCAAGACGCTTGAGGATGCGACCAACGCCACGATTCTCGGCTTGAATGTCCTCGACAAGAAGGACAAGGATCACGATCCGATCCGCCGCGTCTTCGCCGCGGCGCTGGCCGCTGGGGCCAAGGTCGATCTCGCCAAAACCTTCCCGAGCGATCCCAATCCCCGGATTGCACTCGCCCCCTATCCCTGGCAGCAGCAGATTTTCCGGCTCGGCGAGAGCATCGAATCGAGTGGCATGCTGCGGCCCGCTCCCTGGCATCTCCTGATTGGCGCCAGGCAGACCCCCGAAAAGCTCGAATGGCATTCGACCATCGATATTACGCTCGTGCCTGATATCGCCGATCATCAGATCGACGGACAGATCCTGTTGCCCGGCTCGGCTTTCGTCGAAATGGCGCTGGCTGTCGCCCGCGACTGGCTCGGCACCGAGACGGCGCGTATCAGCGATCTCGATATTTACCAGCCCTTGCACATCAGCCGCGACGCCTCGCGCGAGATTCTCTGCACGGTGACCCCAAGCATCGGCCTCGTCGAGATTTCCAGCCGGCCCCGCCTCGGCCACACGCCCTGGCAGGTGCATGCAAGCGCCAGAATCATTCATGATACGCATATAGCGGTTCCCGAACTCGTCCTGCCTGCCAAGGCGGAGATGACCATCGGTCACGACGCGCTCTATGCCATTGCGCTCGAAGCCGGCCTGCAATTCGGCCCGAGCTTCCGCAATGTCGCTCAGGCCCTTCGTTGCGGCGATAATATCATCCGCGTCGATCTGAGCCCGGCGCAAAATCCCTCGCCCTATGGGCTCGATCCGGCTCGTCTCGATTCCTGCTTCCATGGCCTGATCCTGATCTTCCAGGATCTTCTGCGCGGAAAGCAGGGCACGGCCTTCGTGCCTGTGCGCTTTGGCGAAGTGAATCTCGTTAAGCCCGGTGCCACAATCGCCGGCGCCCGGCTCGATATCTTGTCCTGTAACGAACGGACGATCGTCGCCGATTATATTCTCTTCGACGATGCGCATGACGTCATCGCGACCTTGCGGCGTGTCCGTTATCAGGCATTGCCCACGGCGCGGGGCGGGGATGTCGCTGAACAGGTCCTGTTCCAGGCCAATGCCCTGGCCAGCGAGCCGACCGCAACGCGGCTTTCGACTGGCGTCTTCGATCCGGGCAAGCTCGTGGAGCTCGCCCGTCCCCACATGCTATCGGAGACCTCGGACTCGGATTCCGCTTCTTTCCTGCTCGACGGTTGGGCGACTGCCGCCATCTTCGAGTTACTGCAGAATCTGGCTCAAAACGGGGCAATCGATCTCGAGGCCCTGCAACAGGAAGGCAAGCTGCCCGCCTATGCCCGGCCCTGGCTGGACCATCTTCTGCTCACCCTCAGCCATTCCGGTCTCGTCACCGGCGAAGGCGCAAGCTGGACTCTCAGCACCGATGTGAGCCTGCCGGCACCGGGAGAAATTCTGCAGGCGCTCGCCGCCGATCATCCCGATCATAGTGCCGAGCTTTTGCTGATCGCCAGCGCGACTGGCGCCGTCGAAGCCTTGCAGGCCGAAGCCAAAAATTCGGCCGAGAGCTTCGCGCGGCCCATCGCCACCCCGGTGCTCGATGGTTTCGAGCTCGGCGGCATCGCTGTTTCCAGCGCCGCTTCTTTCGTCACCGATTTGTTGCATGCGCATGTAGCGAGCTGGCCGCGCGACCGCGCTTTGCGCATCTTGCAGATCGGTTACGGCCCGCTCTCGCCCCGCGCCGCCGCTTTGGCGCGCGAACAGGCGGCGCATCTCGTGATCTTCGAACCGGAACGGCGGCGTCTCGAACGCGCCCGCCTGTCCTTCCCCGAGACGGAGGAGATTGGTTTCGCTGAAACGCTGGACGAGCTCGGCACGGCCAATTTCGATCTCGTGATCAGCGCGGACGCGCTTTACCGGCTCTTGCCCGAGCCGGCGCAATGGTCGAAGCTGCAAGGTTGCATGGCGCGCGACGCTTTGTTCTGTGCTGTGGAGCCGCTGCCCTCGCTGTTCCGCGACACGGTTTTTGGCCTTTCTCCGCGCTGGTTCCACCAATCGCCGGGCGGTGAAACGGTCGGCCTGATCGCTGGTCCCACCGCTCTGCAGCATCACATGGCCATGGCGGGCCTGAGCGACACCCGTGTCGATCAGGTCTCGACGAAAGCCGGCGCTGCTCTTTTCCTGTCCGGACGCCTGGTCGGCGAGGCACGCCGCCCACCCCAACGCACCGGCAATATTCTCGTCGTCAGCAACGAGGATCTGCGCGGCGGCGCCATTGCCTCCGCCTTGGCAACCCTGCTTGCCGCCTCCGGCATGCATGTCACGCTGACCCATCGGCACGAACTCGACGCCGCTCAATTGCGCGGCGTTTCGGAAGTGCTCTATCTGTCGAGCGGCTTCGAGGATCCACAACCTTCGGTCAGGACCCTCACCGAATCCTGCCTCGCCCTGAGGGAATGCGCCGAGCTTCTGGAAGGTCAAAAGACCAAGATCTGGCTCGTCATGTCGGGGGCGAATGATCCTGAGCAGGTGCTCATTTGCGACAAGGCGGCTGGTCTTTGGGCCTTCTCCCGCACGCTTGCCAATGAATATCAAAATCTCGATGTACGCCGCATCGACATTGCCGATGATCTGAAGCCCGAACTGATTGGCGAGCGGCTACGCGATCTGATCTGCTCGTCGACGGAAGAAACCGAGATCATCCTCGGCGCGCAGAAGACCGAGGTCCTGCGTTTCGAACGGCCAGATCAGCGCCGGATCAGCGGCGCCGAAGCCCTGCGGCTGGAGCGCGGTGCTGGCACTGGCATGGATCGTCTGCATTGGAATGGCGTCGAAAGACGCGCACCTGAATCAGATGAAGTCGAAATCGCAGTCGAGGCGACGGGTCTCAATTTCCGCGACGTGATGTGGGGCCTCGGCATCCTGCCCGAGGATATTCTGGAAAATGGCTTCGCTGGCGCGACGCTGGGTCTCGAATGCGCCGGCCGCGTGCTGCGTGTCGGCTCTGCCGTCAAGGGGCTCGAACCGGGTGATCCAGTCATCGCCTGCGCCAAGAACGGCTTTGCGACCCATGTCACCCTGCCGGCCGCGGTCGTCATTCGCCGCCCAGCCAATCTCACCGCCGAGGCGGGCGCGACCATTCCGGTCGCTTTCATGACCGCCTATTATGCCTTGATCAATTGCGCCAGCCTCAAGGCTCGCGAATGGATACTCATCCATGGTGGCGCCGGCGGTGTCGGGCTCGCGGCTTTGCAGATCGCACAATGGCGGGGCGCTCGCGTGATCGCCACGGCAGGCTCTCCCGAAAAGCGTCGCTTGCTCGGCCTGCTTGGCGCGGATCATGTGCTCGACTCGCGCAGCGGCGCCATGTTCGACGAAATCCGCCGCATTACGGGCGGCAAGGGCGTCCATGTGGTGCTGAACAGTCTGTCCGGCGAGCCGATGGAACGCAGCATCGGCGTCTTGCGGCCGTTCGGCCGTTTCGTCGAACTCGGCAAGCGCGATTATGTCGCCAATACGCATATCGGCCTGCGGCCGTTCCGTGCCAACCTGACCTATTACGGCGTCGACCTCGACCAATTGATCATCAGCGACAAGAGCGCTGGCCGCCGCCTGTTCCAGAAGGTCATGGATCTGTTTGAAAAGCAGATCCTGACGCCCTTGCCCTATCGGCCCTATCCCGCCGCTGAAGTCATCGACGCCTTCAGGCTGATGCAGCAGTCCGGTCATATCGGCAAGCTGATCGTCACGCCGCCGGCCCTGCCCGCAAGCACGGGTGCATCGGCACACGAACTGAAGATCGCCACCGACAAGGCGCATCTCATCACGGGCGGTCTCGGCGGTTTCGGCCTCGAGACAGCGCGTTGGCTCGTGGATAAAGGCGCGCGCCATCTCGTTCTCATTGGCCGCAATGGCGCCACGACACCGGAGAGCCAGGCGGTTATCGAAACCTTGCGCGCGCAAGGGGCGAACGTGCATGTCGAGGCTCTCGACATTACCGACCATGAGGGCGTCAAGAAATTGTTCGGCCGTTTCGGCAAGGATTTGCCGGTGCTGGCCGGTCTCTTCCACGAGGCCATGGTCCTCGACGACGCGGTCATCCACAATCTCGATCGCGACCGGATGGAACGCGTCCTGCGACCCAAGATCACCGGCGCGGAACTGCTCGATCAGGCGACACGGAAGCTGACACTGGATTATTTCATCGTGTTCTCTTCCGCGACAACGGTTATCGGCAATCCGGGACAGGGTGCCTATGTCGCCGCCAATGGCTTCCTCGAAGGCATGGCGCGGCGTCGGCGCAAAGCGGGTCTCCCCGCGCTTGCCGTCGCCTGGGGCGCGATCGGCGATGTCGGTGTGTTGGTCAACAGCCGTGCCGTGCGTGAAAGCCTGGCGAAGCGCGCTGGCGTCAAGGATCTCAAGGCTCGCGACGGTCTCGACATGATGCAGACCATGGCTGAACATTATCCTGACGAAGCCGTCATCACCATCGCCCCCATGGATTGGGCGAGCGCCCGCGAGCATCTGTCGATCCTGCGCTCACCGACCTATGCCCGTTTGCCGAAAAACAACGAGCAGGAAGCCAGCGAGCGCACCAGCCTCGACCTGCGCGAGCTGCTGGCGCAAGGCACGCTGGAGGAAGTTCAGAAAACTGTCTCCGACGAGATCGTCAAGGAAATCGCCCGCGTGCTACGCCTGCCGCCGACCGATGTCGGCCGCAACAAGCCGCTTGCCGAGATCGGACTCGATTCGCTGATGGCGGTGGAACTGGCTTTGGCGCTCGAGGAGCGGTTCGGGCTCGACGCACCGCTGACCCATTCGGCTAGCGGCCTCACGGTCATCGAACTCGCCGAACATGTCATCGGTCTCGTCACGGATTCCGTTTCCGAGCACGATTCGACCGCAAAGGGCCTGGCCGAGCGGCATCTTGGCACCAGCATGGATCAGGAAACTCTGTCCTCGATCAAGGATCGGGTGCATGAAAACAGCGGAAGCATCAAGAATCTGCTGCAATGACCCTTTTCTCGTGCGGCCTGAAGCAACAGACCCAAAAGTGGCTCCCACTTTTGGGTCTGATCTGATGCGTTTACAGAAAGATCGAGCATCAACGACCCAGGTGATGCTCCAGAGTGTTGAAAAGCATCAGATTGATCTGAAAGCGGATATATCCCTTTGGGATCAATCTGAAACCTTGGACCATGCGAAACAATTGGCAAACCCATGCGCCGGGCACCAAGCGCCGTATCCGTCGTCGAGAATCCCGATGGCCTTGAGTGTGTTCGATGAATGCATGCGATGAAAATGGTGAGCATGATGGATGTATGCATGCACACTTCTCTCAGGCCATGGCCTTGCCCGTCGCATCTTGAACATTTCATGGCCCAGCGAAAAAGCTCGTTTCAAAGCCCGCAGACTTGTCCTCCCGGCCTTGGCTCGTGTGCTCTCCGCTCGGCACTTGATGGTTTTCAAGCGCGCCGCTCCACGATAAAAAGTGGTAAACTCATTCGTGGCGCTTACGCGCCGCAGGCGCAATTTCGAAATCTCCCCATTAATTAAGAATAATTATAGGGCCGATCCATGAATAAAACTCGTCAAGCTGGCTTGTCTCTGAATGCGCGCAAAGCGCTTCAAAACATTGTCGGCCGTCTGCAAGTCAATGACCCCGCTCCCGATCTCGCCTCGCCCTTCGCCGCGCAGACGGACTTTTCCACTTTGCCCGCCTTCACCGAATTGCGGATGCAGCGATCGATGGCTGATCTCGTCGATTTGGAAAATCCGTTCTTTCGTGTCCATGAGAGGCGTGCGGGCGCGACGACACAGATCGAAACCCGCGTTCTCTCGAATTATTCGTCCTATGATTATCTGGGGCTGAATGGCCATAAGGAAGTGGCCGACGCCGCGAAAGAAGCCATCGATCATTATGGTATTTCTGCCTCAGCGAGCCGCGTGGTGGCGGGCGAACGGCCGATCCATCGTGCCCTGGAGAACAAGCTCGCCGAGCTTTACGGCCAGGAAGCCTGCGCGGTCTTCGTCAGCGGCCATGCAACGAATATCGCGACGATCAGCACGATCATGGGACCGAAGGATCTCGTGCTCTATGATAGTCTTGCGCACAATTCCATCGTGACGGGGGCAATGTATTCGGGCGCGGAAAGGCGAGCTTTCCCGCATAATGACGCCGCAGCCCTCGACAAAATGCTCACAAGCCTGCGGCCGCGTTACAAACGTGTGCTGATCGTGATCGAAGGTCTCTACAGCATGGACGGCGATGTGCCAGACCTTGCTGCTTTCATCGCCGTCAAGCAACGCCATGCCGCCTGGTTGATGGTCGATGAAGCGCATGGGCTCGGCGTGCTCGGCAAGAAGGGACACGGCCTCCATGAATATGCTGGCGTTGATCCGCGTGAAGTCGATATTTGGATGGGCACCCTTTCCAAAACCTTGTCGGGTTGCGGCGGTTACATCGCCGGCTGCTCTCCTCTTGTCGAAATCCTGAAATGCACGGCAGGCGGCTTCGTCTATAGCGTCGGCATGCCGCCCGCCATCGCCGCAGCGTCCCTCAAGGCACTCGAAATCATGCTGCGGGAACCCGAACGTGTCGAGCGTTTGCGTCGCAACGGCATCCTGTTCCGAGATCTCGCCAAGGAAGCCGGTCTCGATACGGGTTTGAGCCTGGGATTCGCCGTTGTGCCGATCATTCTGCAGGATTCACTGGTCGCCGTCGCTTTGGGGCAAAAGCTCTTCGAACGCGGCATCAATGTGCAGCCGATCATCCCGCCAGCCGTGCCGGAAAAATCCTCGCGCCTGCGCTTTTTCATCACTGCGGATCACGACGAAGCGCAAATCCGGGAAACAATCGCTCATATTGCCGCCGAACGCGACGCAATCGGTGATGGCCGCGCGATCGTCAGCAGGGCCAAACGCTCTTGAATGGCACATCCTAAACAGGATGCTGCCTCAATCCCGCTATCGGGTGGCATGCGTTACATATTGTTCATTCATCGGACATGTGACTAATATAATAAGTCTCTATAGTCGCATCAAACCAAAGAGCACTGCCTCTTTTTGGTTTGATGCCGTTTGTTTTAAAACAGATTGAATTAGTCGAGACAATTGTGCCGGGCTTTCAGATTGATGCTTCCTGTCGAGGATAGACATGAAGCCGCCCAAGGTACGCTCTCATTCATGCGGACCCAGTTCCATGATGATTAGCAAAATTAATCCCTTGGTCGACATTCGTTAAGTAATATATTTATATGATTCGCTAAGGCATTGATTATTCATACCTCTTGAGAGAGTTAAACAAAATGCTCATTTAGCTCCGCTTTCTGTCAAATTTTAAACAAAAAAATTAAAATATATAGCGATATCGCGAACATTTATTTTATTTCTGATCCATTATCATGCAGATGCGGCCGATCAGGGTAAAGCCGCAGAACGAACCACTTTGTGCGCTTCCTTCACTTGCCGAATGCTTTTCCGCTCGAAAATCGGGCCGGAAGAGCAAATCGTAGAGAGAAACGGATAACGCCATGATATTTTGCGCTCCATCGGAGGTAAACTTCCAATTAAGGGCCAAATTGGCGCGATCCATTGCCGCAAGCGCACCGTTCAATAATGTCTTTATTTCGACAAAAAAATGGATAAAAATCATTTAAAATAAGGCAATTTATAAATAATAAAAGAAAGAGACTCAACTAACCCATGATTGTTACTTTCTGTGTCATGATGAAATCCAGAATCACTGTATTTATACCAAGTACATGATTTTCTTAAATTTCCACACTGCTGTCACAGTTAGGTCCCAGATAAGCCTTGGCCTTTGCCGTACGGGAGCTCTGAATGAAGAGAACGATTTCAATATCCTCGATGCTTGGACTTGCTTTGTTCACAGGTTTTTCGGGGCCGGCACTTTGTGACGGGCGCGACGAGCAGGGAAATGTCGGCGCGACGAGCTACAAGACCCTGCCCTTCCAGAATCAGGTTTTCGGCTTGTCATGGGGTGGCGGGGCCGGCCTGACGCCAATGAACCTCTATTTCCAGGCCAATCCGAAATCGATTTTCTACAATCCTCAAACCATGGCCACGGCCCAGGGCATCGCAGCCCAGATAACCTCGCAAAATATCGTCCCCTTCACCGGCGCGCAGCGGTGGGAAGATACTTATGCGATGAGCTTTCCGGCGGGCACCTTCAAAAACGAGCCCTCATGGGTCACGAATGATCGCGCAGCCACGAATGCTCCCAATCAACCGGAATATGTCGCCTGGCGGAATTTCATCACCAACCATCCGCAATATTGGGCGACGTCCTATACCGGCGCGGCGATGCCAGGCGAGCCCTATTACTCGTCATGGGGTGGTCAGTGGGGGCACATCAATCCTCATGTCCCGCTCGATCAAGTCGATTGCCCACCCGACAAGACGTCTTGCACCTATGGCGATCTCTTCGCTTATCAATGGGGACTAGGCGCAGCGAAATCCGGTGTCTATGGCATCGCCCTTTCGGATTTCGTCGATTCGATGCCCGGGCGCATGCTCAATATGCAAGATTATAACGCGCGGATCATGGATGCTTTTGCCGTCTGGGAAAATGCCAGAGTCCCGAATACGTTTCCGAATAATCAAATTCCCGGAACGACAACCACCGACAAAGCCAGTGCTATCCTGACGACAACCTACAACCATTGGGCGGATTATTTAGCGACTGGCTATGCGCGATTCTATGCCGCTCTGGTATACCGCCTGACCAACGCGACGGGCCATCAAGCCCTGATCATCGACCAGGCCGGAGACGACCCTAAATATCGTCGCCTCACCGGTGTGGATCAACGTATCATGGCGCAATATCTCGGACCGAAGAATTACCTGAATATCTGGGATGATCACGTCATCCAAGGGGATCGCGCGGGGCCGGTGAATTACCCTCCGATCCGGGAATTGGGGGGATTCATTATCGGCGCCGCCCGCGAACCCCTGATGCGCAATGGCGCCAATCTTGAAGCCGAAGATGATGGTTATTGGGGAGCGATCAGCCAATTCTATCCCACTCTCGACGCAGCCACCCAGAAACAGGTCGGCTATGGACTCATGAAGCGCCTGTGGCTCTACTCCGCATGGGCCCATATCGGTGATCGAAGCGGTAATGTCCGGCGAGCTCTGGCCTTTACATCTCGTAGCTATTGGGATGGGTCGAGTCTCGCGGCCCTCGATCCGCTGACCCAGTTGATCCAAACCATCTATCCCACGAAGGTTTTCGGGGCGGCCTATTATTATTCCGGCAAAATTGAACGTATAACAGAAGCCGTCGTCGGTGGGCAGGCCGGTCCAGGTAATCTCCCCTACAACACCTACAGCAGCGCGGACGATATCGGCAATACTTTGGATAGTCGTATCGGCGTCAATTATTTTGTTTCCGATGCCGGCCTTCCGAGCATCACCGCCGGTAGCGCCGCGGCTCCCAGCGCCTGGATTGTCATCGATCGAGCCAATTATCTGACTTCCTCCGAGCGGACAGCGCTGAGCGCCATCGCGCCGATCGTATCGTCCGGCTCGGCTGCCACCTTGCTCCCCAACCAGCCCCTCACCTTTACCAGAGGACTGGCGGGCTTTGGTTTTTACGACCAGAACAACCGCTTGACGCTTGTCGTCAGCAATCCTTCGACACAACCGACCGCCGTCGATGTCAGGGGCTATATCAACCTCGCGGGTCTTGCTGATGGCACATACACGGCCACAGAATTATTCACGAATGTCACATCAACGTTTCAAGTGACCAGCGGCGTGGGCAAGATCCCGGTTAGCGTCAAGCGCTGGGATACGCAGGCGTTTGCTATCACCCCCCAATAAGGAGGACGCATGGAATTGGGAACATTCCAAATCCGTAAAGCCCTCCCAAAAAGACAAACAGCCTAGGCTTCATCAAAAAAGCACCGGCCTTGAGCAGCCTATCGGTCATGGGAATGACCGATAGGCTGCTCTTGAATTTTTCTATCCCCATGAAAAGCCCGGAAGAAAAAATAGGGACTCACCTGAGGTGACCCATCACCTCTAATCCCCTTTCATCGCATCTCCTCGTCCTTCCCTTCCCGCGACGGATGAATATTCACGGATAGAGCCGCTCTTTACTCCAGGGTTCCGTATCCGCCTGCCGGAAATAGCGAATACGGTCGTGCAGCCGGAAAGCACCATCGGACCAGAATTCGATGGCGAGGGGCACGATACGATAACCGACCCAATAGGGCGGTCTCGTCAAAGGTGTCAGAGCATGTTTGGCGGTGAATTTAGCGACCGCCGTCTCAAGCGCGAAACGGCTTTCGAGCGGACGTGACTGCTGGCTCGCCCAGGCCCCGATGCGGCTCTGCAACGGACGGGATGCGAAATAGGCATCTGCTTCCGCCGTACTCACCTGACTGACCGGCCCACGAAAACGAATCTGCCTGCGCAGGGATTTCCAATGCAATACGGCAGCGGCCTGCATATTGCCGGCGAGTTGGCGCCCCTTGGCGCTTTCGGCATTGCTGTAAAAGACGAATCCGGTACTGTCGAAGGCCTTGAGCAGCACCATCCGCACATCGGGCAAGCCCGACGCGTCGACGGTCGCGAGCGCCATGGCGTTCGGATCGTTGATTTCGCTTTTTTCGGCTTCGGCGAACCAGGCGGCAAAAGTCTCGAAGGGATTCGTGTCCGATTGCGTGGCTGTCGGAACGTCACGACCCATTAACTCATTCACGATAATCTCCCATGCTAATCACTCCGCTGCAGGCCGGCATCCTGATTCCGTGAAGACTGGACGCTGCCGCAAGGAGGCACGACACAATGGTCCCACGACATAATCGTCCATGGGGACCGAGCGATAAATTCAAAATTCACGGTCGTTTTCGGAAGACGGGGCTTCCCATAACACGGATTGAGGGGATGCGGCAGGTGTCGAATGTGCGGACAGAAGAGCGGTTGAATCGCGCCCTTGGGCATGGCGAAGAGACCATGGGCCCGACCGATCTGGCGCGATCCAAAGAATCACGATCCGCGAAACAACCAATACGACTTTTGGGTGGTCTTCCCCTGATCGTGATTACATCCGCCTTAATGGGCGGCTGCTCTGTTTCCATACCCATGTCTCCTCTGATCGATCGGGAGACGGTCACAGGCTCCTTACCGTCGAAACTGACACCGCCCTTGCCGCTTGCGCCTGGGCTCGACGACGAGGACCGAAGGCTTGCCAAAACGGCATTGGCCACGGCGCTCGATCCCACGGCCAATGGCCGGACCATCGAATGGGCAAATCCGCGCAGCGGCGTCAGAGGATCGTTTACAGCGGTTGGCAAGGCGCCCGACCCACGCGGGCGGACATGCGCCACCTTTATCGCCGATGTCATTCAGGAGCGAACCACCCGCCCCTTGCGCGGACGGGCTTGTGCCGAACACGCGGGCGCGTGGACGATCGTCGAGATCGAACGGCGCGAGGGAAGCGCCTGAATCGATTAACCTCGGCCCTGAGACAAAAAGACCACCTTCACCGTCTGGCAAAGGTCAACCTGTGTCTTGCGTATCAGGTCTCTCCACACCACATAAACGGCGAGACGTAAGCGCTTGCGCCAATCGAGGGCAAGCGGTGGAGTGGGCTCTTAATGCGTGATCCTTATACGGTTTTAGGCGTGTCGAAGTCGGCCGATGCCGCCGAGATCAAAAAGGCGTTCCGAAAACTCGCCAAGAAATATCATCCCGACCAGAGCACGGAAGCCAAGGCGGAAGATAAATTCGCCGAAGTCAGCGCCGCCTATGAAATCCTAGGCGACGAAAAAAAGCGCGCGGCTTTCGATCGCGGTGAGATCGACGCCGAAGGGAAGCCCCGCTTTCACGGCTTCGAAGGTTTCGATCAAGGCATGGGTGCTGGAATGGGCGGTGGTCGCCGGCATGGCGGCGGCGGGTTCGAAAATTTCGAATTCAATTTCGGCGGCGGTCGCGGTGGCGCCCATGGTTTCGATGCCTCCGACCTGTTCAGCGATCTCTTTTCCGGCGCGGCCTCTGGCCGGAGAGGCGGCGGGCGTTCACAAGCCCCGCCACGCGGCGAGGATGTCAATGCCAACGTGACCGTCAGCCTTGCTGATTCTGTGAAAGGCACCAAGACGCGGGTCAGCCTGCCGACCGGCAAGACTCTGGAAGTCACGGTCCCGGCGGGCATCGAGGACGGCAAGCAGATCCGACTCAAGGGACAGGGCCAGTTAAGCCCCTTCGGCGGCGAGACGGGCGACGCCTTGGTGACCGTGCATGTCGCCAAACATCCCTATTTCCGTGTCGATGGGTATGATTTGCGCCTTGATCTGCCGATCACCCTTTATGAGGCCGTGCTCGGCGCCAAGGTCAATGTCCCCACCCTTGACGGCATGGTCGAATTGGCGGTTCCAAAGGGATCGAACGGCGGCCAGACTTTGCGGCTGCGCGGCAAGGGCCTGCCGGCTGGCCCCGGCAAGACAGGCGATCTCTTCGTCACCTTGCGCATCGTCCTGCCCAAGGAAAAGGACGTCGATCCGGAGCTCATCAAACTGATGGAGCGATGGGAAAAAGAAAAGCCCTATCAGCCACGCGGCGACATGAGCTGATGTCTTCGCGCCTCCAATGTTCGTGATGCATAGACGTTGGAGGCTTCTCGAAGATTATACCAACGGTCATAATCAATGACCGTTGGTATATTCAATGTTCTGCGAATGACGCGATTTCACCGCGTGCCTGATCAGCGAGTCGCCGCAGGACGGGTAAAGGCAGGGAACCAAGCAATCCGTAGCGCGCATTTCTCTGGCGCCAATAAATGATTGTTGTCGGGCCTTCTTTCACTTCTCCTTCGTCCTGTTCGCCAGGTGTTTCCCGCCCGCCCAATTCTTCAGCGCAAAGGACAATGCGACTATTATGCACCTTGCCATAGACGAGACAGGCAAGCGCCCCCGAAGGACTGGGAAGAAATTTCACACCCGCTGGCCCCAGCCCGTCCTCGTTAAGATGAGGCAAAAGCAGCCCAGCTTCGTCGTGAAGCAAGGCGGCTGGGTTTTTGCTGGTCTCGACACCTGACGTCTGTGCCGCCACGGAGACTAGGCCGACCTGGGCACGCGTCAAGAAGGCTGTCCATTCCGAGGTTCCCCCGAACAGCTCTTTCTCCGTGCTCGCGGAGCCGATGCCTATTCCATGCACGAAGAAATTGACCAGACAACCAATCACCAGCACCAATAATCCACCGAGCAAAAAGGCGACGGGGGCCGGGAGGGTCTGGCCGAGGCGTTTGAAGGGCAAAGGAACGTATTTGGCCAGGAGAGGCGTAGCGAGCGGCGGAATATCCGCCGCCAAGGTTAATGAGAGGGGAACGGGTTCATTTTCAATTCTAGCAAACGCAGCTCGGAGCGCCTCGTTCTGACCGCGCCAGATTTCCCCGCGCGCCGCATCTTCCGGGGCCTCGGCCAACAGACGGAGGATTGCTTCACGATGCGGCCCATCGAGCTGACCATCGATGAAAGCATGCAATTCATCTTCACTGATGCCCGAGGAAGCGCTCACGACGGCCAAATCCAAGGAAATTATTTCACGACGCGGAGATAAGACGGCCGTGGCGGACGCGTCGGCGCCGGCGTAAAGCCACTCTCGCCGAGAGCATGGCGGGCCTTTGCCAATCGCGTCATCAAAACCATGCGTGAAATACGCAGGATCCGCGCAACCTCCGCATAGGAAAAACCTTCCAGCACGACAAGGAGAAGAACCTCTTTTTCCTCAGGTTTCATTGCATTGAGGGCCGGGCCGAGACTGTCATGGCGATGCGGTAAGCCGTGTGGCTTATCGGGCGCGGCCGCCCCCCAGGGCTGGAGATTCACCTCAGTGGAGGCAGCAAAATGCCTGGCGGCTCTCTGATGCAAGGTTTCGCGGCAGAGTTGCGTCAAAAGAATGAACAATGGCAGGCCATTGGCTGCGGAAACGGCGAGTTTCTTTTCGCTTGCACGAAGCAAAACGGCATGAACCAAATCATCGACGGTTTCGCTGGCCCCCGGCGATCCGTTCAAAAATGCGCGTGCATAGCGTCGTAATCGCGGTATCCATGGCTTGAGCGATTCTCTCGCGTCCACCTTGCGCTCTCCTTAACCATTTTTTGATGGACTACTTTTGATGGATAAATGATCCATTCCCGCTCTTCCGGCGAGATATAATGCTAATTCCATAGGACCGAATTGGACAATGTTTTTCTGAAAAATTGTGCTGCGCGAGGGCCGGGCTTTTTTCGTCAACCTTGCACAAATGCCGCGTAGCCCTTAAACGCGGCAGAAGCGGCGGCCGTTCCATGGTTCGCATCTCTTAATCCCGGCCTCTTTGCCCGTGCCTGGTCCAGAACGAATGACGCAACCGGAAAGTCTGACTCCTGCCCTCAAAACGCCTGGTTTCCTGACTGGCAAACGTGGCCTAATCATGGGACTAGCGAATAATCGATCGATCGCCTGGGGAATCGCCAAAGCCCTGCATGAAAGCGGAGCTGAACTCGCATTCACCTTTCAGGGCGAATCCTTGGAAAAACGCGTGCGGCCATTGGCCCAGGAATTGGGCGCATTGGTCGCCGGCCATTGCGACGTGACCGATCCCGCGAGCCTCGACGCTGTTTTCGATGTCCTGGCCAAAACCTGGGGCACCATTGATTTCGTGGTTCATTGCGTGGCCTTTTCCGACAAGGACCAGTTAACTGGTCGCTATGTCGAAACGACGGCGGAGAATTTCTCCAATACGCTCCTCATCTCCTGCTATTCCTTCACCGCCGTCGCGCAGCGGGCAGAAAAGCTGATGCCGAATGGCGGCTCCATGCTGACCCTGACTTATTACGGCGCCGAAAAATGGATGCCGCATTATAACGTCATGGGTATCGCCAAAGCGGCTCTTGAAGCGAGCGTGCTCTATCTCGCCGCCGATCTCGGCGAAAAGAATATTCGCGTCAATGCCATCTCGGCTGGTCCCATCAAGACGCTCGCCGCCTCGGGCATTGGTGATTTCCGTTATATCCTGAAATGGAATGAATATAACGCGCCTTTGCGCCGGACCGTAACGATCGAGGAAGTCGGGGAAAGCGCGGCTTTTCTGGTTTCTCCCATGGCACGCGGAATCACCGGAGAGATCCTGCATGTCGATGCCGGCTATCATGTCGTCGGCATGAAAAATCCCGCCGCGCCGGATATCGGGGCTGTCGGCAAGGAATGATCCAAACATGAGATTCGGAAAGCAGCCGCTTCTGGATCTCATGCAATAAACCAGCGGTCATAAAGGATGGCCGTGGAACATTTGAAACCAATGGTCATAAAGAATGACCATTGGGACACTTGCAAATTTTCGTTACGTCTTAGAAAAGACCAAAAATGCGCGACCGAATGATGATGGGAGATATTGTTCAGGCGCCAGTAAGATTAAACTGATATCTTGCACCCTTTCATGCTTTAAGAGCAAATAGCGTCTTCACTCGCGCGATACCCACGATTGCCTCTCCGATCCTCTTCATTCGCGTCGCTTGTTGAGCCGCCACCGTTTGCACAGGATTCCTCATGGCGCGATTTTCCGCGGTGACTTCCCTGCCCCCTCTGGAGAATGGCGACGAAAGGGTCCGCGAGGGCATCCTTCAGGGTGCGAAACGTCTCGATCTCCTGCGCGATGAACTGCTGGCCGAAATTTTCGCCAAAACCGTCGCTGCGCAGCCGTCCACCATCGCCATGGTGACGGAAGCTGGCACGCTGACTTATGCCGAACTCGATGCCAAAGCGGAAATTTTAGCCCGGGGCCTCGTCGCCCAAGGTCTGCGGCCAGGCCAGATCATCGGCTTGTGGATGCCGCGTGGCCATGAACTTCTGGTCTCGCAGATCGCCGTCGCCAAAACCGGCGCCGCCTGGCTGCCCTTCGATGCCGATGCCCCGGTCGAACGCATCGGCATCTGCCTTGCGGACGCGGAGGCCTGGGGCCTTCTCACCGCCGAGGCCTTCACCTACAAGATTGATGAGACTATTCCCTGTCCGGTCGTGACCCCGGCCAAGTTGATCCCAGCCAGCGGAGACCTCAAGGGCGGCGTTAAGGTCAATGCCCGCGCTTTGGGTGCGACGCCCGATCATCCTGCCTATCTCATCTATACCTCGGGCTCCACCGGGACGCCCAAGGGCATCGTCATTTCCGGCCGCAACATTTGCCATTACCTGCGTTCGGCCAATGAGGTCTATGGGCTCAAGGCGAGCGACGTCGTCTTCCAGGGTGCCTCGGTTGCCTTCGACCTGTCGATGGAAGAAATCTGGCTGCCCTATCTCGTCGGCGCCAGCCTCTTCGTCGCGACGCCACAGATGATGGGCGAGGTCGACAAGCTCCCGGAGCTGATGGAGTCCCACGGCGTCTCTGTGCTCGACACTGTGCCGACGCTGCTCTCTTTGCTGCCGCGCGATGTTTCGACCCTGCGCTTGATCATTCTCGGCGGCGAAGCCTGCCCACCCGCCATCGCCAATCGTTGGTGCCGGCCGGGACGGCATGTTTTTAATTCCTATGGGCCGACCGAGGCCACGGTCGTCGCCACAGTGGCGGAAGTCCATCCGGGCGAGGATGTGACGATCGGCCAGCCGTTGCCCAATTACTGCTGTTATGTCGCCGATGAGGCCCTGACCCTGCTGCCCAATGGACAGGAAGGCGAATTGCTGATCGGCGGCCCTGGCGTTGCCCAAGGCTATTTGAAACGCGAGCATCTGACCGCGCAGAAATTCATCGCCAATCCTTACGAGACGGACGCTGACGCCCCCCTGCTCTATCGCTCCGGGGATGCGGTTCAGATCGATGGCAATAGCAATCTCGTTTTTCGTGGACGCATTGACGATCAGGTCAAGGTTCGCGGCTTTCGCGTCGAACTCGGCGAGATCGAGGCGAAGCTCGCCGATTGTCCGGGCATCGCCCAGGCTGCCGTCGTCCTGCGCCAGGATGCCGGCCTTGAACAGCTCGTCGCCTTTCTCGTGCCCACTCCTGGCAGCGCAATCGATCCGGCCTCAACGAGGCAGGAGCTGCGCGCCACTCTGCCCCCCTATATGGTCCCCGCACGTTTCGAGGCGATCGAAACCCTGCCGCGACTCTCGTCTGGCAAGGTCGATCGCAAGAGCCTGAAACAGCGCGAGCTTTCGCAAATCCAGGATCAAGACGCGCAGGAAGTTCCCCGCAACGAGACGGAAGCCTGTCTGCTCGAGGCTGCCAAACGCGTCTTGCCGCCGCAGCCGATCCCGCTCGATGCCGATTTCTTCACCGATCTCGGCGGCCATTCCCTGCTGGCGGCCCGATTCATCTCGCTGGTCCGGGAAACGCCGGCGCTCGCCGGTATCACCTTGCAGGATGTCTATACCGCCCGCAGCCTGCGCGGCATGGCGGAACTGCTGCAAGGCAAGCTCGCCGCTGGCCCGGAGGCCTCTCTGGCCTTTGACCCTCCGCCCCTCCTGCGGCGGTTTCTCTGCGGCCTCGCTCAGGCCGTAGCCCTGCCGGTCATCATCGCGCTCATCACCGCGCAATGGCTCGGCGTTTTCGTCAGCTATATGTTGCTGACCGGCGCCGATGCCACTCTGTTTGAGGAAATCGTCTCGCTGATCGGCGTCTATATGGCGATCAATATCAGCACGGTGCTGATCGCCATTGCCGCCAAATGGCTGATCATTGGCCGCACCAAACCCGGCCGCTATCCCCTCTGGGGCGTCTATTTTTTCCGCTGGTGGCTCACCAAAAGATTTCTCGGCCTCGTCCATCTGAAATGGTTCCAAGGCTCGCCGATCATGCGGCTTTATCTGCGCGCGCTCGGCGCCCAGATTGGCAAGGATGCCCTATTGGGCGAGATCGAGGCCGGCGCGCCTGATCTGATCAGCATTGGCTCGAGGGTCAGTATCGGCTCGGTCGGCAATTTCGCCAATGCGCGGGTCGAGGGCAATGAACTTGTCATTGGCCCGATCACCATCGGCGACGATGCCTATATCGGTTCCTCCTGTGTCCTTGAAAACGATGTGGTGATCGGCGAAGGAGCGGCGCTCGGAGATCTGACGGCCTTGCCGGCCGGCACGACAATCGGCGCCTGGGACAATATTGATGGTTCGCCCGGCAAAAAGATTGGCACGGTCGATCGCGCGGACCTCGGGGAAGCTCCTAAAGCCTCGGCTCCGCGCCGCTTCCTTCTCGGCCTTGGCTATCTCCTCGCTTTGCTCATCATCCCCCCGCTCGGGCTGATGCCAATCATTCCAGCCTTCTGGGTATTCGATCGAATCGACGAATTGATTGGCTCCGCTGTGATCGATCATTTCGTCTATATGGCCACGATCCCTGTCATGGCCTGGCCAACCGCGTTCGTCATGGTGCTCGTCACCGTGGGCTTCATCGCGCTTTGCCGCTGGATCATCCTACCGCGTGTGCGGGAGGGTCGTTATTCGATCCATTCCTGGTTCTATTTCCGCAAGTGGCTGATGACGCTCGCAACCGAGGTCACGCTGGAAACCCTGTCGGCGCTCTATGCCACGGTATATATGCGGGCTTGGTATCGCCTCATGGGTGCCAAGATCGGCAAGGATGCGGAGATTTCCACCAATCTTTCCGGCCGCTACGATCTCGTGGAAATCGGCGAGAAATGTTTCATCGCCGATGAAGTCATGCTGGGCGATGAGGAAATCCGCAACGGCTGGATGACCCTGAAACGGGTGCGGACGGGGGCCCGCGTCTTCGTCGGCAATAGCGCCGTGGTTCCGGCGGGCGCGGATATTCCCGCCAATGCGCTCATCGGCATCAAGTCGAAGCCGCCAGCCAATGAACTCATGCACGAGCATGATACGTGGTTCGGCTCGCCACCGATCAAATTGCCGGTGCGGCAGAAATTCGACACGGGCGGCGCGACCTGGACCTATGAAGCACCACGTTGGAAGAAATTCGCGCGTGGCTGTTTCGAGGCGGTGACAATCTCGCTGCCGACCATGTTGTTCATCACCTTCGGCACCTGGGCCACGGATTGGTTCTCAAAAAGCGTGCTGGAAGGTCTTTATTTCGAAATTCTCTGGGCTTTCACCCTCTCCTCAGTGGCGATCACTTTGGGACTCGCTTTTGTCGTCATCATCATCAAATGGCTGAGCATGGGTCGCTACGAGCCCGTGACCAAACCCATGTGGTCATTCTGGGCGATGCGAACGGAAGCCGTGGCCGTCATGTATTGGGGTCTCGCCGGCAAGGTCCTGCTCGATCATTTGCGCGGCACGCCCTTCCTGCCGTGGCTTTTGCGCCTGTTCGGCACGAAATGCGGACGCGGCATTTACATGGATATGACGGACATCACTGAATTCGATTGCGTCACCATCGGCGATTTCACCGCGTTGAACGCCCTTTCGGCCTTGCAGACTCATCTCTATGAAGACCGCGTGATGAAAGTCGGCCGCGTCTTCGTCGGCAAGGGCGTCACCATCGGCGCCGGCTCTACGGTCCTTTATGATACGCATGTGTCCGATTATTCCCGGCTCGGGCCACTGACCCTGGTCATGAAGGGAGAAAAAATCCCGCCGCTGACGGAATGGACAGGTGCGCCGGCGGAGCCGAAGAGCTTGTGAACCCGGCTCTCATAAGCTCAGGTAAGCATCGCGCATCGCCCCGTACCCAGGCATTTTGATCATCGAAGCCAACAAATACGCCCCGCCTCTCCATCTGAGATCGGGGCGTTGCGCATATTCATGCGCTGGCGACCGGTGGCGCGCACGGCTATGAATGAAGATGTCACCTCAAAAGCGCTGCGAGATACCGGCATAAAGCTGAAGGTTCGGGGCGTCACGATTGAGACCAATATTGATGCCACCATCAAGTTGGAGATCCTTGACGACAATATAGGAAAGGGCAAAATCGAGCGTATAGATATTCGGTGTGCCTCTGTCCGCACTGACGGACGTGAAAAATTCAGCAGCGAAGGTCAAATCCTTAACGAAGGGCACCGGATGACTGATGTTGATAAGGTTGACGAAGTTCGCATGACGACGGCTGTCATTGTTATTTTTTAAAATATCGATTTCCGGCATGAACAGGAGCGTGAAATCCTGGGGTAAGCTGATCGACCAGGGCAGGATCGCGCCGCCCTCGACAAGGCCATTACCAAGACCGGCGCGGGCAGACGGGAGCTTGCCATAAAGGATGAGCGCCATAGCCTGATCGCCGCCATCATCGCCGAACAAATTGAACTTGGTGCGCAGGACCGTATCGCCGAAGCCATAAAGATGAGAGACTTGCTGGCCGCTCGCGTGATCGAGTGTACGGGCATTGACAAGCCCGCCCGGTTGAAATTCAAAATCGATCTGGCTGGTGAGACCGAGTTTCAAGACAGGATCGAGTGTCTGACCAAAATAGGTCGTCTGTCCTTGAGCACTCGTCGTGACAGCATTGTAAAGATCCATTTCATATTGGAAGCGCCCGGCATCGACTGTGTAGGGTGAATTACTTTTGGTCGGCCGGTCGGTTACGAAAGGGCGCAGGGCTGAATCAGGCGTCGGATTGAAAAGCGAATACTGGCTTTTATCGACCTCGGAATGCGCGTCATCGGCATGGCTTGTCTCTGTCATCGCCACGCCACTCATACAAAACAAAAAGAGACAAAAGGTTTTACCTGTCGCGAAGCTTGTTTTCGTCTGTCTATCACGTGAAGATAAAGCGATATCGTTCATTCTGTCCCCATCGAGCCGCCCATTCCCGGGTCGAAAGCCACGATGAGATGATTTCATCGTGCTGCGCTCTATCTGGATCGGGACGACATCAATTATCCATACGTCTTCTTTTGGTGAACATAAGCGTTGTATAAATACGAAAGAGACAGAATGTGCCTTTCGGCGACCGTATGATGATTAAGGGATATAAAAGCGGTAGCCCACGCCCGGTTCGGTCGTGATCAATTTGGGTGATGCAGGATCGTTCTCCAACTTTTGCCTGAGCTGACCAACGAATACACGGAGATATTGCACGTCTTCCGCATGGGCCGGTCCCCACACCGCCGTGAGAAGCTGTTTGTGGGTGACGACCTTGCCACCCGCTTCAAGCAGTTTGGCCAGCAGATCATATTCCTTGGGAGAAAGGCGGATCACCTCGCCACCCCGTGTGACAAGCCGGTTCACAAGATCAACCGAAACGTCTCCGGCTTGTACGACTGGCGAGGCTTCATTCCGGATCAATCTGTGGCGCATCGCAACGCGCAAACGCGCCAGCAACTCGCCGATGCCAAAAGGCTTTTCCACATAATCATCCGCACCCATATCGAGAGCGGTAATCTTTTCCGTCTCGCGATCGCGAGCGGACAGAATGATGATCGGACCATCATAGAAATCGCGCGCTTTTTGCAAAACGTCCTTGCCGTCCATGTCGGGCAGACCAAGATCGAGCACGACCGCATCGGGAACCTTGCGGGCTATTTCCTTGAGACCATCAGTGGCATTATCGGCACGGACCGGCTCATAGCCCGCCGCATCCAGAGCTGGCCGCAAAAAGCGATGAATCTGCGGCTCATCGTCAATAACAAGAACCCGGGGCCGAAACGCATTCATGTGCTGCCTTGCGGAATCACAGCCATCTTTGGAAGGCTAATCAAAACACGGGTGCCTTTATCGCCATGGATGGGACTGGCAGCGGCGATGCGGCCCCCCATTGCATCGACGAAACCCTTCGAGATCGAAAGTCCAAGACCGACGCCCTTGCCGCGATCGCTGATTTCTTCCATTCGCCGGAATTTCTCGAAGACGCGCGAGAGTTCCGCAGTCGGAATGCCACGCCCTTCATCCTCGATACTGATGACGATATTGCGAGGGTCCTCATAGACGGCGATTTCGACATCGGTATCATCTGGGCTGTAAGCGATCGCATTTTCAAGAATATTCACGACTGCTTGCTCCAGTAAAGCCGCATCGGTAGTGATCGGTGAAAGGGTTGGCGGATAATCTGTCACAAGCTTGCGTTTGCCAAGACGCCGGCTCACACGTTGCGCGGCGGCATTGAGAACGTCGCGCACATCAGTCCATTCGCTTCTCGGATTCAGTGCTCCGCCTTCGAGACGGGTCATGTTCAAAAGATTACCGACATAGCGGTTCAGCCGCTCAGCCTCTTCCCGAATGCTTTCAAGAAGATCAACGCTGACAGCGGAGTCAAGCGTCTTGCCATAATCGATGAGCGTCGTCGCGGAACCAAGCACCGTGGAGAGGGGTGTGCGCAAATCATGGCTGATTGAATTCAAGAGCGCCGAGCGCAACTGGTCCGAGCGTTTCCACGCCTCCGCTTCCGCAGCCTTGGCGGCAAGTTCGGCACGCTCGAGGGCAACGGCGCCCTGGTCCAGCAAAGCGGCGACAAATCTCTCGTCTTCCTGAGAGGTCGCCTTGGCTTCGATTCCAACAACACCTGAACGGGTCCGCAAACCCTGCAAGGGCCGAAATGTCCAGGCCGCATTTGGTAATGTACCGGTGCCAGCGCCCGCGCTCTCGCCTTTCTCCCAGGCCCAGCGAGCGGCCGCCATATCGGCCGTCCCCATATCCGCCGTGCTTAACGGCGTGGTTGTCGATGCAGTCGCAGCCGGCGCGATCGTTTCCGCGATCGGGAGCAAAACGACGGCCTTGCCGCGCGCGGCGGCGGACACTTGCTCTGCCAGGGCCTTGGCGGCTTCGTCTTTCGTGGAGACGGCGGACAAGCGACGGCTGGCGGCAAGAAGGGCGGAAATAGCCGATGCACGCCGCGCCGTGGCGCTCGCCTGATCCCGCACACGGCCCGCAAGTCCTCCGGTTGCAAGGGCCACGGCCAGAAAAACCAGAAGCGTCAGCACATCAGTCGGAGAACCAATCGCGAAACTATAGCGTGGATCAAGGAACAAAAAATTATAGGTTAGAAAGGCGAGCGTGGCCGCCACAAGCGCGGGACGCAAGCCAAAGAGCACGCCGACGGCCAGCACCGCCGATAGGAAGATCATGCCGAGATCGGTATGTTCAAAAGCGCGGTCGAGGAAATAGGAAAGGAATGTCGCCGCAGCCACAAGTCCAATGCCCAGGACATAATCGCTCCATCGATTCTGGACAGGTCGCGCGGGCGGCACAGGTGGCATGAGGTGATCGGGCGCTGCTTCAGTAATGACATGCAGAGCGACACCCGTTGCCTTGTCGAGCAGTGCATGGGCCAGTGAGCGGTTGCGCCATTTCCACCACCAGACGCGCCGCGACTTACCAACCATGATCTGAGTGATGTTGCTTTGCCGTGCATAGGCGAAAGCGGAGTCGATTAGGTCATTGCCGGTCAAGACCACGGTGGACCCGCCCAGTTGTTCAGCCAGCTTGAACGCCTCATTGAGACGCGCGACGGACACCGTATCAGGGGGAGCCCGGTTGGCTATTTCGACATGAGCGACCGTCCATGGCGCATTCATCATCATGTCGGACAGGCGGCGCGCGGCGCGGATGAGCGAATGGGCCATGGTATCGGCACCGATCAGGACGAGGATGCGCTCGCCTGCCGCCCAAGGCCCTTCCACGCCAGCGCGTTTCATCTCTCCCATGAGCTGATCATCGATCGTCTGCGCGGCGCGGCGGAGCGCAAGCTCTCGCAGGGCAGTCAGATTCTCGGGCTTGAAGAATTTTTCCGAAGCGAGTTGCGCCGTCTCCGGCACATAGACTTTTCCCGCGGCGAGACGCTGGCGCAACTCACTTGGCGTGATGTCCACAACCTCGATTTCATCGGCATTGGAGAGCGCCGAATCCGGCACCGTCTCGCGCTGACGCACTCCGGTAATCTTCCAGACGACATCGACGAGGCTTTCAAGATGCTGAACATTCAGCGTCGTCCAGACATCGATGCCAACCGCAAGCACCTCCTGCACATCCTGCCAGCGTTTCGGATGCCGCGATCCGGGCACGTTGGAATGCGCGTATTCATCAATAAGCAAAAGCGCTGGCTTGCGTGCCAGCGCCGCGTCAATGTCGAACTCGAGGAAGGAGCGGTCACGATAATCGATCGGCCGGCGGGAAAGAATTTCAAGACCACGCAGCAAGGCTTCGGTCTCTCGCCGCCCATGGGTCTCCACGACACCGATCACGACGTCACCGCCTTCGGCCTTGCGGCGTCTCGCGGCCCGTAGCATTTCATAGGTCTTGCCCACGCCAGGGGACATGCCCAGAAACACTTTCAACCGGCCGCGCCGGACATTGCCAGTTTTGACCATCAAGGCATTGGGCTCGGAATGCGTGGGCTGCTCCTTCATGGCATTGGCGGCCTCTGGATGGGAAAGCGGGCATCAAGAGCGAGGTTGACCGCCAACACGTTGACGCGCGGCTGGCCGATAAATCCGAGAAAAGCCGGTTGTGTATTCTCGGCCACGATGCGCTCGACTTCAACCACGGGCATGGCTCTCGCCGAGGCAACGCGTTTCGCTTGCAGGCCCGCATAGGCCGGCGAAATCTCCGGATCGAGACCGGAACCCGATGCGGTCACCGCATCGGCGGGGATCACGGCCTCCTGATCCTGATTTTCGACCCGGATCGCCGCCGCCCGTTCCGTGACTTGTTTCACAAGGTCAGGATTGAGCGGCCCCAAATTGGATCCGGATGACGCACTGGCATCATAACCATCACCGGCGATCGAGGGACGCGGATGGAGATATTCAGGCCGATGGAAGGCTTGGCCGATGAGCCGCGAGCCGACAACCTGATCGCCTTGGAAAATCAGGCTTCCCGATGCCTGATCGGGAAACACGAATTGCGCAATGCCGGTCACGGTCAATGGATAGATGAGACCGAACAGGAGGGTGAACAAGATCAGCGAGATGAATGCGGGACGAATGTGCTGGAGCATGATGCGTCACTTTCAAACAAAGCCGATCGCCGAAAGGATCAGGTCGATCGTTTTGATACCGATGAAGGGAGCGACAAGGCCACCCGCGCCATAGAGAAGAAGATTGCGGGCCAGCAACCGGCCAGCGCCAATGGCGCGATAGCGGACACCCCTCAGGGCCAGCGGAATCAGCATGACGATGATGATCGCATTGAAAATCACGGCGGAGAGGATCGCGCTTTGAGGACTTGCGAGCCCCATGATGTTCAAGCTACCGAGCGCCGGCAGGGACACCACGAACATGGCCGGAATGATCGCGAAATATTTCGCGACATCATTGGCGATGGAAAAGGTCGTCAGTGCGCCGCGTGTGATGAGAAGCTGTTTGCCGACTTCCACGATCTCGATGATCTTGGTCGGATCACTGTCGAGATCGACCATATTGCCAGCTTCCCGGGCGGCTTGCGCGCCAGTCTGCATGGCGACACCGACATCGGCCTGGGCCAGAGCTGGGGCATCATTGGCACCGTCACCACACATGGCAACGAGGCGTCCCTTGCCCTGTTCGGCATTGATCATCCGCAATTTATCCTCGGGCGTGGCCTCGGCAAGAAAATCATCGACACCAGATTCCGAAGCGATGGCGGCGGCTGTGATCGGATTATCACCCGTGATCATGACCGTGCGCACACCCATGCGGCGCAGGTCGGCAAAGCGTTCCTTGACGCCCGGTTTGACGACATCCTTGAGGTGGATCACCCCCACCAGTTTGCCATTCTCGGCGACAGCGAGCGGCGTGCCGCCTGAACGGGCGATCCGCTCCACCGATGCCCTGAAGGCCGTTGGCAGCATCGTTTCATCGAGATGGAGATCCTTGAGGACGGCGTCCACCGCGCCCTTGCGCCAGACCTGCCCTTCGGCCTCGAGGCCGGACTGGCGGGTATGTGCGCTAAAAGCGATCGCCTTGGCGCCGACGGGCATTTCGGCTGTGACGCCTTGCTGGCCTGCCAAAGTGATGATCGAGCGGCCTTCCGGCGTCTCATCCGCCAAGGACGCCATCAGGGCCGCGCGCATCGCCACCTCCGCGCGAAGGCCGGGCGTTGGAATCACCTCCGTCGCCATGCGATTGCCAAAGGTAATGGTGCCGGTCTTGTCGAGCAGAAGCGTGTCGATGTCACCGGCCGCTTCCACGGCACGCCCGGAGGTTGCGAGAACATTGACCTTGAGCAGGCGGTCCATGCCGGCAATGCCCACCGCGCTGAGCAAGCCGCCAATGGTCGTGGGGATCAGCGTCACGAAAAGCGCGCCCAGCACGACGGGGTTGAGATCGACCCCGGAATAATGACCAAGACCGACCAAGCTTACCACGGCGATGAGGAAGATCAGCGTCAAACCAGCCAAAAGCACGGCCAGCGCGATCTCGTTCGGCGTCTTGCGCCGGTCCGCGCCTTCGACCATGGCGATCATGCGGTCGAGAAAAGTGGACCCAGGCTGCGAGGTGATCCTCACCTTGATCCAGTCCGATATGACCGTCGTGCCACCCGTCACGGCGGAGCGATCGCCACCGCTTTCGCGGATCACCGGCGCCGACTCGCCCGTAATGGCAGCTTCATTCACCGAAGCGACACCCTCAATGATTTCGCCATCCGCTGGAATGACATCGCCCGCCTCGACCAAAACGATGGCACCGGGCAATAGTTCATTCACCGGGAGCGGTACGATGAAACCCTTCGCCTCATCGACGATGACTTTCGCGATCGTCGTCACGCGCGTGGCGCGAAGCGCATCGGCCTGCGCCTTGCCACGCCCTTCGGCGACGGCTTCCGCAAAATTCGCGAAAAGCACGGTCGCCCAGAGCCAGAGGGCGATCTGGAGAATGAAGACGGCGGATGTTCCGGCACTGATCGCGGCAACAGCCGAGACGGTCGAGAGAAAGGCAACAATCTCGGTCGTCAGGATCACCGGATTGCCCGTTAGGGCACGCGGATCGAGCTTGCGGAAGGCATCGAGGGCGGCACGGCTAAAATTGAGAGGGTGCTTTGGCACAGCGTGGCTCAAAGCGTGACTCGAGGAAAGCATTGGATTCAATCCTTGTAACCATTAGCGGGCGAGCGCCTGAAGCACCTGGAAGTGCTCGACGATCGGGCCAAGCGCGAGGGCCGGAAAGAATTGCAGGCCTCCCAGGATCAAGATCACCCCAATCAAGAGGCCAATGAACAGCGGCCCGTCTGTCGGGAACGTGCCAGCGGTGACGGTGAGTTTCGGCTTGGCCGCAAGGGAGCCCGCAATGGCGAGGACCGGGATCACATAGCCGAAACGGCCGAGCAGCATGGCAATGCCGAGCGTCGTATTCCACCATGGCGTGTTGGCTGAAAAACCGGCGAAAGCGGAACCATTATTCCCCGTTGCCGAGGAATAGGCATAGAGGATTTCCGACAAGCCATGCGCGCCGGTATTGGCAAGCCCCTCGAGCGCTACGGGCAGCACAGCAGCCGCGGCCGAGAAGCCCAGGATCGCTAAGGGCAGGATCAGAACCGCCAGCATGGCATATTTGACTTCACGCGCTTCCACCTTCTTGCCAAGATATTCCGGTGTGCGCCCGACCATCAGCCCGGCCACGAAGACAGCGATCAGCGCCAGCACGATCATGCCATAAAGGCCGGAGCCGACACCGCCCGGCAGGATTTCGCCGAGCTGGATCATGAACATCGCCATACCGCCGCCAAGCGGCATGAAACTGTCAAACATGGCATTGACACCGCCATCGGAGGCGCCAGTTGTCGCCGCTGTCCAGATCGCTGTCGCGGGGGCACCAAAACGGACCTCCTTGCCCTCCATGTTCACGCTCGCTTCGGCTTGCGCGCCAACAAGGGCCGGGGCTGGACGCGTTTCGGTCCAGTAAATGACGGAAGCAGCGACGGCCACAAAGATTGCCATGACCGTGATCAAGGCGCGCGCATCCCGGCGGGCACTCACCAGGCGGCCAAACGCGACCACACAGGCAAAGCCCAGCACATTCATCTCCACGATCTCGATCAGATTGGTGAGTGGATTGGGATTTTCGAACGGGTGGGCGGAATTGGCATTGAAAATACCACCGCCATTGGTGCCCAGTTGCTTGATGGCTTCCTGGCTGGCTGTCGGAAACAGCGCAATCGTCTGCTGCACGCCTTCCAGCGTGGTGGCGGTGACATGGGCCGACAAAGTCTGGGGCTCGCCAAGCGCCACGAAGACCAAAGCGATCACGATCGATAAAGGCAACAGCAGGTAGAGACTGACCCGGGTGAGATCGACCCAGAAATTGCCGAGTCCCTCTTCCCGGTTGGCGGCAAAGGCGCGTGTCACGGCGGCGGCCACGGCAATACCGGCGGCGGCAGAAAGAAAATTATGCGACGTCAGCCCCGCCATCTGGGAGAAGGCCGAGACCGTGGCCTCGGGAACATAGGACTGCCAATTGGTGTTGGAGACAAAGCTGATGGCCGTATTGAAGGCCAAATGCGGTGGGAGGCCGGCAAAACCCTGCGGGTTCAACGGGAGCCACCCCTGCAATCGCAGAATCGCGTAGAGCAGAATGAAGCTTGCCGCACTGAAGGCCAGCAGCGCCAGAGCATAAGAGGACCAGGTCTGTGACTGCCGGGGATCGATGCCGCAAGCTCGATAGACCAGCCGCTCGACAGGTTTAAGAACAGGATCGAGCCAGGTCTGCTCCCCCTCCCATAATCGCGCCAGAAAGAGACCGAGCGGCCAGCCAAGAGCGACCGTAAGGCCCAGGATGAAGGCGATCTCCGCCCAGCCTTGCCAATTCATGATGATATCCTGTCAGAAGCGATCAGGCCGCAGCAGCGCGGCGACCATGTAGACGGCGATACAAAGCGCGCCGCCCGCCCAAAGCGCATCGATCCACATGGTCAGATATGCCTCAGCAAAACGGTGAACCCACTGAAGAGGACGAAGGCACCTGTGCCAAGCAGAAGAAAAATGAGATCGGCCATAGCTCTATCTCCAGCGTAAAAGCTGAGCGAAACTTATCGGACGGATCAATCAAGGCTCTACACGGATTGATATGAGGGAGCATAAGGATCACATAAAGATCGTGAGCTTGATCTCGTGATCGATGACATAAGGGTCACGTTATTCATCGGACATTCTGCCCCTAATACCGCAACGATCGGTTGGAGCTGAATCGCTGGGAGGCGATCATCATTATTGTCAAGGATATTTCTGGTGACAGTGGCAGCGAGACACATGACACCATCATGTTTTTGATGGTGTTCTCGAGATCAGTGATGTCAGCAATACGGTTCCGTTGAGGATAACATCAGACTGATGCGGCGCTCAGCAAGCTGGCCATTGTTGGCGTATCCGGATGGTAAGAAGAGGACATCAGTCCTGTTGTATGCCCGTAAACGGTTATCCGGCCTCTCACAGACCAGAAAGGCTCGGCTTCATCACCTCGGCCTGGCGCGATCCCTGCTCCCCATCGCCTGAAGGCATAGACACTTCATTAGCCGCCATTTTGGACGGCTGGGGCCTGTATGCGGCGACTATGGTTTTGCCCGCTGTGTAATCTTCCGTTGAAAGATGCCGCGCCACTTCATCGCGCTTGCGACCGGCTTCCTCGTCTCCCTGAGCCGCCGCAATGGCGAACCAGGCATAGGCCTGAACCAGATTGCGCGGCGCGCCGAGCCCCCGGGCGAGCAATATCGCACAATTATACTGGCTGTCGCGCAGGCCATATTCGGCGGCCTTGGTGAACCATTTGACAGAGGCCGCATAATCAGGCGGACCATTTTCGGATTCGGCCGAGAGGACAGCAAGATTATGCATGGCGCGTGTATTGCCCTGCTCCGCCGCCTGGCGATAAAGATCCGTCGCCTTGTGAAGATCGCGGTCTACGCCGAAGCCTTTTTCGTAGAGCAGGCCTAGCCGATATTGCGCCGGGGCGAGACCCTGGTCAGCGGCTTTCCCGTACCAAAAAGCGGCGGCGCGCAGATCCGTCGCCTGGTCATTTCCTTCCGCATGGGCCGTGCCTTCCTGCAAGAGCAAGGCAAGATGATATTGCGCGCCGGCATGGCCGGCTTCACCCAAGCGGAAGAGGCGCAGAATGTCTTCCCGTGTCGAAAAGGCCAGCGCCCCCACTTTATTTATGCTGGATTTGGCTGCGGCAGGGGTTTCGGATGTTTTCTGGGTCGTGGCCGGAATTGTGGCGGCTGGCGCTGAGGACTGCGGCGAGGTTTCCACAAAATTCGCGGTCTTGGCCGGACCGGATTGTTCCGCATGGCCCGCATTGTTCCGCTGATCCATGCTCCCGATGGCATGCACCAATCCATCCAGGACGGCCAGGGAGAAAAGTCCCGCGAGCGAAAACAAGACTAGCCGTCCCCGGACCAAATGGCGGGCGCTTTTGAGCAGACGGATCATCCGATCAAAAGAGGTGGATTGCTCTCGCGAAGGCGGAAGGACCAGTTTGTCCGCACCCTTCGGCACGGATTCCCCTTGCTTCATTCTGGCCTTGGGCCCCGCGATCGCCTCGGATTCACGATCCTTGAAAGTCCCTTTCTTCATTCCGCTGGAGCGCAACAAGAGGGGACGGCCGCTGCCCGGTTCGAGCAATTCATCCTCGACCAGCGTGGGGCCCTTGTTCTCTTGCCTGGCCCGGCGTTCACCTTGAAGGGGAACCGGCCCTGTCTCCGCACGAGGCAAAACTTTCTGGCCTGCCGAGACAGAACCGCGTACCGAGGAGACCCGCTCAGAACGCCAGGGGTCAAGGTCTTCCCGCACCGATCCCGGAGCCTTGTCGAGGGAAATATTAAAAACACTGGCTGTTTCCCCTTGCCCCTCGCTGGCGGGTGCAAAGATCGGCGCCAGCAATGATCCCAGGGACCCGGCCTGTGTCACAGGGCCTCGAGCCAGATGTGTAACGGTTTCAAGATCGGTCAGCCGGCTGGCAAGTCTCTCCAGGCCATCGCGGATCATGACCTCGGTGCGCTCGAACCGTTTTTCGATCTCGTTTTCCAAATCAGCCGGAATCAGAGGTTCCGTGGAGGATGTCTGCCGAAGCTCTTCAATGACCTGACGCGCGGCCGCTTCGGCAGATTGCCGCAACGAGCCCTTGATCACGCCCATCTCGGCGGAAAGCCGCGTAATGGTCATTTCCATGGCCGCCAGAGAGGCGATGATCTTGTCACTTTGGTCGAGGCGATTGTCGATCCGGACGAGTTCGGATTGAAGAACCTCGAACTTCTGTTCGCTCTTGCGCGGATCGGGCAAGGAATCCATTTTGTCGGCCAGCACACGCACCAATTGTTCGAGTTGTTGCGTATGCGGCGCGCTGAGCGTGGCATTGGCGTCGATGCGCGCCGTCAATTGGTGTTTGACGGCCTCGATCTGCCGCGCCAGGGCGGCATATTGCCCGGATGTTTCCGCCTGCGCGATGGCTGTATCGACCCTTTGCCCCAAAACCTCGATCTGGGTCTCGATCTTCTGCAGCGATTCCGCACGGACCGGATCGTTCAACGTCCCTCGCAAGACTTCCAGATCAGCGGCCGGCTTTTGCCGAACCGTATTTTCCGCAAGGCTCGCCATGGCCGTGATGAGTTCGCGAATTTCATGCAATTGCTGCCGCAAGCGCAGTATCGGGGTGGCGTCGCTCTCGGTTTCCCCTAATTTTTCAAACCGTTGGGCAATAGCCTTGATTTCCCGGTCAAGTTCACGCAAGGCCTCCAGCGGCGCGAAAGCACCGAGCCGGCTCGTCAGATCGCTGATTTCCTTGCGAAACCGCCCGATGTCGCCAATGCGTTCCGCCTGGCTCCGCAACAGGCTGTCGCGACGATCCGCTTCCTGCCGCATGGCATCGAGTTGACCAGCGAGTTGACCGACATCATCCCGTAAGTCCGACAAAGAAGCGCTCTGGGCTGCTGAGGCGGTGCTACTCGCGCCCGGTCCTTTTGCCGCGTTCTGCCGATGATCCACGCCGACCCGGCCGCTGGAAGCGAAAGCATGGCCACGACGGCGGGCGAAGGCCAGTAATTCCGATTCAAGTTCGCTCCACAGGCCTTCGAGAGAAGCCTGACCCTCTGGCAATCCGCGACCGGTCTTGAAATCCGCTCCCAAAGTCGTCTCCCGACGCAACTCGTCACTTTGCAACCCATGGCCATCCGAGCGTACCGCCTGCCATTCATCGAACGGAAGAAATCCATCCTCTCCGGAGCAGGAAAGACTGGCGACCATTTCCCATTCCCGGTCACGGCGATTCTCGAGCGCCCGGATCATTCCTCTATTATGCGCGAAAGCCCAAGCCCTCTGAGCCCGTTCTTCCAAGGTTTCGGTTCCTGCCAAAAATGCAGGCCTGCGCGAGACCGCCGCCCCCTTCCCAAGTGGAGCTGTCTGGGCCTTGGCACTACGCGGTAAATCCTGTCCCGAATCCTGTTCCAACGTATTTTCCAGATTTTCGTCAGATGTTCACGCGCGATTTTTTAAGTCGACACTATTCAAAGCTTGTGACCTTCAGGCTGAGTCGGTTTGACGATTTAAAAAAACATTCGCCCCGTCATGGACTTCCACGACCTCGCCCTTCGCTCCAGTTTCAAAGATCGGGGTAAAGACAGCGTTAAGCCCAAAAGATCGCCCTTTCACCATAAGCGGAAAATACAACCAATAACCAATAAATGCGATAAATACACTTTATGGTTGTATTGCGCAATGGATCGCGCTAGCTTGGCCCTGTCTCAATGGTGAAACGAAGGAATATCCATGGACAGGCCCCAATCTTTTGGCGCAGCCAGTTTTTTTGCCAAAGGTACAAAAGAACAACCCAGCGATGCGGAGCAGGATAACCAGCCCCTTCGCAGCATTCGAGAAATGGCGCGTGAATTTGACGTCAGCGTCCGAGCTTTGCGCTTTTACGAAGACCGGGGACTGCTCCACCCGGCCCGGAAAGGGACGGCACGTTTTTACAACGAAACGGACCGACACAATTTGCGCCTGATCCTGAAGGGCAAGCGTCTAGGCTTCACCCTGTCCGAAATCCATGACATGCTGCAAGGACATCCCTCGCAGGCGCGGGGGACCGAGCATCACAAGGCGGAATTGGAATTGAGGCTGCTGCCCGAGCAAATCATTGCGCAGATCTCGCATCTCGAACGCCAACACAATGCGCTCGAGGAAGCTCTCGCAGCTTTGCGCCTCGCCCATCAAAAACTGACGGATCATGCACTGCGAGCGCCGTTCTGAATGCGCCGCGCCTTTAGAGTTTCTTCAAACTCAAACTCTTGCCCTCGGAGGGGTCTTTCAGCCAGGTTCCATCCGGCTGCAGATCAAGATGGGTCACATGACCCTTGCGGGCAGTGAGAGTGATTCTGCCGCGCGCCAATTGCCACGACACTGGATCGAAAACGACCAAGCCATGATCCCGACAGGCCGGCGCGAGAATGGCGCGCTCACCGGCACCGACACTTCCACGATCCAATGTCACCATGCAGCCAGTATCCTTGCCATCCCTCAAAATGGCATAGCGGCCGGGAAGATCCGCCAGCCTGATCGAGCCAATGGAGGCCGGCGTTGCTTTCTGTGTCGCCGCTGCGGCGAATTTTTCAGGAGCATTCGGAGCGAGACTGGTTGAGGATACCGCCTGCGTATCGATCTGGGGTGCGTTCGGCTTGCCGAGCGTCACTTCCGTTAGCGCGTAATTTTCCGCGTCCGGCCCCACGGCTTCGAAACGCCCATCTGCCGTTGAAAAGAAAGTCATAAGTGTTGCCCCGTTTCGATCAGTAAAATCGATGCGGTGACGGGTCATCGGCTGCCAGGCATTGATGCTCGCGACGATCGGCATCGTTTTGCGACACGAAGAGGGTAAGAGAAGAAGAAGACCTTGGTCGGCCATAGGCCTGAGACTCAAAGTTAGACGGCATGTCTGGCGCTCATTGGGCCGGGTTGTAGCGCCTTCACGCACAAGATCCCATTGCCCGCCGAGAGCTGCGAGTTCGGGAGAGAGGTTCGAGCCATAGGACGGATCAAAGCCCCCTCTGGCCCTGCCCTGCCCGGCCGACTGCGCCATGGCATCGCAAGAAAAAATGGAAAAAAGAGCGAGAAGAAGGAAGGAGACCAATCGAACAGCGCCGTGAGGGAACCGGCGGCGGCTAACGTCGATAGCGACGATCATGCGAGGACCATCTCCAAGGCAGGGCGGGAATATCCTCTTATATATCTATTGGCGCCAAGAGCTACAGAAATGCCGCATGCAGGCTTCGGCAGCGAGCAAATCCGGTGGTTTTTTACTTATTGGTGAAAAATCAAGGACGCTGCCTTCGACGATAAGCGGGTCATCGAACACATTCCCATCCGCTCCATCACACAGGCCTAACCTGCCGGACAAAGGCATTAAAGCGGAGAGAGCTTGAGACATTCAAAGCTGATCGTCTCCAATGCTCACTCTGTTCGTTTCAGCGCATAATCCCCAAAAAGTGTTTCACTTCAGAGGTCTGCTCGAGCGCAGGGTATAAGCTGTCCGCGCCGATCAAGCGGAAAACGGCCAGGGCGTTTCCGCCACGGGCGTCAAGGGTCCCCGCCCTTCCGCGAATGAGATCAGATTATCAACCACCAATTGTCCCATGGCATCGCGTGTATAATGCGATGCCGAGCCGACATGTGGCAGCAGAACGACTTGCTCCATATCGATGAGCGCCTGCGGCACTTGCGGCTCAGCGGCAAAGACATCGAGGCCAGCCGAAAGAATGGTCTTGTTCTTCAAGGCTTCGATCAAAGCGTTTTCATCGACGAGAGACCCGCGCGCGACATTGATGAGAACGCCATTGGCCCCCAGCGCGCTCAATACTTCCGCATTGACGGCGTTTGTCGTCTCGTGTGTCGCCGGGGCGATAACCATCAAAATATCGCTTTCCCGTGCCAGTTCGAGCAGGCTCGGATAAAAGCGATAGGGTACGTCGTCCTGTTTTTTTCGGCCGCAATAGGCGATCTCGATATCGAAAGCAGCCGCGCGTTTCGCAATCGCCTTGCCGATCCGGCCAAGACCGAAAATGCCAAGACGGCGTTCCCGTAAGGTCGCCGTCAGGGGAAAAGATCCCTTGAGCCAGTGCCCCGCGCGCAAAAACGTATCAGCTTGCGGAATCTGCCGGATCGTCGCCAGCATCAGGCCGATGGCGAGATCGGCGACTTCATCGTTCAGAACGTCCGGCGTATTTGTCACAACGATATGATGCGCCCCGGCCCAAGCGGCATCAATGATGTCATAGCCGACGCCATAATGGGACACGATCTTGAGATTGGGAAATTGGCTCATGAAGTCGCCATCAATCTTCCCTTTGCCGTAGCACGTCGCCAATCCCTGTACCTTATCCTTGATTTGCCCGATCAAGGCCTGCGGATCAGCCGCTTCCCAAAGCGGATGGACCTTGCAGACATGGGCAAGCCCCTGCACGACTTTGGCCGGCAAGGGAGAGGGCAGAAGGATGTCGAAATCGGGCAAGGTCGGCTCCTGTCAGCGGAAAACATGGCAAGGGTGAAAGGGGTTCGCGAATTTTGGCAGCGCTTCCATAGCTTGTCACGCCATGCGCGAAAAGAGGCCGCCCGGGAAGGAAACAAAATCAACGAGGATTAAACAATTTCGTGATCAGCCACGTGAACGTTCAGCGTTCGGAGGCTTGCGCGCTTTCATGCCAATGCCGGAGCAGAAAACGGGAGAGAAAAGCAAGGCAGCCGAAAATCACAATGCCCGTCAGCGAGATCAAGGCGAGACCCGCAAACATCCGGGGAATATTCAGACGATAACCGGCCTCGGTGATGCGGAAGGCAAGGCCTGCCCCCTTCCCGGCCGCGCCCGCGGCCAATTCCGCCACGATCGCGCCGATCAACGCGAGACCGCCACCGATTTTCAAGCCACCGAGGAAATAGGGTAATCCTGCCGGCCAGCGCAGCCACCAGAGCGTCTGGGCTCGGGATGCCCCGTAAAAGGCAAAGAGATCGACGAGCATCCGGTCGGTTGCGGCGAGGCCCAGTGCCGTATTGGCGAGGATCGGAAAAAAAGCGACGAGAAAGGCGCAGACGAGCACGGCCGTTCCCGCATCCAGATAGATGACGAGCAGAGGCGCCACGGCGACGATCGGCGTGACCTGCAGGATAATGGCGAAAGGCAGGAAACTGCGTTCGGCCCAAGGCCAGCGCGCAAACAAAAGAGCGACGGAAACACCGCCCACGACCGCGGCCAGAAAAGCGCCGAAGGTAATTTGTACGGTGACCCACAGAGCCGGAAACAAAATGGCGCGATCTCTATACAGTGTCTCGATGACCAACGAAGGTGCCGGTAGAATATAAGAAGGGATCGAACGAAAGCGGACGATCGCCTCCCACAGGCCAAGCGACAGGACAAAAACCAGAAAGGGAGGCAGCAACAGCAAGAAGCGGGCGGATTTTCTCATGGGTTCGCCCCTAAGCTCGCCTCATGCAGGGCCTGCGAGACTGTCCGGCAGAACGTCAGGTAATCCTCGCTGAGACGAAAGCGCTCGTCGCGTTCGAGCGGGCTGTCGATCGTGATTTCCTCCGTGATACGGCCAGGAGCCGCCGCCATGACGAGAACGCGGGAGGATAAAAACACGCTTTCATAAATTGAATGCGTGATGAAGACGAGCGTCGTGCCCAAAGTCTCACGCAAATGCAGAAGATCATCATTCAGGCGAAAACGCGTGATCTCGTCGAGAGCTGCAAAAGGCTCGTCGAGCAGCAAGAGAACAGGATCGCGAACAAGAGCCCGAGCGATCGAGACACGCATACGCTGACCGCCTGACAATTGCCGTGGATAAGCATTCGCATGGGCGGCAAGCCCCACCTGCCCGATCACCTGGTCAACCTTCGCGCGGGCTTCGCGTCGGCTCCGCCCCGCCAAGCGTAAAGGGAGAAAAACATTGTCAAAGACATTGGCCCAAGGCATCAGCGCGGGTTCCTGGAAGACGAAACCCATGGAAAAATTCTGATTTTTCGCGCCCTTGCCTCTATCCGCCCGATGATGAGTCAAAGAGCCGGAGGACAGCGTGTCGAGACCGGCAATCAGGCGCAAGATCGTCGACTTGCCACAGCCCGAAGGTCCCAGCAGGGTCAGACATTCCCCTTGGCGGACATCAAAGGAAATATCATTCAAGGCTTGCGTGCCATTACGATAGGTTTTCGAGACCCCACGCAGCGAGACAAGGACCGACGGATTCATGGCGATTTCGGTCGCAAGCCAAGACCCACGCCATGATTCACGAATTGCAGCGTATAGGCCTGTTTGTAGTCGAGCGTCGGTTTGTACAGACCGGCTTGCACCATTTTGTCGAAAAAGCTTTTGACGCGGGCATCACTCATCGTGCCAATACCAAGATGCAAGGCATCACCGGAATCAACAATGCCCCGCTCTTTCAACTGCGCGAGAGAATAGGCTAATTGTTCGTCGCTGATTTCCGGATTGTCCTGTTTGATCAGTGCATTGGCTGCTTTATTGTCACCGTAGATGTAATGATACCAACCGATGATCGAGGCCTCGACGAAACGCCTGACGAGATCCGGTTTCTTGTCGATCAGATCCCGCCGGACTTCAATCGTCGTCGAATAGGAATCATAGCCATAATCGGCAAGCAGAAAGACATTCGGCTTGAAATGGCCTTGCCGTTCGATTTCGAAAGGCTCGGAGGTGACATAGCCTTGCTGGATCGAGCTTTTGTCGGCCAGGAAGGGACCGGAATTGAACAGATAAGGCCGGACATTTTCCTCACGGAAACCATGGGCCGTCCGCAACCATTGATAGAGTGAGGCGAGAGCCTCACGACCGATGAAGGCTTTGGCTTGCGGCAGATCCTCGAAGCGATCTCGCCCCTGCCCGGGATGCGACATCAAGATGACGGGATCTTTCTGAAACAAAGCGGCGACGGCGACGATCGGTACCTGTCCTTCCACCGCATCGAAGGCTTCGATCAGATTGGCGCCAAGATTGAACTCGGCCTTGCCGGCGGCGAGCAGCAATCGATTATTGGCCTGCGGCCCGCCTTGAAGAATTGTGACATCAAGCCCATAGAGCGCATAGGTGCCATCGGCGAGCGCCTCATAAAAGCCGCCATGCTCGGCTTCCGCCAGCCAATTCGTGGCGAAAGTCACCTTGTCACGATGATCCCCTGTCCAAGGCACGGAAGCAGCGGGCGCTGGCGAGGGTGTCTTATCCTCCGCCCGGGATATTCCACCAAGCGCCAGGATCATCGTCGCCGCGAAGACAATCAAACCTTTCACGAACACGGTCCTTTCGTCTTCATCATGGCACCAGACCCGATAGCGGACGCAGCCTCTGCTGCGCGAGAGAAACCCGCTGGCTTTATCCCAAAACCTCTTTTGATGAAATCCATAAACCTCCGCCAGCGATCAAGCTAGCAAGTATCATGCAAATTCAACAGGTAATGGCGCATTTTACTCTCTGTCCGGCCTTAACCTTTGCTGTCCCAAGAGGAGCATGCTGGTTGCTGTGCGGAATGAAATGTCGTTACATGGCGTCCACTGCCGCAATCGTTTCCATGCAAAGCCGACTGGCGCTTTTGCTTGGGATAAAGGCCCCACCTTGATCGAAACCGAAAAGCTCTCGTGAACAACGCCATGCAGCATTCCCCATGAGTTCGCTTCGGACAGCGTTGGAAGCATTACGAAACGCCCCGCGCGTGCGGATTGTAGCGCCGCCGATGGAGAGTCGTATCGCATCGCTTTTCCGGGGTGCCGACCTAGCCGATGCCTATGCCGTCTCGATCCCGAATGATGACATACGCGATATTAATGCCCTTGCTCAGAGCGTTCTAGGCCAGCCGGAGCGCTGGTTCCGGGCGTTACTGAGCTTACGGGACGCAATCATGACATGCTTCGGGGTGAAGACGTCCCGGCAGATCCGCGACCGACAAGAACGCGAAGGCGGCGGGCACATCGACTTCTTCCCCATCCTTTCAGCGTCGGATCATGAAATCGTGGTCGGAGAGGACGACCAACACCTCAATTTCCGGACCTCCCTGATGCTGCGCGGCGGACTCCGCGCGCCAGATCGGGAACTTGTCGTCACCACCATCGTCCATTGCCACAACGGGTTAGGACGCCTCTATCTTTCAGCGATTTCGCCGATCCATCGTCTTGTTGTGCGATCGAGCCTGCGCAAAGCGATGACGAGGGCTCTGTAATCATCACACCATGCTCCTGTCCGCGTCCAGCCTGATGCATCTACAGAAGTATCGCAGCGTATGATGACGCTCGGCTTCGACACGCTCAGAACTCCAAGGCCATGCTGATCGACCATCCCGATCTCGCCCTCGACGTTGTCCTGCCCTATACCGGCAAGGATATCGCAAGGAACCTCAGCGTATTTTCGTGAAAAGGGGGATGGTCATGCACACGGCGATCATCATTGGCGGCGGCATCGTCCTGCTCGGCCTGTTTCTTCTGTTCGGCAAGCTGTGGGGCGGGACAGACCCCAACTATTCGCTTGCCGCCAAGGCGTTTGTGCCGGTCTGGTTTGCCGTTTCGCTCTTGAACCTATGGGTTGGCGTGACGAAGGCCGGCTATCCGTTGGGCGATGAACTGCCGATCCTGGCGATCGTGTTCGTCGTTCCAGCCGCGCTCGCGATCGGCGTGATCTGGCGCCTGGCGCGCTGACAGAGGGGGTATGAGTGCTGCAAAAAGACACGTCGGAGAATCACCACCATCCGCTTTTGCGCCATCGCGACGGCCATCATGCCCGCGTCACCTTCGAGGAATTGTTCTTCGATCTCGTCTATGTCTTCGCCGTCACCCAGCTCAGCCATGAACTGCTGCACAACCTCAGTCTGACAGGCGTCATCCATACGCTGATCCTCTGGTTCGCCGTCTGGCTCGGCTGGCAATATACCTGCTGGGTCACGAACTGGTTCGATCCGGAAACACCACGCATCCGTGGTGTGTTGTTCGTCACGATGCTTCTCGCGCTCGTCATGGCATCGGCGATTGGCGGCGCATTCGACAAGCGCGGCCTCGTCTTCGCGCTCGCTTATGTCGCGATCCAGGTGGGGCGGACCGCCTATATCGTCTTCGAGTTGGGCCGCGATCACCCTCTTTCCGCCAATTACAGGCGCATGCTCGGCTGGCTTCTCATCGCCTCCTGCTTCTGGATCAGTGGCGCCTTCACCGAACACTGGGCGCGTGCGACGCTATGGGCCATCGCTGTTCTTTGCGAATATGTGTCACCGATGTTCGGCTTCGCGCTGCCGGGCCTGGGACGGTCCCGCACGAGCGACTGGACCATCGAAGGCGGACATCTTTCCGAACGCTGCCAGCTTTTCGTCATCGTCGCGCTTGGCGAAACGCTGCTGGCGACTGGCGCCATGCTCGCCGAGGCAGAAGTCTGGAGCGTCCCGATCCTGTCGGCGATGCTCGCGACCTTCGCCGGCACACTTGCCATGTGGTGGCTCTATTTCGGAACATCGAGCAAGGACGCCACCGCGACCATCACGCATTCCAGCGATCCGGGCCGCATCGGCGCCTATTTCCATTACATCCACGCCGTGCTGATCGCCGGCGTCATCGTGACGGCAGTCGGCAACGATCTGGTCATGGCCCATCCGCACGAGCACGGAAAATTGGCGTATGCGCTCATCCTTTCAGCCGGCCCGATGATCTACCTCGTCGGCAGCGCCATCTACAAACAGGTGGTTTACGGCTGTGTCCCGGCCTCGCACATCGTCGGCGTCGTCGCGCTTGCAGCACTTATTCCCATCGCCCTTCAAACCGACCTCCTCGCCGCTGGATGGCTGACCAGCGCATTTATGCTGGCCATCGGTTTCTGGGAAGCGAGCATAAGCCGCGCCCAGATGCAGACTCGGCCCGCCGCACATTGAGGTGCATCATGGTGAAGCTTGAGGAGCGGCCCGGTCGGTGACATCACCATTGCGGCCAATGGTGGCATCATCATCCAGTCGAAGCCGGAAGGCGGCGCGACGGCGAACAGTTTCGTCATCAAGAACGCCTCCGCCCATGCCTATACGCTCTCAAACGGCCAACTCATCGATGCCACGACGGGACGGCCCAGCCCGTCTAAAATTATTGCAAGCAGGTCCAAATAATCGCTTGCAGGCCAAGCTATAGATTGTGATATACAGAATATTCAACTGGTAGTTGATTTCTTAAGCAGGCATCGAAGACTGAAATAGCTGATTAGAGGTTGGAAAATTCCCATGGTGCAGATGCTCAAGAGTGTAGAACATGCATTTCTCGCTAAGCTTCTGATCTATACTCTCATAGCATTTCTTCCCTCCGAAATTGCAATAGCTGCCGAGACAGAATTTTATTCACAGTGCCATAAGCTCCTCCCCATTGCAGACGAGTTCGCACGTGAATGCCAAGAACAGGCAAGGCCTTTCTCGCGAACATTTCACCCGAGCGGCGGCCCCCGAGGCGAAGTTGAATCCTACAGCATTCATTTTAAGCCTTTGAATACGCCATCACATTTTGTTCTAGGCTGCGTTCTCAATTTTAAGCACAAGCTAGATTTCGTAGGGCTTTATTATACGGCCAGGCCACTGGATATGAGCCAATTTAACAGTTACGGAATCGTCTTCGTCGATCCGGACGACAATGGTGGCTTGATTATCGATGGCATACAAAACACTTTCATCGCGGTCAGGCAATTCGTGACCAATATTATTCCGGCCCGCCTCGAGGGGCGGCCACAGAATTGCGATGACGCAGGATTGGAAGCCATCGGGGATGCAGTCGCGACAACAAGGCAGAGTGAGCGCTTTCGAAAAGTAGATGATAATAATGAAGAATATTGCATGGTCGATTATTGTGTCACGAATACATACAACGCTTTTATATCAAAACACACGGCGCCGATAATTTACGGCGAACATCATTTATTTATGATAGATGGTAATGGGTCTATCTTGATTGATGCCTCACATTATAAAAAGGTATGCGCTGGCTGGAAAGGCAACGCAGCAATGTCTTATAATATAATTTATGAGATGTGCTCGATCTCGAAAATAAATTGATCGCGCCTATAATCAATCACTACAGGAACTGATTTCATGGGAAATGCAACGTTTATCCCAGTTGTCTTCCCAAATTATAATGCTGCCATAGATGGCGCCTTGATGGGCTTTGGGCACGCTGGCTTCCTACTTGTACAAGCTGACTACGTCAAGATCAAAGGCCAGTGGCGCTATCTTTATCGGGCCATCGACAAGCACGGAAACCCAGTCGATTTTCCGCTGACGGCCAGACGCGATCTGGCCATTTCAATCAGTGCGACCGCCTCGTTCCATCGACTCCCCAAACCGATATCTTTTGTTTTAAGATCGGGATCGATCAGGCCCCACGCCAATCGAGGATAAGATGCTGCCCACCCATTTCTGGGCCGAAATGACCTGGACGGATTTTCAAACCAACCCCATGCAGGACGTCATCGCGGTTCTGCCGGTCGCGGCCACAGAACAACACGGACCGCATCTGCCGCTCGGGGTCGATACATTTTTGATGGAAGAAACCATCGCCCGCATCACCAATCGGTTGCCAGACGATTTGCCCGTTCTTTTCTTGCCCGTGCAGAATTGCGGCCTATCGGTCGAACATCTGGATTTTCCCGGCACACTCAGCATTTCACCCGATATTTTGCTGCGCGCCTGGGGCGAGCTTGGCGCCTGCATCCATCGTGCTGGGTGCCGCAAGTTGGTGCTCGCCAATTCACACGGCGGCAATGTCGGCTTGCTCGACATGCTCGCGCATGAATTGCGCGCAAAACTCGGCCTCTTCGTCGTCATGGCGACCCTGCATCGTTTCGGCACCCCGGACGGGCTTTTCTCCGAGGAAGAAAAACGGCACGGCATTCATGCCGGTGATATCGAAACATCGCAGATGCTGGCCCTGCGGCCCGATCTCGTCAGGCGCGAGGCCTTGGCGGATTTTTCATCCGCCAGCGAATCCTTAGAGCGTGATTTCACCTGGTTGCGGACAGGAAGACCGACAGGTTTCGGCTGGATGAGCCAGGATCTGTCAGCCTCCGGCGCCATGGGCAATGCTGCGGCAGCCTCCGCTGAAAAAGGCGAGCCCTGCCTCGATTATGCCGCGACAGCCTTCATTGAACTTTTGCAGGATATAGCCGCTTTCGATCTCTCGCGGCTGGGCGATCCGCCCGATGTGGATTCACTTCCTTAGAGTGATCCTACTCACAAATCCTTTTCGAAACGCAGGGCGCTCGTTCCGTCTTCATAATAATCATCGATCTTGTCGAAGGGCCGATAACCCGCCTTGTTGTACAGGGCGATCGCCGGCTGATTATCGACACGGACTTCGAGCCGCAGACGCGCCGCTCCTCTCCGGCGCGCGGCTTTTTCGCTCGCCGCCAAAAGGGCACCGCCGAGACCGCGACCCGACTTTTCCGGCGCAATGGCAAGGGAATAGAGCCGGGCGACAGACGAGTTTTTGCGGAAGGCCACGAGACTATAACCCGCGAGCACGCGCTCGTGAATAGCGACCAGCATGATGACACGCGGAGACAGGATATAGGCGCGCAAACTGCGGCGCGACAGCCGATCATGTGCGAAAGCGGCGCATTCAAGCGCCTCGAGCTTCGCGAGATCGGCGAGCCGTGCCTTCCTGACTCCCACGCCTTATTCCCCTGACAAGGGTGAACTCATTGGGGCAGCCATGAATAGACCCAGGTCTCGGTCAAGACACGCTGGCCCGAACGCAGGAAGAGCCGCAGATCCGCTGTCTGGCCCGGCGGGAGCGCAACATCGATAGCGGCGCGGAAGCCCTTGATATAGGGGTCCGGCATCAGGAATGTCCGCAGGATCTGGCCATTGTTCGTCGCCGAAACAATCTCGATGAGAGAGGGATCATCGAGATAATAAGCGAGATCACCCCCAGCGAAATCGATCAGGAAACGCCGGGAATTGGGCACGACGGGTTCGGATGAGCCCAACGCCTTGGCCACCGTCTGGAACGTATTGATTACACGTCCATTCGGAGAAAATTTGGCCGCGTCGAGAAAAGACGTGATGCGATAACCGAAGGACAGGGCCTTGCCGGGCTCGAAGCTTTCACTCGGTACGAAAGAGGCGACAATATTATCGTTGGTCTCGTCCGCGGTTGGCAATTCGAGCAGATCGACATGCCCATCGCCCCAATTTTCGTGGGGCTCAACCCAATAGCTCGGCCGCGACTGATAGGCGAGTTCCAGATCCTGGTAATGGTCGAACGCACGGTCGCGCTGCAACAGGCCAAATCCACGGAAATCACGTGCGGGGAAGGTTGTTATTTGCGGCGTGGGGGGATTGCGCAACGGCCGCCAGATCCACTCGTCAGTATTGCTGTGGATCAGCAGGCCATCGGAATCATGCAATTCAAAACGGAAATCGTCCTTGAAGCGATGTTCGTTCTCACCCGCCAGGAACATTGAGGTGAGCGGCGCGAGACCCAGTTTGACACCTGTCTTGCGCGAAAAGAGCGTTGCCGAAACATCGAGCTCGGTCTGTTTGCCGGGGCTGAGCTCGAACCGATAGGCGCCGGTCGCGGCGGAACTATCGAGCAAGGCATAAATGATCGCGCGGTCGCCCTGCTGCTGCGAGGCCTCGATCCAGAACTCGCGGAAAAAGGGAAATTCCTCGTTAGTGCTGCCATTATCGACAGCGAGACCGCGAGCCGATAGCCCCCAGCTTTCTCCACGCCCGACGAATCGGAAATAGCTCGCGCCGATGAAGGAAATGATTTCATCGGAACTTTTCGGAGAATTCAGAGGATAATGCAGCCGGAAGCCCGCGAAGCCAAGATTGACAGGCAGAGGTTTGTCGAATTTCGCACGGCCATAGTCAAAGAGATTAGCCGCATAGGGGATGGGCGTTGGAATCCCGTCGCGGATCGTATTGACGATAACCGGCCGCTTATAAAGATGCCCGAGATGAAACAATTGCATCCGGAACGGGCTTTGCGGGCTGAGCACAAAAGCCTTGTCCGAGCGCGTTTTAATGTCGCGCCAGGTATCGAAATCGAGTTGCGCCAAAGCGTCCGGCAAAACCGGCGGGCGCGCATCGAAGGGCGCCGCGGCAAGATCACGCGCCCGCCGTACGACATCGTCAAAATCAAATTTTGGGGCCGGCGCGGGAGTCGCGGCATTATTGGCAGCGCTATTCCCACTAGGATTGGCGGGCGCGGCGTGGCCTGATGTTGCACAGCTCAGCAATGCCGTGGACGCAAACAAGCCTTGAACGAAATGACGGCGGGGAAAATCGGCCATGGGTTAAACTTGCGATCTGGACTGAAGGAGAGCGCCGGGAAAGAGCGCCGTGGGGAAAGGCAAGCGAGGAGGTAAGCAGAACATCTGCTAGCAGGAGAGCATCGCCCGATCGAGTGAAGGAATGAGCGATGCTCAAGATCTTCGCAGCCGCACCACACCGGCCCAAAAGCTATCCTCGCTTTCGAACTCAGCATTCTCAGTGAGCGGCTGCTCGATCTACGGGAATAGGCGGATCGGATCACGACACCGATCCGCCTATTCCCGCCAAAAATTGGAGTTGGGGGTGTTTTCCCTCAGCACCTGAACCTCGACACCTGGAACGGTGCGAGAAAAACCACCCGAGTTACGATAATAATCCTTTATAGCGAAACAATGTCCGCCACGATGCTCTCATCAAAGAACCGGGGTGCATCGCTGGGGCCAGGCAATGGTCCTTCGCGGATGCGTCGCGGAGCAGAGTTACTGAGCTTTGCCATTAATCGCAAGCATCCATCTGGCCGATATTTTCATAGCTGGCGGCTTGCCCCTGCCCCGGCGGCGGTCCCGGCCGACCTTCAAGATCGACGACCAGCCCGAGTGCAGGCTCTCACGCATACGTGCAGGAACCTCTTGCGTCGATGAGGCTTATTTCCCCGGTCTCGGCACATCACAGGTTTTGCCACGACCGGCATCACCGGGTTGAATACAAATGCTAAAGGCCATGCACACTCATTAGCCGATGACCTATCGCGCGACAGTCCCTTCCGCCTCGCTCAATATTGGCAGAGGCCACGACGACTCCCGCGTCTGTCGTCCCACGGTCCCCTCGGACAAGATCAAGATCTTTTTTTCAAAAGATCTTGTGTTTCGGCGCGAATCACTTATTTTAGCGCTTGCCCAAATCGCACGTGCCTGTGGTCGTGGTCGATTGGTGGGGATCCGGACAAGAGGCCGGTTAACCACCTTAAAAGGATCGACAGCCGGAGGCGAACCGGCGAACCCCGCCAAACGGGGAACGCGACTTAAAGCAACGACGGACCGGGCTTTTTCGTCTCTGTCAGCCTCCAAAGCTGACGTACCGAAGAGGCTTGTCTATCTTGCCGGGCGTGCGGAAGGGAATTCATTCCATTCCAATCGAAGGCTACATTTTCCAACAAGGCATTGTCGTGCCTCGTTGCAAGAACATGTAGGCCCAACGGCGCAGCATCTGACTGCTTGGCAGTCGGCGTGAATGATTCACGTCGGATCGCGAAGTTGTCACGTATGGCGGGTCAACTTGCACCTCCGCGTCTCCAAAGCGCGGGAGTAGGAGCATCGCCATGCACCCCGAAGCTTATTTCTCTTGGCGTGCTCACGCACGCCCTTCGAAGGGATGCCGCGATGACCGATCGCATTCAACAATTCCTCCGCTCCCGCACGGAAGACGGCCCCTGCCTCGTCCTCGATCTCGAGGTGGTGCGCGACAATTATCAAGCCTTCAGCAAGGCCCTGCCGGATACGCGCGTTTTTTATGCCGTAAAGGCCAATCCGGATCCGCAAGTCCTTGAACTCCTTGCCCGTCTCGGCTCGTGCTTCGATACCGCCTCGGTCGTCGAGATCCAGCAGGTCCTGGCCGCCGGCGCCTCCGCCGACCGGATCAGCTTTGGCAATACGATCAAGAAAGAGCGTGACATCGCCCGCGCCTATGCGCTCGGCGTCAGGCTCTTTGCCGTCGATTGTGAGGCCGAGGTCGAAAAGATCGCCCGCGCTGCGCCTGGCTCGCGTGTCTTCTGCCGCATTCTCTGCGATGGAGAAGGCGCGGAATGGCCGCTGTCCCGCAAGTTCGGCTGCGCGCCGTCGCTGGCGCCGCGCGTGCTGGAACATGCCCATCGGCTCGGCCTGCAGGCCTTCGGCCTGTCGTTCCATGTTGGCTCGCAGCAGCGCAATCCGCTGATGTGGGACTCCGCTCTGCGTTCCTCCTCGGAAATCTTCAAGGATCTCGCCGAGCGCGGCATTACCTTGCAGATGGTCAATCTCGGCGGTGGTTTTCCGACCAAATATTTGCGCGACGTGCCAGCGGTGAAAGCCTATGGCGAGGCGATCTTCCATTCGCTGCGCAAACATTTTGGCAACAAGATCCCCGAGACGATCATCGAGCCGGGCCGTGGCATGGTCGGCAATGCGGGCGTCATTGAAGCGGAAGTTGTCCTCATCTCGAAAAAGTCCGAGGACGATTCTGTCAAATGGGTCTATCTCGACATCGGCAAGTTCAACGGCCTCGCCGAGACGATGGACGAAATGATCCGTTATCCGATCCGCACAGCCTTTGACGGCGACGCGTGCGAGCCTTGCGTATTGGCAGGTCCGACCTGCGATTCCGTTGATGTGCTCTATGAAAAAGACCCTTATCTGCTGCCGATCAGCCTCGAAATCGGGTCGAAAGTACTGATCGAGGGAACCGGCGCCTATACGACCATGTATTCATCGGTCGGCTTCAACGGTTTTCCGCCGCTCAAATCCTATGTGATCTGAGTCTGCTCGATCGTGATCATCTCCGCATCATGCGGGAGATGATCACCCTGTGGGAGAGGCTTTAGCCTTCCCTGAAGCTTTTTCCTTCCATCGGTCCCGGACGGCTGGTTTGGCGCTCAATGTCAAGCCGGTACGAGGGTCGTCACGCGCAATCTGAGCCTTTTCACGAAGGCCATGGAGGCTTGAGATGACCTCATTCCAGTCGATTTCTCGCCAATCGATTTCCAGCCAATCGCTCGCTCCCCTTTTTGACATGGAGATCGCGACGCGCCCGACTATTCCGGGCGCATCGCCTGTGTCTTTGCCGATGCCCGCCACGATCCGCATCGAGGAAGAAGGTCTGAGCGATGTGCCCGCGCGCGAAGCCTTGCTTGATCGCGCTTTCGGTCCGGCCCGTTTCGAAAAGACCAGCGAAAGGCTGCGGGAAGGACGCTATCCGGCTATCGGTCTGTCCCTTGTCGCCAAGGAAATTGACGAGAGGGGCGAGACACTCGTCGGGACGGTCCGTCTTTGGCATGTTCTCGCCGGTCTCGTGCCTTGCCTGCTGCTTGGCCCGCTCGCCGTCAGCCCGGAGCATCGCTCGCTGGGCCTTGGTGGTCGCCTCATGCGCGAGGCCATCGCGCGGGCGCGCAGCCGCGATCACGCGGCCATTCTGCTCGTCGGCGATGCGCCCTATTATGAGAAATTTGGCTTCTCATCCGAATTGACCAAACGATTCGAGCTCCCCGGGCCTGTCGATCGCGCCCGTTTTCTGGCCTTGGAACTGTCATCTGGCGCTCTCGCAAACGCCGAAGGTCTTGTGCTGCCGACCGGCGCCCTGCTATTTCCATCGGCGCAAGAGCCCATCCTCGCCTTGGACTGGCGACAGGCGGCCTGAACCCGGCACCTTCGGCATTTTTGCAGACCGAAGGTGTATTCTTGACCTTTGTCATCGCACTTGCTTGAACGTGGCGCATCGTCTGCGTCTGCGTTGTGTCCGCATGACGTGTCGGACCCCTCACAAGAGCAAACTTGCTTTTGCGACCTATCCGAGAGCGTCGCGTCATTCCTCTTTTCCTTCGGAGTTTTCATAATGTCGCAATGGCCCGTGCATGCCAAAATTACTGGTCCCATCGTCATGATCGGCTTCGGCTCGATCGGACAAGGCATGCTGCCGCTGATCGAACGTCATTTCGACTATGATCACGCGCGTTTCACCGTCATTGACCCCCGTAAGAAACACAAGGAATTGCTGGACGAGCGCGGCGTGCGCTTTATTCAGAAAGCCGTCACACGCGAGAATTTCGTTGATCTTTTGAAGCCCCTCCTGACAGAGGGCGGAGGTCAGGCTTTTGTCGTCAATCTTTCCGTCGATGTGTCTTCATCGGCCATCATGCGCCTCTGTCACGAAGTCGGTGCGCTCTATGTCGATACTGTCGACGAGCCTTGGCTCGGCTTCTATAACGACCCGCGCCTGACCTTGTCACAGCGCTCCAATTATGCCTTGCGTGAAGACGTGCTCGAACAGAAGCGGGCGCTCGGCAAAGGACCAACCGCTGTTTCCTGCTGCGGCGCCAATCCCGGCATGGTCTCCTGGTTCGTCAAACAGGCTTTATTGAATGTCGCCGCTGACGTCGGCCTCGACGCCACGCCGCCGACAAGCCGCGAAGGCTGGGCGAAACTTGCGCAGACGGTCGGCGTCAAGGGTATCCATATCGCGGAACGTGACACACAACGTGCCAAGACGCCAAAGCCGATGAATGTCTTCGTGAATACATGGTCGGTCGAAGGCTTCATCTCGGAAGGGCTGCAACCCGCCGAACTCGGCTGGGGCACGCATGAACGCCATCTGCCGCCCGAAGGCAAACGTCATGATTTCGGCCCCGATTGCGCGATCTATCTGATGCGGCCCGGCGCTGGCACACGCGTGCGATCTTGGACCCCAACCGCCAAGGCGCAGCACGGCTTTCTCGTGACTCATAATGAATCGATTTCGATCGCCGATTATTTCACGGTGCGCGAAGGCGACAAAGTGGTCTACCGGCCGACCTGTCATTATGCCTATCGGCCGGCCGATGACGCGGTCCTGTCACTCGATGAAATGGCCGGCGCGCAATGGCAGCCACAGCCGGAATTTCACATTCTCGATGAAAACGAGATCGTCGATGGAATCGACGAACTCGGCGTGCTGCTCTACGGCCATGCGAAAAACGCATATTGGTATGGCTCCCAGCTCTCGATCGAGGAAACACGGCGTATCGCTCCCTACCAGAACGCGACCGGCTTGCAGGTCACGTCCGCCGTGCTCGCAGGCATGGTCTGGGCGCTCGAAAATCCGCAAGCGGGCATTGTCGAGGCCGACGAAGTGGATTTCCAGCGCTGCCTTGAGATCCAGCGTCCCTATCTCGGCCCGGTGATCGGCGAATATACGGATTGGACACCACTGGTCGATCGCGCGCAATTGTTTGCCGAGGACCTCGATGAGGAAGATCCCTGGCAGTTCAAGAATGTCATCGTGCGCTGAGAATAAGCTCCGTTCAGGTGAACGCACCTGAACGGATACATTCGTCAATGATCCATCTGATGCTCTAAAACAAACAAAAGGCGGGCCGCTGATCCTTCAGCGGCCCGCCTTTTTTCATAATCAACCGTTTGCTTACCAGGGGTAATAGCGCAGGCTGGTCATCAGCATGCTGGTATTCGCCTTGGGTGTTCCACCGATACCGCCAAAGCCACTGCGCTCCGTATAGGAATAGGTCATGCCACCCTGCAGACGCCCGAAGGAACCGGTATAGAAATTATTCCAGAAACCGGCCGCAACAGAACGAATCAGACTTGTCTGATTGGAGCAAGAACCGCCGACGACAAAGCAGCCGGTATTATTATAAAGCGGATTGCCGAGACCAAAGGCATTGGCTGTAGTGGCGGCGCCACTAAAGCTGTAATGCGGCGACATCTGCTGTTCCTGGCCCGCATAAATGTAGAAGTCCCAAGTGGGAGTCGCGTGGAAAATAAGGCCCGCGAGTAGCATCGTCTCGGGATTGGCGGTCAGAGCACCATTCGCTTGAATCGCGACATCGGGGAGTGCCGCCGCGCCATAACGGCCGATACCACGACCCGCAAATGCGGAGAATTGGAAATCAAGGGTTTTGGGGATGAGCGGCACGATAACGCCGCCGCCACCGCCATAACCGGCAACATTGTTGTGCTGACCGGTCAGGTTATTGCGGCTATAGAAATTGCGATAAATGCCAAAGCCTTCGAGATGGATCTGACGATCGAAGACGGTTGGTTCCCAGGCTACCTTGCCGATGAAATCGGGAATATTGTTCAACGAATTGTTGACCAAGCTGTTGAACTGGCTGCCACCGGGAGCGTTCCAGGTCACGAGAGGCGTACCATTGGGCCCACCGCCCGGAACCGGCCCCGGCGCCGCTGTCGTCTGCGGGTTTTCGATCGAAGCACCGATGAAGAATTTATTGTCGAAATCCTTGACGATACGCAGTCCGGGCTGACGGGCGAAATAGAAACCCGGCACATATTGCGCGTCGATCACCAACGGCGGCTGTTCCTTGCGTGGCGACATCCCGCTGGCGTTCAAGGTCAGCAAAGACCAGCTCTGGCCGAACAGACCGTGGAGGCCGAGATCCTTGAAATCAGCCGTTGCATACATGTTGCGGATACGCGGCTGGAAAGAGTTCGTCGAGTTCGGATTGGCGCTTGCCGCGGCGCCGAGCCAGTCGAATTCGACATAGCCAGCAAGATGGATGTCTTTATTGACATCGCCTTCAGCCAGCATGGAGAAGCGGCTGTGGCGGGCGCTGAACCGATATTCGTTCAAGTGTCCAGCGAGGTTATTCTGATAGGGGATCGCGCCCCAGGAGCTTCCGACGTCAGCGAGCTGGTTCTTGTCGCGGAAGATACCGTCAAGTTCGAAGAAGCCGCCGGGCGTGATCGTCAGGCCCTTATAATAGATCTTATCCGTGCTGATGAGCGTGCCGTCCGGCGCGCGCAATGTATGATCGGTCGTATTATATTCGGCCGGAATGAGGCCACCCGCACCGCCGACTCGCGCCGCATGCTCATGCGAAGACACAGGATGCACGGATACTTTATGCACTTCCTGAGCGGTCTCTCTGGTCCGGCGATCTTGCACGGACAATTGATGTTCGAGCTGCCGTAATTTGGCCTCAAGTTTCTCGATCTTGGCGGCCATGGCGGCATCTTGGGCGCGCGCGGGCTGGGAAACAATCGCAGCCAAAGCGCTGGAGCTTAGCAACGCTAAGACAAGGCTGGTGGTTCGGAAATGCATAGAAAGTCGCGCCCCTGATACGACGGAAGATGGGGGCGCATGTAACGAACAAGCTTAACAGTTCAATATATTTTTTATGACAGTTAGATGACACACGTCATAATCGAGAATAGCTTGAGCCTGTCCGCAAAAATTATGACTGATGAAATTGAAACCAAAAGCCAGCCTCCCTAGTTAATATGCTTTTATATTTTCAATGCTTTATTGGATGATATTCAATCCTTTCTGAAAAGGATCAAGCGTCTCTATCTTCTTGTTTTGACGCGACTGTCATTCGCAATGACCCTTTAACTTTCCCAATCGAGCGTTGCGTTTTTAACACAGCTCATTTCAGGCTGGACCTTGGCTAGATAGGACTCGGCTAGGTAGGACTCGGCAGACCCACGTTGGCGAGCGCCTCTGCTTGCCGTATGCGCAAAACCTCTGCGTCGAAATCAGCAAGCGCTTCATTGAACAAGCGATAGAAATTGAGCTTGGCACCGAGATGCAGATAGGCGCCCCCAAGCCCGACCGCCGCGCGATCCATGAAGACGAATTCCTGCGGTACCCGCACCCCACCCGCCTTGCGGAGAGCCTGATGCACCGTGAAGGCCTCCTTGCGGCCATATTGGCTCGGCGAGACGCCATCAGCCACCGTCCGCACGCGATCATCGAGCAAGGGGCCATACATGAAACGCGCCCAGATATTCAGGATTTCGACATGTTCGCGCGTTAGGCCCTTGAAGCCCCAAATGTCATAGGCATGAACAGTGCGGTCGAAATCATGGGTCAGAAAGCCCGTATAAAGCTCGCGCACACCTTCGACGAAATGAGCCTGAAAGAGTCGAATACAACCGTAATCAAGCAAATTGATACCCGCCGGTTCGCCTGCTTCCGTGAAGACTGCGTAATTGCCGAAATGCGGATCGCCATGAATCACGGCATAATGGATGAAGGGAATCCACCAGGCATTGAACATGGCGGCCCCGATCCGGTTGCGGATCTCTTGCGGATGTTTGGTGAAAGCGAGAAGCTTTTCGCCTTCGAGCCAATCCATTGATAAGAGCCGTTTCGTCGAGAGTTCTGGATAAACGCGCGGGACGCGCACCTCCTCGCGGCCTTGCAAGATATGCTTGTAAAGCGCGGCATGGCGCGCCTCGCGCTTATAATCGAGCTCTTCGCGGACCCGCTCTGAGATTTCCTTCACCATATCGCGCGTGTCGATCGCGGGATTGACGCGCCGGTGCAAGGAAAAGAGCAGATCGAGTTGCTTGAGATCGGCCTCGACGGCTGAGGCCATATCCGGATATTGCAGCTTGCAGGCAAGTACCGTCCCATCCTGCATGCGCGCACGGTGGACCTGCCCCAGCGAGGCGGCCGCCGCTGGATGTAGATCAAAAGCGCCGAACCGTTTCTGCCAGCCCTCCCCCAATTCGCCCTGCATGCGACGCTTGACGAAAGCCGCGCCCATTGGCGGCGCTTCGTTCTGCAGTTTCAGCAATTCCTCGGCATATTCGGGTGGCAGAATATCCGGTATGGTCGCCATCATCTGGGCGACTTTCATCATGGGTCCCTTGAGACCACCCAGCGCTTTGGCAAGCGCCCGCGCATTGCCGCTCTCGCTGCCCCGCAGTCCAGTCAGTCGCGCGCCGGCAATCCGCGCCGCGACGCCGCCGACATTGACACCGACACGGGCATAGCGCGCGGCGCGGGCGGAAAAGCGGTTCGCTTCATTATCTTGCATGGATGATCGAACTCGGGATGAAAGGGAGCAAGGACAAAGGTTCGAGGCTCATATAGTCTCGGGACGCGATGATTGATACCTGTGGGGCGGTTTATTCCAAGCTGAAACAGCAGGATACGGGTCACGCTTCTGTAATGGCCAAGGCTGGATCGTCTCAGGCGCGCGCGATGATCAGGAGACCCGGCACCGGCGTGCCTGCCTCCTGGCGGGTCGAAACATCCTCACAAAGCGTCAGATGCAAGCGCGCCTCCGCAAGCGCCGCGCGCAGATAAGCCTCCGCATGGGCAAAACGCAGATCATGACCGACTTTATAAGGTTTTGTTTGCGTCACTTGTACGGTGAAACCGAGGAGACCATCGGGTTTCAAGACCCGGCGCGACCCAGCAAGGACAGAGGAAAGATCTCCCATATAGACGAAGACATCGGCGGCGATGATCAAATCGACACTGGATTCGGGCTCCGACATGAGAAAATCTTCCACGGCGGCTACGGCGAGACGGTCATAAAGCCCCCGTGCCTTGGCTGCCTCGATCATCCGAGGCGAGAGATCGACACCGGTCAGATGACGCGCCATCGGCCGGAACGCTTCACCGGCCAAGCCGGTGCCACAACCGAGATCGATCATGGTCTCGGCGACACCGGCTTGCAGGCGCATATAGGCCTCGGCAAGGAGAGATGGCCCGCGATAATGCAGCTTTTGCGTCAGATGGGCTTCGAAATCATCGGCATAATGGTCGAAAAGGCTTTCGACAAAGCGTGGCGAGGCTGTTTGCGGGACAATCGCGCCGAGCCTGCCAAGGTGCAAAACAGCGCCCAGTTCGTCCGTCTCATCGCAGGCGCGTGCCCGCTCAAAAGCTTCGATGGCCTGATCGCGCAGGCCTTGCTTTTCACGCAATTCGCCCAGAGTAAACCAAGCCGGCGCGAAATCCGGAACGAGTTCCAAGGTTTGAAGAACGAGATCCTCGGCCGCCTGATCATCGCCCTCGGCGGCAGCGGCCTGCGCATAAGCGAAACGACGATCCGCCAGATAATCACCGGATGAGCGCAAGGCTTTCAACAAGGCCATCAGCCCGAATCTCACATTTTTGGGAATGATACCGTAGTATCGAGAATACAGATTCTCGATACGTCACTCTTTAAACCGTATCCACTTGTCCTCATTGAACCGCTTCAATGAGGACAAGTGGATACTAGAGCGAAAGCGGCGCCGGAACCGCGGCGCCGCAGAAGCATTCCCATTTTGACCCAATTCATTCACTCCAAATTCAGGCACATGTGCTTAAAAGCAAGGCCAGAATTCATAATGCGGCGATGGAAATCGAGACGAGAATCGATTTTGCCGTGGTGCAAATTTGCCGTGGTGCAAACCGGCGCTTCTCGCCGCCTCAAGCGACCGCGTCAGGTTCACGAGGAATACCATCATGATCCACTTTTCTTTTCCTTCCCTTAAAAAACTTCTGTCTCGCGGGCTGATCGCCTCCGCGGTCGCCGCAAGTCTTCTGGGCCCGACGCTGATCGCTGCGACGCCAGCCGCGGCTCAGCATTGGGGCGGGCACGGCTGGGGTGGCGGCTATCATGGCGGCTGGGGCGGTTATCGCGGCGGTTGGGGATATGGCGGTTGGGGCTGGGGCGGCCCGGCGGCGGCTGGATTGATCGGTGGCCTGGCCCTTGGCAGCGCCATCGGCGCGTCCTCGGCCTATGGATATAGCCCTTATTATTCCTATGGCGGCTGCTATCCAGTCCGCCAGCCTGTCTATGACGCCTGGGGCCGTTTCGTGGGTTATCGCGCCGTGCGGGCTTGCTACTGAGCCCCTTCCAATCCAGATCCATTCACGACCGAAGCCCGTTCCTCAGCCAGAAAAGGAGCGGGCTTTGCTTATTCACGGTCGAGGGGAGCAATTCAAAAAGATAGCGAAAATTTGAGAAGCCCTGACGGTCATTTTTTGTGACCGCGGAGACTAGATAAGGCAATCGGCCGTTTCGGGAAAATTCTTTCGAAAAGGTTAATCCACAGGGAGTTTTTCTGTGAATCTCTGCAACTTTTTCCCATGAGATTCATTTTAAGGTTTGTCTGTTGCGCTGAAGCAACAGACCTACCCTCGCCGCATGAGCCGGGATTTGACCATCCATCTCGATCCAGTCTCCGAGATGGACAATCGGTTTCAGAACGCGATTCGAGAGGGAATGTTATGCCCAAACCTCGTGAAGCTTTCGGCAAGAAGATCCTCACCTTGACCATGGCGGGTGTGTCCTTAGCCTGTCTTGGTGCCGCCGTCATCGCCGCGCCTGTGCCGGTCGTCCAACTGCCCGTAATCCATATGGCGGATCTGCCGCATATTCTGCAGAAAGTGGCCTTTTATCGGGCCCCGGTTTCATCCGGCCCCACCATGGTGACGGGCCGCAGCGTGGCGGTAGCCCCCAAATCGTCCTTGGCCTCTCTTGGCGATGGCCCTGCCCTGCGCCTTTCCAAGGCTGGAAATGACAATGAAGAAGATTGTGTCGTCGTGCCGCAAGTCACCGGGCCTGACGGCCGTATCTATGTGACCCGTGGTCTCGCCTGCTCCGAATAATTCTTTCATTGTACTCCTTGCATTCCTCTCTCCTTGCATTGCTCTCCTGGAACCTTTGCAAAAGAGTCGTCTGACTCTTTTGCAAAGGGACTGTCGCAAAGAAATGCGACTGAGAGCTTTTAATCAGAAGCAATAGAGAGCCCGCCTTGCTTGAAAGGCGGCCTTCCCGCACCACTTTTATTCAGAGGAATGAATTTGCGGAGTTGAAGCTGGCAATGCGGGCGTCCGATCTTCTCGCCACGACCCCAGCCGGTCTTTATTGCGCTTTCGGTGATTTCTATATCGATCCCACGCGCGCGGTCCCGCGAGCCCTGATCACCCATGCCCATTCCGATCATGCCCGCGCCGGCCATGGAAAAGTGCTCGCCACGGCGGAAACCTTGGGAATCATGGCTTTGCGCTATGGCGCCAACCATGCCGGCGCAACGCAGGCCATCCCTTATGGCGAACCCATCGATCTCGGTGGCATACGTGTGAGCTTTCATCCGGCCGGCCATGTGCTGGGCTCGGCGCAAATCCGCCTGGAATGCGAGGGCTTCGTTCTTGTCGTCTCGGGCGATTACAAACGCGAGCGCGATCCGACTTGCCTCCCTTTCGAGCCACTCGCCTGCCATGTCTTTATCACAGAGGCCACATTCGGCCTGCCCGTCTTCCACCATTCCCAAACCGCTGGGCAGATCGATAAGCTTCTGGCCTCGCTGCATCTGTTTCCTGAGCGTCCGCATCTGATCGGTGCCTATACGCTTGGCAAGGCACAACGGCTCATGGCCCTTTTGCGGGAAGCTGGTTACACGGCCCCGATCCTGCTGCATGGGTCCATGGAAAAACTGACCCGATTCTACGAGGAGCAAGGCATCGATCTCGGCGAGACCCGCAAGCTCGACACCGGCAAGCGCGGTGAGAGCAAGGGCAAGGTCATCCTCTGTCCGCCCTCGGCGCTCGGCGATGCTTGGGCGCGCAAATTCGATGATCCAGTTCTCGCCTTCGCCTCGGGCTGGATGCGCATCCGGGCTTTTGCGCGTCAGCGCGGCGTCGAACTGCCGCTCGTCATTTCCGATCACGCCGATTGGGAAGGGCTTTGCGCCACGATCCTCGAGACGAGATGCGAGGAAGTGCTGGTGACGCATGGCGAGGCGGAGGCCCTCGTGCACTGGGCGAGCAACCGGGGACTGAAGGCGGAGCCCCTCCACCTTCTCGGTTATGGTGACGAAGAAGCCGAGCCGGAAGAGACCAGCGAGGCGCCGGCGTGAAGCCCTTCACCACGCTTCTCGACCGGCTGAGTTTCGAACATTCCCGCACCAATAAATTGCGGCTGTTGCGGGATTTCTTCGCCAATACGCCCGATCCTGAACGCGGCTATGCCTTGGCGGCATTGACCGGCTCCCTCAGTTTTCAACAGGCCAAACCCGGCCTGTTGCGCACCTTGATCGCGACCAGGGTCGATTCCGTTCTCTTCGATCTCTCCTATGATTTCGTCGGTGACCTGTCGGAAACCATTGCTTTGCTCTGGCCAACGCCGACACAAACAATCATCGAAGGCTCGAACCAGCCGCCGCTGCTTCTCTCGGAAGTGGTGGAAGGGCTGCGCGGCGGCAAGCTTGATCTGCCGACTAGGATCGCCTCCTGGCTCGACGCGCTGGACGAGACAGGCCGCTGGGCGCTGCTCAAGCTCATCACGGGTGCCTTGCGCATCGGCGTTTCAGCGCGGCTTGCGAAAACAGCGCTCGCCGAATGGGGTGGCCAGGACGTCAACGAAATCGAGGCGGTCTGGCACGGACTTGAACCGCCCTATCTCGATCTCTTCGCCTGGCTCGAAGGGCGCGAGGCGCGGCCAAACAGCAAGGACCCCGCGCCCTTTCATCCGGCCATGCTCGCCCATGCGATCACGGAACAGGATTTTGCGACATTACATCCGCACAATTTCCGTGCCGAATGGAAATGGGATGGCATCCGCGTGCAGGCCGTCATCGGCCATCGCGAGAACGGGGTGCGGATCACACGGCTCTATACACGCACCGGCGAGGAAATTTCCAAGACGTTTCCCGATCTGGTCGAGGCACTCGATGCGCTCCCCTTCGACCGTTTCGCCATCGACGGCGAATTGCTGATCCTGCGCGATCACCACGTGCAGCCCTTTTCGGTCCTGCAACAAAGGCTCAACCGCAAAACGGTCTCGGCCAAATTGCTCGCCGATTTTCCTGCCCATATCCGCGCCTATGATCTCCTGGGACTCAATGGCGAGGACCTCCGGCCCCTGCCCTTTCTCGAACGCCGCGCGCGATTAACATCCTTCGTGGAAACAGCCGCGTCGCACCGTCTCGATCTCTCACCTATGATCCCCTTCGACACCTTTGAGGATCTCGCAGCGGCTCGTTCCGAGCCGGAAGCCCATGGAGCGGGAGATGATGCAGAGGCGGTTGAAGGCGTGATGCTGAAGGAAGCACATTCAATCTATATCCCCGGCCGCCCGAAGGGTCTGTGGTACAAATGGAAGCGCGATCCATTTACAGTCGATGCCGTTCTCATGTATGCGCAGCGCGGACACGGCAAACGCTCTTCGCTCTATTCCGATTACACATTCGGCGTCTGGCGTGGTGATCCAGATTCTCGACATGACACGGCGCAACTCGTGCCAGTCGGCAAAGCCTATTCCGGCTTTACCGATGAAGAGCTCCATCAGCTCGATCATTATGTCCGCGCGCATACAATCAATCGGTTTGGCCCGGTCCGCGTCGTGGAGCACGGCAAGGACGATGACGGCACAATCTCAGGCCTTGTCCTCGAAATTGCCTTCGAGGGCCTGAACCGTTCGAGCCGCCATAAATCGGGCCTTGCCATGCGCTTTCCCCGTATCAATCGCATCCGCTGGGACAAGCCGGCGCACGAAGCCGATCGGATCGAAAGTCTGGAAATTCTGTTGCCGCAAAAACAGAATGCGGAAAAGCGTGTCTTCTCTCCGTTGATCCCTTAAAATGGAACATCGTTTCCCCGAGGCCGCATGAGCAATCCTTCCTCCACAGATCCTTCCCCGCCGCGCTGGCGTTTCGAGCAGCCCAAAAGCACGCCGCTGACGCGTTTTCTCGGCGGCTCGCCGGTGACTGTCTTCATCCGGCTGCTGGTCCTCTCGCTGATCGTCGGCGCCTTTTTGATGTGGGCGGATATCCGGCCGCAGGACGTCTGGCGCACCGCCATTGCCTTGTTCAATCATTTCTGGGCCATGGGTTTCGACGCGATCCGGGCGATCAGCGATTATATTCTTGCCGGTGCCATTATCGTCATTCCGGTCTGGCTCGTCATCCGCCTATTGTCTCAGCGCAATGGTAACTGAAACCGTGCACAAGGTGACGATCAGCCATTGGGCGGTGGTGCGTCTCGCTCTGCCGATGACGCTCGGCCATCTTTCGACGCCTCTGCTCGGCATTGCCGATACGATGGTGATCGGCAGGCTCGGCCAGGCGGCGCTTCTCGGCGCCATCGCCACGGCCGCCATGCTGTTCGATTTTGCTTTCTGGATCTTCAGCTTTCTGCGCATGGGCACCGCCGCCCTCACCGCACAGGCGCTGGGACGCGGCGACGAGGATGAACAGAATGCAACGCTTTTCCGGGCGCTGATCCTGGCCGTGGGATTGGGCTTCACCCTGATCCTGCTGCAAGTCCCGATTGCCAGGATCGGCTTTTATTTGCTCAATGCCAGCCCGGAAGTCACACGGGCGGCGCGCGCCTATTTCGATATCAGGATCTTTTCCGCTCCCTTTGTCTTCATCAATTATGCGGCAGTCGGCGCCTTCACCGGGCGCGGGCGGACCGATATCGCCCTTGTGGTGCAGGTCTTCCTCAATCTTCTCAATATCGTTTTGAATGTCGCCTTTGTGTATGGGCTCGGCATGGGGATCAAAGGCTCGGCCACGGGCACTTTGATTGCCGAAATCGCGGGCGCCAGCTTGAGTCTTTTCCTGCTTCTGCGCGACCGCACATCCCTGCGTGCCCTGTCTCTCGCCTCTGTCTTCGCGCGGGAGAAATTCATCAGTGTCCTCAAACTCAATTCCGACATCATGATCCGCACGGCGGCATTGATGTTCGCCTTCGCCTTTTTCACCGCGCAAAGCGCCAAGATTGGTGATGTCCAACTCGCCGCCAATGCGATCCTGATGAATCTCTTTTTGACCAGCGCTTATTTTCTTGATGGTTTCGCCACCGCCGCCGAGCAGATGAGCGGCCAATCACTCGGCGCTGGCGATGCCTCGGGCTTTCGCGCCAGCGTTCGACTGACGAGTTTCTGGTGCTTTCTCTTCGCCGCCTTGGCCTTTATGGTCGTGCAGACATTTGGCGCCTTTTTCATCGACATTGTGAGCACCAACGAGGCTGTGCGCGTCACTGCCCGGCAGGACCTCCTTTTGGCCGCTCTGACGCCGCTCGTCGGCTGTCTCGCCTTTGAATTGGATGGCGTATTCATTGGCGCGACCTGGAGCCGCGACATGCGCAATATGATGCTCGTCTCGCTCGGCCTTTATCTCGCAAGCTTTTATGCCTTGCAGAGCTTGAGACCGGATTTGGGCAATCGCGGCCTGTGGTTCGCTCTGCTGGTCTTCCTCTCAAGCCGTGGCCTCACGCTCGCCTGGCGTTATCGCACACTTTATGCTCAGATTTTTTCACTCACCCGATCGACCGCGGCAGCCCCCACGGCATCCACGAGCCGTGGATAATTTCGCGCTGTCAACAAGCGCGGCAATTCGCCAAGAATCCTCCTGACCAGCCCCGGGCCTTGAAAAACGAGGCCCGAATAAAGCTGCACGAGAGTAGCCCCTGCCTCGATCTTGGCGAGTGCTGTTTCCGCGCTGTCGATCCCGCCCACGCCGATCAGTGGAAACTGGTTCTCGACGCGCACAAAGGTTTCAGCGAGCATGCGTGTCGAGAGATCAAAGAGCGGCTTGCCCGAAAGACCTCCCGCCTCACGCGCTTGCGGATCCTGAAGATCTGAAGGCCGGCTGAGCGTCGTATTGGAGACGATCAGCCCATCGACTTTTCGTGCGCAGGTGATTTTCACGATCGCGTCAAGTTCGGACAATGTCAGATCGGGTGCGATCTTCACCAGCACCGGCTTGCGGCCATGGCGCTCCGCCTCGGCATCACGCGCAGCCAGCGCGCGCACCACAAGATCATCAAGCGCAAGGGGCTGCTGCAAATCGCGCAAAGCCGGCGTATTGGGCGAGGAAATATTGATTGTGAAATAATCCGCACAATCGGCAAAGGCATGAATGCCTTTCACATAATCCTCGGCGCGATCGAGACTGTCTTTGTTCGCGCCAATATTGATGCCGATCACGCCTTTCCGCCGCGCGCCTGCCAAGAAAGCCGTAAGCCGCTCATGTACGCGCGCATGGCCTTCACTGTTGAAGCCAAAACGATTGATGATCGCCTCATCCTTGGTCAGGCGAAACAGGCGCGGCAACGGATTGCCCGGCTGCGGCAGCGGTGTCACCGTGCCGATTTCGGCAAAACCAAAACCGAGCCGCAAAAGCGCGCCCGGCGCCTCGCCATTCTTGTCCATGCCCGCGGCAAGGCCGAGCGGATTGGCAAAGGCAAGGCCAAAAGCCTCGACCGACAGCCTGGGATCAACGGCCGGAGGCGGCGGGAGGGGAACATGCGCGAGCGCCCAGATCGCCAGGCGATGCGCCCGCTCGGGATCGAGGCCGAAGAGCAGCCGATGCGGCGCCAAGAACGTCATCCCGGTCAATGGGTTTCGTCCAAAAGGCCGGTGAAATCATGCAATCCGTCTGGCTTGAGCGGCAGGGACTTGGCAAAGACCACAGCCGTGAGCGGCAAGGCGCCATAAAGATGCGGAAACAAAGCCCCCTCGCGCGCGGCTTCCCAACGGAGTGTTTCGCCGAGCTTATCCGTATCAATCGCCACAAGGACGAGGTCATCCTGACCCTTGAACCATTTGGCGTCAGTGCCCAGAAGTTGCTCCTTAGTCGAAAAATGCAGGAAGCCATCGGCCATATCCGCGGGAGAGCCGTCGAAACGTCCCTTCTCCTCGGCGCTCTGCCACAAATCACTCGGAGCGATTTTGTAGATCAGCGTCATGCGAAAGCTCCCTGTCGATAGAATTATACCAACGGTCATAATAAATGACCTTTGGTATTACAAAGGCTCTGCGGCCTTCTTGACGTCTTCAAGAAGTTTGCGGGCTTCCAGAATCTCGTCGGCACTAATCTCATGCGCGCGATCGGTAAACACATGCGAGCGGATCAGTGCCCCGCCTGCCTGAAGAGTCTTGATGGCGCCACGCACACGATCCACCGGGATGATCGCATCCATTTCACTGCCGGTAACATAAATCGGCACAGCGAGAAGGCCCGAGCCCGGCCGCCGGCCAATGGCCGCGACATCGATCAAGCCACCCGTCAGGATCAAGGCGCCACCATAGGTACGCGGATTGCGCACCAGAAATTCAGCGGTGAGGCAAGCGCCTTGCGAATAGCCACCCGGCACGATGCGATCCTGTTCGACACCGCGCGCCTTCAGGCCATCGATGATCGCCCCATAATAAGCGAGCGACGCTTTCAACGCCGGCTCGTTTTCCTCGTAAGGTTCAAGCAGGTTTTTCGGATACCACAGACCGCCCTCAACATCGGGCAGAAGATAGCGCACCTGGGGACAATCGATCTGCACGGCCAGATTGCGCATATCCTCGGGCGTCTGGCCATGGCCATGCATCAGAATGGCAACAGCCTTGGCATCGGCCCAATCGGCACCGGTTTCGAGCGGCTCTGAAAAAGCCATGGATCATTCTCCAAGGGAATAGAGAGGAACGAACGGCAGCCCGTTCCTCATTGGCCCTGCAAGAAAAGGGCATGCTCGCGCGTGAGGTCGCCCTTCAGCGCCTTCTCGATCAGAGCGCGCGTCTCGGCGATTCCATAAAGTGCCACGAAGGAACCGAAACGGGGACCCCGGGCCTCTCCGAGCAACACAGCATAGAGCATACTGAACCAATCATTCGAGACGCCGGGCCGCTCTTCTGTCGCTCCCTTGGCCTTGAAATCCTGATAACGCGGAATGGCGCGCGCGACATCATAGAGCGCGGTCTGGATCTCCTCGGCACTGGCGCCTTCCGGCAAAGCCGCCAGCATATCGAGAAGATTATGGAGCGCTCCCACTTCGACCTCATCGGGCTCACGATAGGTCTTGGCCGGCCGCACGAAATCGCGGAAATAGCGCACCGCATAACCAACAAGCTGATCGAGACGCGGATGATTCTGCGGCGAGACATTGGGCGCGTAACGGCGCAGAAAACCCCAGAGAACCTGCGAGTCCTCGCTATTGGCGACCGCGGCGAGATTCAGGAGCATGCCGAAGGAAATGGCCGTCGCCTGCCCGCCATGGGTCAGGGTTTCGGGCTCCGGCGGATGACCCGTATGGATGTGCCAGACCGGATTGCCGAGCTGTTCCTTGATCGCCTGACGGGGATAGGCGTCGAGAAAACTCAAATAATCATCGACCGTGCGCGGAATCACATCGAAATAGAGACGCTTGGCGGCCGTCGGCTTCTGATACATGAAAAGCGAGAGGCTTTCCGGGCTCGCATAGGTCAGCCATTCCTCGATCGTCAGGCCATTGCCTTTCGACTTTGAGATCTTCTGACCTTTTTCATCGAGGAAGAGTTCGTAGTTGAAACCCTCCGGCGGCTTGCCCCCAAGCGCCTGGACGATGCGGCCCGAAAGCTTGACGGAATCGATGAGATCCTTGCCAGCCATTTCATAATCGACACCAAGCGCGTACCAGCGCATTGCCCAATCGGGCTTCCATTGCAGCTTGCAATGGCCCCCCGTCACTGGCGTCTCGAACACCTCACCCGTGTCGGGATCACGCCAGACGATTGTTCCTGCTTGCGGATCGGTCTTTTCGAGCGGCACCTGCATGACGATGCCCGTGCGCGGATGGATCGGCAGGAAAGGGGAATAAGTGGCGGCCCGTTCCTCGCGGAAAGTCGGCAGCATGATCGCCATGACCTCATCGAGATGGCGGAGCATGTGCAAAAGCGCGCTATCGAAGCGACCAGACGTATAATATTCGGTCGAGGACGCAAATTCATACTCGAAGCCGAACGAATCGAGAAAGGCGCGCAGCCGCGCATTATTATGCGCGCCAAAGCTCGAATGCGTGCCGAAAGGATCCGGCACCTGGGTCAAAGGCTTACCGAGATAAGCAGCGACGAGCTCCTTGTTCGGAATATTGTCCGGCACTTTGCGCAGGCCGTCCATATCGTCGGAAAACGCCAGAAGCCGCGTCTTGATCTTATCCTCGGTCAAGATGCGAAACGCATGGCGCACCATGGTCGTGCGGGCGACCTCGCCAAACGTGCCGATATGCGGCAGACCGGAGGGACCATAGCCGGTCTCGAACAGAACTTCCTTCTGGCCGGTTGCCTCGACCCGTTTGACGATCTTGCGCGCTTCCTCGAACGGCCAGGCATTGGCCTTGGCAACGGCTTCAGACAAGGAAAGCGGCGCTGTGGCCGGCTCGGCGGCAGACATGAGACAAATCCTCGACAGGGAGAAAGTTTGCGCGGCTGGCCAGCCCGGCGCAAGACCAAGAAAATATCCTCTAGAATAATTTTTAACGCGAGGGAATTCCCAAAGACCTGACGAGTGCTCAATCAAGCTGACCCTGGACGATGGATTCAAATCCCGACGGCCAGCGGCAACAGGCTCTCCGGTCTTGGATGGGCACTGCGCCATGATTCATCAGTGTCGGCGCCCGCGCTGGTTTCCGTTTCCCGAGGCTTTTTCTCCACGGGTGCCCGCCGCGACGCCCTCGTCCTGGCGAGACCATGTTCCGTCTTCCGCCAATGAAACGGCCGGACAAGAAGATCATAAAGCGCGGCCCAGGCAGCGCAGGAAATCAACAGATAATAAGGCAGGATCAGCGGCAAAAACAGCCAGAGATTCAAGAGGTTTCGCCGTCGCATGCCGAGCCAGGAGAGCCACAGCGTCGAACCCACGCCGAGGAGGCTCACAGCCAGAAACAATGTGGCAGCAAAAATGCCGAGCCAGTTTGTCGGCTCCGGCAGACCGCCACTCATCCATTGATAGAGCGTGACACCCGTCAAAATCGGCCAGAGCAAGGGCGCGAGCACGAGTCCGACAAGCAGCAGAAGCAGTGCTCCCCCCTGCTTCATGCCGGTTTCAGCAAGAAGCCGCCGCGGATCACGCAGCAGAACACCACCCGTCTGCATCCACCCCTTCAGCCAACGGCGGCGTTGCGAGAACCAGGCGTCAAGCCGCGCAGGCGCCTCCTCCAATGTCTGAGAGGCAAGCGTCGCCGTTCTATATCCATTACGGGCGAGCCGCATGCCAAGATCGGCATCCTCGGTCACGTTCCAGGCATCCCATCCATGCACCGCGCGCAAAACATCGGCTCGGAAATGATTGGAGGAACCGCCGAGCGGCAGCGGCAGGCGGAGTTCCGACATGCCTTCCAAAAGCACATCGAACAGCACTGCATATTCAATCGAGAAAAGGCGAGTGAGCCAGGAATCCTCGACATTGTCGATGACAAGCCGTGCCTGGAGACAAGCCAGCGTCTTGGGGCTCGCCAGAAAATATTCCGCCGCATGCCGCAATTGCAACGGATCAGGCTCGTCCTCGGCGTCGAAGACGGTGACGAAAGTCCCGCGTAGCAGAGGCAAGGCGACATTCAAGGCGCGCGGCTTCGTGCGCGGCCAGCCGGACGGCGCGACGATGATCTCATAGAGCGGGGAGAGCCGCGCTTTCCGCAAGGCCTCCAATGTTTCCCGATCATCCGCCTCGATGACGAGTTTGACCTCAAGCTTGGCGCGTGGATAGTCGATGCGCTCCAAAGCATCGACGAGTTGAGGCACAATTCGCGCCTCACGATGCAGGGCAACAACGATGGAATAGAGCGGCAAGGTCGCATCCCGCACATGCGGCCGCCAGAGCGATCGCGGACCAAGACTGGCAGCCCCGGCGGCGAGGCGTAACACAAGCATGCCGAAAAAGAGAATGGCCAGAACGAGCGCACCAAAGAAGACGAACTCGGCAAGCTGCAAGCCCAACACACCAGCAACGGCAGGAGAGGCCAGCAATTGCAGGGCGCTTTGCGGCCCAATGAGTGCTGTTCGCGCCGAGAGTGAAGCGTCGAATTCAAAGAGGCCGCAACTCGCATCGAGCTTGATCCGCAAGGTCGCAGCCTTACGGACAAGATAGGAGAAATGCGCCGGTGTCGTCAGGATCAGCCGGTTCGATCCGGCAATTTGCCGCGGCCCGGCTTCCAACAATGTCCGCAAAATCTCGCCTCGGGGCGCGGCGAGATAGCAAGCCGTTAAAGAAGTCGGGACACCCAGCGACTCTTCTCCTCCCCCATCGAGGGCCGCAAACCCATCATAGAGCACATTCGGATAGGTCATTTGCGGAGCAAGACGCGCGGCTCCACGCAGGAAACTCAGATTCAAATGGCGTGCGAGCGCCTGATAATAAAAAACCTCGTCGATTTGACCTTCAGCAAAGAGCACTGATTCTGGCGCGGCATTCTGGCGGCACGCCTTATGCGTGACCATTGACAAATGATCCCGAGGCACCCCCTGAGCTTCCAGAAAGGCGAGCTCAAGCGGCAAACCCGTGCCTCGATGAGGTTCATTAGGTGGTTGTCGAAGATGCGCGGAAAAAAGGGTCTGGGTTCCTGAGTCCAAGACAGTTTCAGAGGACGTGCCGAGCACGGCAACAGGAGCGAACAAAGGCGAGGAAGACAAGAGCCGACCCGGTCACGGTCCAGGCCCCTCGAAATCGCTGCGGACAGAACCAATCACGAGGGCGCGATGGTGAGAAGAGGAGATAATCCTAATCCCGTTTTCCGACTCAGTATATAATTAATTTACATAACTAGCTTCATCTGGATCACGATCGGAGACGACCCATCCACGCCCTTGGACGCGGATGCAATCAAGGCTTCCTGCGTCATTTCCGGATAAACGTATAATAGGCCGGATGATGACCCAGCCGCAGCGCCTTCGCCTCGTAGCGCGTTCCGGTCCAGCCTTCCCAAGGCTTGTGCCAATCCACGGCTTCCTGCGCAGGCCAGTCGAAATCGGGGGAGCGGAGGACGCGGGCCAGAGTCCAGCCCGCATAATCATCAATATCCGTGGCAAAACGCAAAGGCGCGCCGGGCCGCAAGACACGGGCGAGACGTTCCAGCATGGCATCTGAAAGAAAACGACGTTTACGCTGGCGTCGTTTTGGCCAGGGATCGGGATAAAGCAGAAAAATGCCGGCGAGACTGGCCTGCGGCAAAGCATCCAAGACCTTACGCGCATCGCCTTCGAAGACGCGGATATTGCGCAAGCCTTCCGCCTCGATCAGCACCAGGATTTTTGCAACGCCATTATGAAAAGCTTCACAGCCGATGAACCCCTTTTTGGCCTGCGAAGCTGCCGTGCCGGCCAGATGTTCACCACCCCCGAAGCCGATTTCCAGCCAGACGTCTTCGGGCGCGTGCGGAAAAAGATCAGTGACGGAAGCGACGGGCTGGGAGAGATCGAGGGCTACTTCCGGGAGCTTTTCCCGCATCAAGGCGGAATGATAGGACCGCAGCTTCTTGCCACGGCGGCGACCATAAAGCGTGGTTTCGCAAGGTGCACCCTCCGCCTCGGGGGCGGGAGGGAGCACGTCTTTTTCGTCCAAGGCAGGCTGCTGCATGGATTGCAAACGGCTTTCCGTTCGCGTTTAGGCGAACGCGGCCTTCAGCTTGTCCACGAGATCGGTCTTTTCCCAGGAAAAACCGCCATCGGCATCGGGCGTCCGGCCGAAATGACCATAAGCCGAGGTGCGCGCATAGATCGGCTTGTTGAGCTGGAGATGTTCGCGAATACCACGCGGCGAAAGCCGCATGACCTGCGACAGGACCGTCTCGAGCTTGTCCTCGGGAACCTTGCCCGTCCCATGAGTATCGACATAGATCGACAGCGGTTCCGCCACACCGATGGCATAGGCGAGCTGGATGGTCACGCGATCGGCGAGACCCGCCGCGACAACATTTTTGGCAAGATAACGCGCGGCGTAAGCCGCCGAGCGATCAACCTTGGTCGGGTCTTTGCCGGAGAAGGCACCACCGCCATGCGGTGCGGCACCGCCGTAAGTGTCGACGATAATCTTGCGCCCAGTCAGGCCCGTATCACCATCCGGACCGCCAATGACGAATTTGCCGGTCGGATTGACGTGCCAGACGGTTTCCTCAGTAATCCAGCCTTGCGGCAAGGTTTTGCGGATGTAGGGCTCGACAATCGCGCGCACATCCTCGGAGGTCAGAGTCTCATCGATATGCTGCGTCGAAAGCACGATCTGCGTCACACCAACCGGCTTGCCGTCGACATAGCGGACCGTCACCTGGCTCTTGGCATCCGGGCCAAGCTTGGCGGCATCGCCGATACCGGCCTTGCGCGCGGCAGCCAGGACTTCGAGGATCTTGTGCGAATAATAGAGCGGCGCCGGCATCAGCTCCGGTGTCTCTGTGCAGGCATAGCCAAACATGACACCTTGATCGCCTGCGCCCTCATCCTTGTTGCCGGAGGAATCGACGCCCTGCGCGATATCGGCGGATTGCGCATGCAGCAAGACCTCGACGGCGACATCGCGCCAATGGAAGCCCTTTTGCTCGTAGCCAATATCCTTGATGGCCTTGCGCGCGGTTTCGATGATCGTTTCTTGGGATAGGGCGGGCCCGCGAACCTCGCCAGCGATCACCAGCCGATTCGTGGTCGCAAGATTCTCGCAGGCGACACGGATCTGATAGGGATCAATGCCCGCCTTTTCACCTTCGCGGAAGAACAGATCGACGATCTCGTCCGAAATGCGATCGCAGACCTTGTCCGGATGACCTTCCGAAACCGATTCACTGGTGAAAAGATAATTCGCGCGTGCCACCCAATCGTCTCCTGGGCTCTGTTTCGTCAAGGATGGAGCATCCAAAAAGGAACCAACCTTTTGGCATGATGCTTTCGTCGTCCGCGACACGGCCTAAAATACATCTGCTCGAGCCCATACGGCGCGCCAATCGCCCCTCAAAGCCCTATCGCGCAGATGGATCGCGGCCGGCCATTTGAGGACCACGATTCAAGATCAACTTGCCGGCACTGTCTGGCAAATCGTTCTTTTGGTCAAGCCGATTTAGACGAAACGTTCGTTATAGAGAACGAAAGCTCTCCTATTCGCTCTTCTCCTTTCCCGGCAGCGCTCTCACCCTTCGGAAAAACCAGGACCGACGGATGGGACCGGGCTCAATAACTGCTCTTCATCTCCAGCGATCGCCATGACGAGTTCGACGATGCGTTTGCGGACCTTTGGATCCTTGATCCGCCGGAAAGCCAAATTCAAATGCAGGCCTTCAGGCGTGGCAAGAAATTCGGTCACATAAGACAATGACGCTTCGTCACCGGTCGGTATCACAGGGGCATTGGGGCGCGGCATGCCCTCAAAGGCAGGCGCTCCATCGAAGAAAAAAGCGGGCGGAACATCGAGAATTCGTGAAATCTGCTGCAAGCGGCTGGCACCAATACGGTTGGTGCCCTTCTCGTATTTTTGGACCTGCTGGAATGTCAGGCCAAGCGCTTCCCCCAATTTTTCTTGACTCATGCCCAACATGACCCGCCGCATGCGGACCTTGCCACCCACATGGCAATCGATTGGGTTGGGTACCTTCTTCACGCTGTAAAACCTTCTCACAGATCACATGGCCAAAGCGAGCTTGGACAAGTCGGCTTCTCTTCACGAACCAAGGCAGCATTGATTTTGCGCTGAAAAGGCAAAATCAATTATGTTTTTTAAAGCTTTTCGGCCCCTTGCCCGTTTCCCCATAAAAACGAAAACTATTTCCACGAATTATGGGAAAGGCATGGCCGAAGCCGGTCTTGGGCACAGCCTGGAGCACGATTTCTTTAAAAACCGACTTCCGGCAATATGCCGTAACTTTTTGAAAACACTCAAAACTTATCCAAAAAGTGGGAACACTTTCTGGTTTGATACTCTAAAAAACGAGTATCCGATCTATTTCTGCTTGCCCTCCCGATGATCTCGATGCATGTACGCTTAAGTTGAATCAGTAATGAGTTCTCTCGTTTTTGTTTATATCTTCCTTCGAATCTCATCACTATGGCCCCCACAGCCGTGCATGATTCGCGTTACATACTGTAATAAATGCGATTCTCCTATCCGGATTGTTCGCAATAAAGAAATTAGTTTATCCTGTGACGAGTAAAATATACATACCATTGTATTTAAATATAGGCTTTTTCGAGTTCCGCCACGCTCTCTGTCAAGTGGAATGCACGGCACCCGTTCATTGTCGGTGGTGCGAGACGAGGAACAGCCACAAGCCAGTCCCAAAAACCAAAAGCCTTACGAGCCAGGGCATGACGCGTGGATAAAGCGCAAAGAGCGGTGGCGAGATCGGTTCCGGCAACGGCCCCCGCAACAGCCCCTCGGCACCAAGCGGCAAACTGGCGATGACACGCCCCACAGGATCGACGATCGCGGAAATGCCGGTATTGGCGCCACGGATCAGCGGCAGACCTTCCTCGATCGCACGCAAGCGTGCCTGAGCAAAATGCTGGTAGGGTCCCGCGGTCTGGCCGAACCACACGTCATCGGTCACATTGAGCAGCACACCCGGGCGTTCAGCTCCTTCGTCGGGCATGACCGCACCGGAAAAGATCGCCTCGTAGCAAATCAGCGGCGCCACGGCCGGCAGGTCCGGCACAAAGAGAGGCCTGCGCGCCGTGCCCGCGGTGAAACCGCCAGGCACATGGACGAAATGATGCAAGCCAAACCGCCGCAACATGGCTTCGAGGGGTAGATATTCCCCGAAGGGAACAAGGTGAATCTTGTCGTAATTATCGAGAAGGAGACCACCCTCCCCGATCACTTGCAGGGAGTTGAAATAATGCGGCTCCCCGTCCGTATCAAGCCGAGCGGCACCCGTCGCCAGCCAAAGATTCGGCGAAAGCCGCGATCCTATAAGCGACAAAGCTTCCTGATCGCGCGATAAAATGAAAGGAAAAGCCGATTCCGGCCAGATCAACACGCGCGCCACGTCGTCTTTCCGGGCGGCCTCCATCACCGGCGCGGACAGGCTGAGATAATGCGCCAGAATGGCTGATTTATTGTCGATCGTGAAACTGGGCCCTTGTGGCTGATTGGGCTGCAGGATCGCCAGTTCGACCTTGTCGACGAAACGCGTTGGATTAAGAGACAAACGGACGAAGCCGAAGAGAAGAATAAGCCCCATCCCAGTCCCGGCTACAAGGATCGGCGCCAGCGCCCCAAGACGGCCGTTTCCGCTCTGCAGGCCCCAAGGTTTCGAAGCCAGGCAAAGCGCAGGAGCGGCGCAGAGCAGAATGGTGAGAATAGTCAGCCCCTCAATGCCGACGAGCGAGACCATTTGCGCGGGCAGAAGATGATCGCCGAGCGCCATGCCATAAAGATTCCAGGGAAAGCCGGTAAAGATCCAACCACGCAGCCATTCCGAGAGACCAAGCCCCGCGGCCAGAGCGAAAAGCCGGCCAAGTCCCGGTATCCACACGAGACGGGCAAGGACGAAGCCGAGGGCTGGAAAAATGGCGAGTGCCATCGGTAGGCCGACCACGCCGAGCGGCAAGGCCCAGGCGAATTCATCCGCCTCGACCAGGAAAGCAGCGCCGAGCCACCAAAGACCAGCCAGAAAATAGCCAGTTCCCCACCACCAACCAGCGACAAAGGCGCTTTTCAGCTCCGTTTTCCGGGAGGCCGCAGGGCCAGTCTGGACAAATGGAGGCCGCGAGCGTGGCGGTCCCGCACCGTCGATCAATAAAAGCGCCGCAGACATCGCCACAATCATCGCCGGCGCAATATCGAGGGGCGCCATGGCCAGCGCACCGCTCGCGCCAGCGCCAAAGGCAAGCCCATGACGCCGCCAGCCTGTCAGGCCCGGGATGCGGGATAAAAACCGCATCATGAGGGCCGCCGGCTCACGCTTTGCCTTTCTCTGCGACGTAGCCTGTTTCCTCGCCAACGCGCCCGCCCGGCGCGCCATAAATCTTGATGCGTTCGATCTTTTGCCGGTCGGCGTCGAGAATTTCGAAACTGAGCGTCCCTTCTTCGATCATTTCGCCCCGGACGGGCACATGCCCCATCATGGCGGTGATCAGCCCCCCGAGCGTATCGAAAGACTCTGTGACATCCATCGCCTCAAAGTCGATCCCCGTCACGGCACCGACTTCCTCGAGATCGGCGCGCGCATCGACGATGAAAGCGCCGTCTTCCGTCGCTTCGATTTTAGGACTTTCCTCCAAATCATGCTCGTCTTCGATATCACCGACAATCATTTCGACAATATCCTCGATCGAGGCCAAACCGTCTGTCCCGCCATATTCGTCGATGACCAACGCCATATGCGTGCGGGTCGCCTGCATTTTCACGAGCAGATCAAGGACCGGCATGGAGGGGGGCACGAACAAAACGGGCCGCAGGATCTTGGCTTCGGCCAATGTCGTCGCGCCAATATCGAGCTTATACGGGCCGGCCAGCGTCTTCACCACCGCCGGCGGCGTTTTGTCGGCATGAGACGGGACCGTCTCGGTTTCAGGCAAGGCGAGACCGGCAAGATAATCGACGAAATCGCGGATGTGGACCATACCGCGTGGATCGTCGAGCGTGTCGCCATGCACGGGCAGACGAGAATGGCCAGCGGAACGGAACAGATCCAGGACCTCGGCAAGGGTCGAGTCGAGCGAGACGGCGATAATATCAGTGCGCGGCACCATGACATCTTCGACCCGCACCTCATGCAGACCGAGGACATTCTTCAGCATGGTCCGCTGTTGCGGTGAAATTTCTGCGTCGGTGGCCGTATCGCTCAAGGCCTCCTGCAATTCATCGCGGATCGTCGGGCCACCGAGACCGAACAAAAGGCGCAAGCGATCAATCAGATTGGGCCGTTGGCCCTGCCCGCCCCGATCAGGCACGGCATTTTCACCTGCCGCATAGGTGTCGCGTTCACTCATGATCCTGCCAGCCGCCTCGACATTCCCCCTGGGAGAATCTCACCAAGCGAATGGTCTTGGCGCTTCCCGCTCGTTTCCAATGCCTCGTTCGGCACCTGTGCTTCACCCCCCGGCGCCACGGGCGCGGTGCCATGATAGGGATCGGCAATGCCGAGATCCGCCAGGATCACTTGCTCCATCCTTTCCATTTCTTCGGCTTCTTCTGCCTCCTCGTGGTCATAGCCGATGAGATGCAGAAAGCCATGCACGACAAGATGCGACACATGGGCGGCCAAGCTCTTGGCTTCCGCTTTGGCCTCGCCAGCCGAGGTTTCAAAGGCAATGATAATGTCACCAAGAAGCCGCGCGTCCTCAAGGTCCTCATCGCTCGGAAAGGACAGGACATTGGTCGGCTTATCGAGGCCACGCCATTGGTGGTTCAAGCCCCGAATGAAGGCATCGTCGCAAAAGAGCAGGCTGACTTCCGCCTCCGCATGCAAAGCGATCCCGGCGCGCGCCACGGCGGCACCGATCGCCGCCTCGACGAGCGCGTCGAGAGAAAGCGGGTCCTCTCCCTCATTTCCCGCTTCGGTCCAGCGGGGACTTTCGACCGCGATATCGATCAGCGGTACCATGATAAACTCTCCCGGGTCATGCTCTCCCGATGGGTCTTGCCGACTCGTTGTCGCCGCGCGACGCGGCTTCATAAGCGCCGACGATACGGCGCACCAGATCATGCCGCACGACATCGCCTTCGCGAAAAACGACGTGCCCCACGCCTTCAAGCTCCGACAAAAGGTTGATCGCCTCGCTCAGGCCGGATTTCTGCGTGGACGGCAGATCGGTCTGGGTCGGATCGCCGGTGACGATCATGCGCGAATTTTCACCCAGTCTCGTCAGAAACATCTTCATCTGGATCGAGGTCGCGTTCTGCGCCTCGTCGAGCAAGACGCAGGCATTGCTCAAAGTGCGCCCGCGCATGAAGGCAAGCGGCGCCACCTCGATCATACCAGTCTGCATGCCCCGCTCCAGGAGGCGAGGGTCCATGAAATCATTCAAGGCATCGAAGATCGGCCGCAGATAAGGATCGACCTTGTCGCGCATATCGCCCGGCAGAAAGCCCAGACGCTCACCCGCTTCGACGGCAGGCCGCGACAGGATCAGCCGATCGACACGGCCTTGTTCGAGGAGAGACACAGCAAAACCCACGGCGAGCCACGTCTTGCCCGTGCCGGCCGGTCCCTCGGCGAAAACCAGCTCCGATTGTTTCAAAGTTCGCAAGTAATAATCCTGGGCGGCCGTGCGGGCGCGCACCGGGCCACGTCGCCGCGTCGCGATCTGTTCAAAAACCGGGCGACCGACCTCGCTCTCGCCTGGAAACAAGCTGCCTTGCACCACGCCTTCCTCGATCGCGCCATCGACATCACCAAGGCTGATCGGATGGCCGAGCTTGACCCGCGCATAAAGCGATTCGAACACGCGGCGGGCCTGCTCACAAGCGCCTTGCGGCCCCTTGATGGTAATATGATTGCCATTGGCATGAGCGCTGACACCCAGGCGGCGTTCAACCTTGGCAATGTTCTGGTCATATTGGCCAAAGACCAATAAGGCATAACGATTATCGTCAAAGGCGAGGGTCATCTCGGCCGTCGGCTCTCCTGAAGGAAGGGCCGGCATTTGCCGCTTGGCCTCGCCGCGTGGGAGAGAAGCGGATCGGTCGGAGAATCTCAAACCGGCACCTCCCAAGCCCGAGCATTTTGCTCCATTCGCTCCATCCCTTGTGCCGATTCCTGCCCTTGTGCCGATTCCTGGCCTGTCTCCCGCGCAAGAAGGCGGCCATGGAAGGAATTGGGGCCAGCTTCCAGAATTTCAACTGGTTGCACCGTTCCGATCAAAGCTTTGTCACCTTCCGCATACAGAGCTTGAAGATAAGGCGTCTTGCCCGCGATCTGCCCCGGATGCCGGCCGGGCTTTTCAAACAGCACTGGCAGGACACGTCCGATCATAGCCTTGTTGAATGCCTGTCTTTGCTCTTCGAGCAAGGCCTGAAGCCTGGCGAGCCTTTGAGCTTTTACATCCTCGTCGATTTGATCTGGCCGATCGGCGCCGGGCGTTCCTGGGCGTTGTGAATATTTGAACGAAAAAGCGCTGGCGAAACCGACCTGTTCAATCAGCGCGAGCGTCGCCTCGAAATCAGCCTCCGTCTCGCCGGGAAAGCCGACGATAAAATCCGAAGAAAGTGCAATGTCGGGACGCGCTGCGCGGATCGAGGCGATGAGTTCGAGATAATCACCGGCTTTATGGCGGCGATTCATCGCCGCGAGGATCTTGTCCGACCCGGATTGCACCGGCAGATGCAGGAAAGGCATGAGCGCCGGAATATCGCGATGCGCGGCGATCAGATCCTCGCCCATGTCATTGGGATGGCTGGTCGTATACCGAATGCGCAAGAGTCCTGGCATGGCGGCGACGCGGGCCATGAGGCTCGCGAGCGAAGCCGGCGCGCCGGTCATAGCATCAAATCCGTGATAGGCATTGACGTTTTGCCCGATCAGCGTCACCTCGCGAACGCCAGAAGCGATCAGGGTCTCAACCTCGGCCAAAATCGCTTCCACCGGACGCGATGTCTCGGCGCCCCTCGTATAGGGCACGACGCAGAAGCTGCAGAATTTATCGCACCCTTCCTGCACGGTTACGAAAGCGCCGACTCCGCGCTCGGCGATCTTTTCAGGCTGGGGGGCCACAAGATGATCGAATTTGTCCTCGGCGGGAAATTCGGTGTCGACCAGGCCCGGTGTATGCGCCACGCGGCGCAGAAGATCGGGCAAGCGGTGATAGCTCTGTGGCCCGACGACGAGATCCACCGCCTTTTGCCGGCGCAGGATTTCCTCACCCTCTGCCTGAGCAACACAACCCGCGACAACGATCTTGACCGGCCGCCCGGCGGCTTGTTGCTCGGCCTTGAGAAGGCGCAATTTGCCGAGTTCAGAAAAGACTTTTTCCGCTGCATGCTCGCGAATATGGCAAGTATTGAGGATGACGAGATCAGCATCCTCCGGCGCGCTGGTTTCGGCATAGCCTTCAGGTGCCAGAAGATCGGCCATGCGCTCCGCGTCATAGACGTTCATCTGACAGCCATAGGATTTGACGAAAAGTTTTCGCGTGTTCACCAATGGATCTTGCGTACCGCGCTCTTGCGATAGAAGCCCGTCTGCCTTTTCGGCGGATTCAGGCACCGGCGAATCATTAAAGCCAGACATCATCCCCGCAATCGCCGAGGGCTCGGCCTTACCTTTATATTCCACGCGCTTTTGCCCTAGGCCTTTCTCTCAGGCCTCACTGCTTTGCCTCATCCAGAGGCCGAGCACTTTCTCACAAAATTTATCTTAGGCCATTTTCCCAAAACAGTCCAATCCAGTCATTCATTCAGGGAACAGGGCTTTTCGCCTTCCATGCCTTGAGCGCCGCCAGCATCTTGCCGACATGTTCACTCGGATCGGAATTACTATAGACAGCGAGAATCGTTCCATCCGGCGCGATGACGTATGAGGTTCTCTCGGCCAGCAACGGATTACGGATGAGAACGGAATCGTAATTTTTCATAACGGCCTGATCCACATCCGCCGCCACTGGGAATTTGCCGCGGCATTCGCTGACGGAAAATTTGGAGAGCGTATCGATCGCATCATGCGAGACGCCGATGACAGTCGCGCCCAGGGCCTCGAAATCGTTCATCGCCTCGGCGAAATCATGCGCCTCCACGGTGCAGCCCGACGTGAAAGCGGCTGGATAAAAATAAACAACCACTGGTCCGCGCTGCAAAGCCTCAGCCAGGGAAAAGGTGAAGACTTGCCCAGCCCGTGCCGCCGGAACCGTAAAATCTGGTGCCCGCGTTCCGATCTTGAGGCTGGCAAACGCCGGCGAGGCGGCGATAAGCGCCACGACCAAGGATAAGGATAAGGACAGGCAAAATCTCGGCATCGACCTTTTCATGACTGTATAAGCTCTCGCGCAATGCCGTCCTCATACCAACGGTCAAGAATGGCCTCATGCCCTGAGACGTTTTCTATTCCCTTTGAACGAAAAGAGCTTGCCTGAAGCATACGCTCGCGGTCGAAACGCTCTCAAATTTTCGCGATGCTGAGAAAATTTGAGGACGGAACGCAATCTTCTGTTCAGGCCACGGGCTCGCTGAAATCCTTGCGCAAAATCAATGCAGTCGAGAAACTTCCATCGGCCTTGCGATAATAGGCCTTGCGCTCGCCGACTTGCCGAAATCCCTGCCGCGCATAAAGCGCACGCGCCGGCTTATTCTCCACATCGACTTCGAGGAACAGCATGGCCGCTCCAGCAGCCGCCAAATCCGCGAGATGGGCTGAGAGAACAGCGTGACCAAGACCCCGGCCACGCAAGGCCGGCGCAACGGCGATCGTCAAGATCTCGGCCTCGTCGAAGGCGAGCCGCGACAGTGCGAAACCCGCGAGAGCTATCGGCTCCTGTGCTTCCCCGGCGAGGAATATCCCTTCCGCATACACTTGCGGCGATTGCAAGAGAGACGAAAATTCCGTTTCCGGCCAGGGATGCAGGAAACCCGTCTCATGAATCGCCGCACAGGCCAGAGCCGCCGTCGCGTCGAGCCGCCTGATCTCACCCGGGTTGATCAACATTTTAATCGATCGCGGCCGCCGGCGGCGCGGAACCGGCTTCCCCGCCCTCATCGGCAGTCACGGCAGGCCCCGTGCCGGTTTGCAACTCGCCGGCCGATTCCGCGAGAGGAATGGTTTTGGACTGCTGCGGCTTGGCATCCGCCGGTTTCAAATAGACCGGGCGGGCCGGCGCATGCGCCGGATCAGCGATCAGGCCCAGACGTGCCACATAAGCGATGTCGGGCGTCACGCTATTGCCGACGATCTCGACATTCAAACCCTTGGCACGCGCTTCTTGCGCGACAAAAGCGGCACCGGAGCCGGCGAGCCGCGCCGGACCATTGCCGAGTGCGCGGGCGACATCCCTGACACTCATGATTCGCGGCGGCAGAAACGCGCGGCCATCCGCGCCGAAACCGGCAAAATAAACCTGGTCGTGACGCGCATCGATCGCGACGCCCACCATTCCCGGCTGATCGGCTAGAATAAGCGGAGCCGCAAGAGCTGCCAGGGTCGAGACGCCAATTACTGGAACACGGCAGGCAAGCCCAATGGCGCGCGCCGCTGCAATGCCAACCCGCAGGCCCGTGAAGGAGCCGGGTCCAACAGTAACGGCAACACGATCGATAGACGCGAAACCGCCCTCGACCCGCGCCATGACCCGATCGATCAAGGGCAGGAGAGCCTCGGCATGGCCGCGTTCCATGGGGATCGATTCAAACGATTCAGGGTTCAGATCGTCAGTATCGAGGACACAGGCGGAGACAGCGGGAAGCGCGGTATCGATGGCCAGAATTTTCATGCTGCGCTGTTCATGCCCGATTCTCGTGATAACGCGCCAAGTCTAACGCATATCGCGCGAAAAGAGCCAGCGTTTTGAAAGAACGGGCGGAGAGCGCGCGCATTGCCCCTCTTCCGCCCGAGACTGTTAAGCCGCCTGGCGACGGATCAGATCTGCTCGACGCTCACCACTTCCGGCACATAATGTTTCAGGAGATTCTGCACGCCATGCCGCAAGGTCGCGGACGATGACGGGCAACCCGAGCAGGACCCTTTCATGGCCAGATAGACGGTTCCCTCGCGAAAGCCGCGGAACTTGATATCACCGCCATCCTTGGCGACGGCCGGACGCACATGCGATTCGATCAATTGTTTGATGGTCGCGACCGTATGCGCATCGGCTTCGGCGTAAAATTCTTCGCCATCATTTTGCGGCTGCAGATCAGCTTCATCCGTCAGAAGCGGCGCACCGGAGAGATAATGCTCCATGATCGCGCCGAGCACCGCCGGCTTGATGTCCTGCCAGTCCCCCTGCTGCCGCGTCACCGAAATGAAATCGGAGCCAAAGAAGACACCGGAGACGCCCTCGAGCGCGAAAAGCGCTTCTGCAAGAGGCGATTTCTTGGCGCCATCGGCTTCACGAATATCGAGCGTGCCAAGCCGCATGACGGGCCGGCCTGGAAGGAACTTCAAAGTTGCGGGATTGGGTGTGGCTTCAGTCTGGATGAACATGAATTTCTCCCAAACGTCCGGTTCAAGGCCGGAGTTGGACAGGGTTACAGCATCAACACCTCATGCATCGCGCCGGAAAAAGAATCATTTTCAGAATCGATTCGAGGTGTTCACAAAAGTGGGAGCACAATGCTCCCACGGACCGCTCATCTCCCATGATTTTTCCAGGAGATCTTCAAAATATGATCCTGGAACTGCGCGCGAACAAGACATAGACGGGGGCTCACGACAAGTTTCCCCAAGGTCGGCATGGCCGGAGCGCGCACAGCTTTTATAGACGCATCAAATGGACCCCAAAAGCGCTCGTCGCCTTGAAATGCGGAAGCTGAGCAAGATCCATGCAAATCAAGCAGGAAATTTTCTTGCAATGACCCGTTTCAACCCTTATAAGGGTTACTGTACTTCCTATTATGATTTGATTAGATAATTTTAGCCTCTTTTTAGAGTGGGTTCTTTGCTGGACCCGCTCTTTTTTATGTCCCGCCGATTGGTTCGTTTGGTTGGTTCAAGAAACGCGGGTCACAAAGGGGTGGTCATAAAAGGGGACGCGACCTCCAACCAAACCACACGTTTCGCGTCGTACAGAAGCGAAAACTGCTGTATAGTTGGCGGGCGCACCGTCTTTTTCACCGAAACGAATGTTTCGGGAAACCGGCACCAAAGCAGCGGCCCCGAAGAGGGGTTTCCCTCACGGGATCAAGCGGTGCCCTTCACTATGATCATGGAGCTCGGTGACTCTTCCTCTTGAAGGCGTCGCACTCCTCACACTTATAGGACTTGATCGCGTTTGGATCTCGACGGCAAAGTACAGCCCCCTTCGGCACAGGTTGGACAGCAGCCCCTTTCGCCCGATGCCGCCTTGCATGAGCCCCGGCTCCTGCAGGAGAGCGGGATCGCCGCCCGTGTCGCCGTGCTCGCCGCGCCCGTCCTCGCCGATCTCGGCCTGCGTCTCGTGCGGGTGAAAATTTCCGGGCAGAACGGCACTACGGTGCAGATCATGGCAGAACGGCCCGATGGCACGATGGATGTCGAGGCTTGCGAAAGCGTCAGCGAAGCCCTGTCGCCCGTGCTCGATGTCGAAGATCCGGTCAAACAGGCCTATCATCTCGAAATTTCGTCCCCCGGTATTGACCGGCCGCTGGTCAGGCTCTCGGATTTCGAAAGGGCGCTCGGCCAGGAAGTCCGCGTCGAGTTGAAAACGGGTCTTGCGGGACGCAAGAGATTTCGCGGCACCATCGGGCCGATCGAAGCCTCCTCCCCGATCGGGGGAAGCAAGGGAGCCCTGCGCCTCACCCGTACCGATGCCAAACCGGAGGAGGAGACCGAAGTCCTGCTCCCGCTGGACGATCTCCACGAAGCGCGTTTGGTCCTGACCGAGGATCTCATTCGCCAAGCCTTGCGGGCCGCCAAGGCCGCGCGGGAGGGAGATGACGGTAATAACGAAGAGCAAGACGAGGAGCAGGAGGAGCCCGCGCCGCCACGGCGGGGACCGGGCCGTTTCGCTCCCCGCCACAAAACGCAAAATCCTGAGCATAATCCGGCTCAAAATCCGATAAGCGCTCGTGCCAAACCCCTTGTGCCGGCCGGCGTCAGGACCGAATTCAAGAAGAGCAAGACCGGCGAGCGCGGTCCTGCCCAGAAACCGCATTTGGCATCGCAAGCGGCACGAAAAAGCGACACGGGTTCTTCGAGATCCGGACACGACATGCCCCGCAAGCCCGCGCCCAAATAGGAGAGATAAACATGGCTGTGAGCGCCAATAGGCTCGAGCTTCTGCAAATCGCCGATGCCGTCGCGCGAGAGAAATCGATCGACCGGCAGATCGTCCTGGCCTCCATGGAGGACGCGATCCAGAAAGCTGCGCGCTCGCGCTACGGTCAGGAGACCGAAGTGCGCGCTGAGATCAATCCGAAGACCGGAGAAATCCGCTTCTCGCGATTGCTGCATGTCGTCGATGAGATCGATAATGACGCGGTGCAGATCACCCTCGCGGAGGCCCGCAAGAAGAATCCCGCCGCCGAACTTGGCGACTGGATCGCCGAAACCCTGCCGCCCTTCGACTTCGGCCGCATCGCCGCCCAATCGGCGAAGCAGGTGATCGTTCAGAAGGTGCGCGAGGCCGAGCGCGATCGGCAATATCAGGAATATAAGGACCGCATTGGCGATATCGTCAACGGCGTCGTCAAGCGCGTCGAATATGGCAATGTCATCATTGATCTCGGGCGTGGCGAGGCGACCATCCGGCGCGACGAGATGATCCCGCGCGAAGTGTTCCGCCCCGGCGATCGCGTGCGTGCCTATGTCTATGACGTGCGGCGCGAGCAGCGCGGACCCCAGATTTTCCTCTCCCGCACGCATCCCCAATTCATGGCCAAGCTGTTCCGTCAGGAAGTGCCTGAAATCTACGACGGCGTGATCGAGGTGAAGGCCGTGGCGCGCGATCCAGGCTCGCGCGCCAAGATCGCCGTCATCTCGCGCGATACGTCGATCGATCCGGTCGGTGCCTGCGTCGGCATGCGCGGCTCGCGCGTTCAGGCGGTCGTCAATGAATTGCAGGGCGAGAAGATCGACATCATTCCCTGGTCGCCCGATGCCGCCACCTTCATCGTCAATGCCTTGCAGCCGGCGGAAGTCGTCAAGGTCGTGCTCGACGAGGATTCAGCGCGTATTGAAGTCGTGGTTCCGGATGACCAATTATCCTTAGCAATCGGCCGTCGTGGCCAGAATGTCCGCCTTGCCTCGCAATTGACCGGCTGGGATATCGACATTTTGACCGAGGCTGAGGAATCGGCCCGCCGCCAGAAGGAATTCACCGAGCGTACCGCCATGTTCATGGGTGCGCTCGACGTTGATGAAGTGGTCGGCCAATTGCTTGCCTCGGAAGGCTTCCGTTCGGTCGAGGAACTTGCTTTCGTCGAACCTTCCGAACTTGCGGTGATCGAAGGTTTCGACGAGGAAACGGCGGCTGAGATTCAGGCCCGCGCCAATGCCTACCTCGCCCGCATCGAGGCTGAACATGAAACGCGCCGGCGCGAGCTCGGTGTTTCCGACGATCTGCTCGAGATCGACGGTTTGACCAATGCCATGCTCGTGAAATTTGGTGAAAACGATATCAAGACCGTCGAGGATCTCGCCGGCTGCGCCACCGACGATCTCGTCGGCTGGAGCGAGCGCAAGGATGGCGAAACCACACGCCATCCAGGCATTCTTGACGGATTTGAAGTGTCGCGCGAGGAAGCCGAGGGTCTTATTATGAAGGCGCGGGTGAAAGCCGGCTGGATCGATGCCCTGCCCGAAGCCTCCGAACCCGAACAAGAGACTTTCGCCGAAGCCGAGACGCAAAGCGAAAGCGCTGACTGAATTTAAACTGTTATGCAACTGATCGGAATGGATCCGATGATCTAGAAAACCTTCACAAACAGGAGTAATCCTTGGGGAAAGCCTTGCGCGCCGAAACCGCCGACGGACCAGAGCGCACCTGCATCATTACCCGCGCCAAAGGCGCGCCAGACGATATGATCCGTTTCGTCGTCGGGCCGCAGGCGGAGGTAGTGCCCGATATCAGGCGCAAACTGCCGGGGCGCGGCGTCTATGTCACGGCTTCCGCCAAAGCCGTGGCGGAAGCCGTCCGCAAACGCGCTTTCTCCCGTGGATTCAAGGCTCAAGTGACGGTTTCCGAGACGCTCGAGGCACAAATCGCAGTGCTTTTGGAGCAAGATTGCCTGCAGGCGCTTTCCCTCGCGAATAAAGCCGGGCTTGTCGTCTGCGGTTTTGGCAAGGTCGAAACCTTGCTCGCCAGCGGTGAGCCGGCTGGCCTGATCCATGCCTGCGATGGCGGTGAGGATGGTCGGCGCAAGCTCGGTCAAAGCTTACATCGGCGCTTTGGCCAGGAATTTGCCATTCCTCAGATCAAACTCTTTACATCTGCTCAATTGGATTTGGCATTAGGGCGGACAAATGTGATACATGCTGCGCTGGCAATGGGTCCGGCAAGCGAGGCTTTTCTCAAACGGTGTCAGAGATTGGAACGCTACCGGATGGACGCGATTGCCGATGGGATCTCGGAGGCAAGTCTGGAAACAGCTCCAGATGGAATGTTTGAAGAGCTTTCAAACGAAGCAATGGCGAGTGACAAAGCCTTGAATGAAGGGGTCGAGCCGAACCAGCAAACGTGAGCGATTTTTCCGAACTGGATTTCAACTGGCTTTCAAGGCGAGGTCGGCGAATTCCCCGAGGCTGAAATATTTTAATCGGGCGGATGCAAGCTCGAGAATGAGTTTCAGCGTGACGGACATGAAATGAATTTGTCGGCGGTATGAATTTGAATGGGCGCGGCCCCGGGACGCAAGACTGATGAGTGAATCGAAGAATTCGGGCGAGAATACTTTGAGCGTGACGCCGACTAAGACCTTGTCGCTCAAGCGGCCGGTCGAGGCCGGGACGGTGCGCCAGAGCTTCCCGCACGGCCGCAGCAAAGCGGTCGTGGTCGAGAAGGTAAAGCGCCGCCCCATCGGACCCGGCGGAGACGGGCATCCTGCCCGCGAGGCGGCCCCCACGCCCGCACCCGCCGCCACTGTAACGGCGCCACCACCGGCGCAGCGTCCCGCAGCGCCTAATCCGACAGCCGCTCCAACGACGCCGCCTGCGGCAGCCGTGCCTAATGTTCCCCCGCCTGCCCCGCGGGCGGAAGTGGCACCGCCGAGCGCCCAGCCCGCACCCGCAGCGCCCACTGCCGCGACTCCGCCTGCGCAACCCAAGGCAGAACCAGTACCCGCTCCGATCGCTGCGCAAGCCGCGCCAGCACCGGTCCCGCCTGTGCCTGCCCCATCCGCACCTGTTCCATCAACATCTGCTGCGCCAGCCGCTCCCAAGCCGGCTCCCGCGCCCGTTTCTCAGGCAAAACCGATCCAAACAGCACCCGTTCAGACTGCGCCTGCTGCGCAAGCTTCCGCATCACAAACGACAGGTCCCCGCCCCGTGGCCGCTGGGCCGCGTCCAGCGACGGGTGCCGCCAAACAGGCCACTGCCACGCCTCAACGCGGAGCTGCTTCTCCGGCTCAGCGCCCACAAACCGGTGGCGGGCAAAGATCAGGTGGACAGCAACGCAATCAATCCGGTGGACGCGGGGGGCCGGGCCGTGGCGAATCTGGTTCATCGCGCACACCGACCGGCGTTGTCCTGCGCTCCCTGACAGACGAAGAGCGCGAGGCGCGCGCCCGAGCTTTGTCGGGCGCCCGCATCCGTGAGGAAGAAGATCGTAAACGGGCCGCCGCCGAAGCCAAAGCCCGCGAGGAAAGAGAAGCGCGCGAACGCGAGGAACGCGCCGCCGCCGAGGCCCGCAAGGCCGAGGAAGATGCACGCCGTTTGCAGGAACAGGAAGCCAAGCGCCGCTCCGAGCAGGAAGCCAAGCGCCGCCTCAGCGGTGGCGAGCCGGCTCCCGCCGCCAGCCCCTCCGTCGCCCGCAAACCCGTGATGACGGCAACCGCCGCCGCTCCTGCCGCAGCAGCCCCGAGCGGGCGCGCCGCCGTGACCGACGAGGAAGAGACCAAACGCGTCATTCGCCGGCCTGGAATGCCGACCAAGGTCATCGTGCCGCCGCGGCCGACCAAGGGCGCCGAGCCAAAAAGCCGTGGCCGCTTGACCGTTGCAACAGCCACCGGCGGGGAGGAAGAAGAAAGGACGCGTTCCGTCGCGGCCTTCCGCCGGCGTCAGCAGCGTCTGCGTGGCCATGTCAACGAGGTGAAGGAAAAACTCTCCCGCGAGGTGATCCTGCCCGAGACGATTACCATCCAGGAACTCGCCAACCGCATGTCGGAACGCGGCGTCGATGTGATCAAGCTTTTGATGAAGCAAGGCCAGATGGCCAAGATCACCGATGTGATCGATGCCGATACGGCGCAGCTCATTGCTGAAGAACTGGGCCACACCGTGAAACGCGTGGCCGAATCCGATGTCGAGGAAGGTCTGTTCGATACGGTCGATGTCGAGGAACATCTGGTGCCACGGCCGCCGGTCGTGACCATCATGGGCCACGTCGATCACGGCAAGACCTCGCTGCTCGATGCCATCCGCCACGCCAATGTTGTTTCCGGCGAAGCCGGCGGCATTACGCAGCATATCGGTGCTTATCAGATCACCGCGCCGAATGGGTCGCCGATCACCTTCATCGACACGCCCGGCCACGCCGCCTTCACCGCCATGCGTGCCCGTGGCGCCAAGGTGACGGATATTGTCGTGCTGGTCGTTGCGGCCGATGACGGCGTCATGCCGCAGACCGCCGAGGCCGTCGCCCATGCCCGCGCCGCCGGCGTGCCGATCATCGTGGCAATCAACAAGATCGACAAGCCGGACGCCAAACCGGAACGTATTCGCTCGGAACTGCTGCAATATGAAGTTCAGGTCGAATCGCTTGGCGGCGACACGCTGGAAGTCGAGGTTTCTGCGACCAAGAAGATCAATCTCGATAAATTGCTGGACCTCATCGCCCTGCAGGCCGAATTGCTTGACCTCAAGGCCAATCCCGACCGGGCGGCCGAAGGCACGGTCATCGAGGCTTCGCTCGACAAGGGACGCGGGCCGGTGGCGACGGTTCTGGTGCAGCGCGGCACGTTGCGGGTCGGCGATATTATCGTTGGCGGCACGCATTGGGGTCACGTGCGTGCCCTGATCGATGACAAGGGCGCGACGCGCAGCGAGGCCGGCCCCTCCATGCCGGTTGAAGTTCTGGGCTTTTCGGGTTCGCCCGAAGCCGGTGATCGCGTCGCCGTGGTCGAGACCGAGGCGCGCGCGAGAGAGATCACCGAATATCGCGAGCGTCAGCGCCGCGAGCAGGCGGCCGCCCGCGGCGGCCAGGCGCGTGGTTCGCTCGCCGATATGATGAGCCAGCTCAAGAATGCGGGCCGGAAGGAATTTCCGCTTGTTATCAAGGGCGACGTGCAAGGCTCGGTCGAGGCGGTCGTGGCGACGCTCGAAAAGCTCAATACCGACGAGGTCGCCGCACGGATCATCCATGCGGGTGTCGGCGGCATTACCGAATCGGATATTACGCTCGCCCAAGCGGCCGGCGCCGTGGTTCTCGGTTTCAACGTGCGCGCTCTGAAGGAAGCCCGCGCGCTCGCCGAGCAGCAAGGGATCGAAATCCGCTATTACAACATCATCTATAATCTCGTGGATGATGTGAAAGCGGCCATGTCCGGCCTGCTCGCCCCGACGCTCCGCGAGGAAATGCTCGGCAATGCCGAAATCCTCGAAGTGTTCAACATTTCCAAGGTCGGCAAGGTGGCTGGCTGCCGCGTGACCGATGGCCGTGTCGAACGCGGCGCTCATGTCCGCCTGATCCGCGACAATGTCGTCGTCCACGAAGGCAAGCTTTCGACGCTGAAACGCTTCAAGGACGAGGTCAAGGAAGTGGTGGCCGGCCAGGAATGCGGTATGGCTTTCGAGAGCTATCAGGATATGCGTCCGCACGATGTGATCGAGTGCTATAACGTTCACGAGATCAAACGTTCGCTTTAAGATACACAATGAGTTCAGGCGGAAACGCCTGAACTCATTACATTCCGAGGGGATCTCTTCGCACCTGATGATGTCACTCCGCTTCCCGCGCGTCACAGCACAATGGCGAGGTTAATTGATCATTAACCATTGTCGTGTGTCCTGGAGAGGCGGGAAGCAGTTTCGGCCATTAACCTTAAAAGCAATCCATTGTGCTTTTCATGTATGGAGAGACATTGGCCAGATGATCAGAAGGCGTGAACGCAATCATAGCCGTGAGTTCTGATAGATTAAATCGACTCGATAGCGCGGCTGTTTTTTTCGTATCCTCTCTAGACTTCGCATCGAGAGAATTGTATTGCCGAGACCGTTTACGGCGCGGCATAGTTTGAAGCTGCTATACCAAAAAGCGCAAGTTTACGCAGGAGGCCGACCCTTTTCGCGTGAGATCATTTCGGGCCCGCGTCGAGTCTTTTCGCCGCTGGCTCAGCATTGGCGAACCCTTTTGGTTCGAATCGCTGGAGCCTGTTCTATCCTCGGATCATTCATAAGGCCGGTTTCTTAAGAAAGCCTTCCAATCCCCCGACAAGTTCAGGCCCAAAATCTGTCAATCGCTACAATCCTCTCCATATGTGTTCGTGGCCAAGCCACGGCGCTGGAGACGACACGGGAGCTTCTTCCATGTCCAGAGCCCATCATCAGCAAGGCGGCGCTCCATCGCAACGCATGTTGCGCGTCGCTGAGTTGATCCGCCACACTTTGTCCGATCTCCTCAGCCGTTCCATTGTCAATGATCCGGTTCTCGAGGGTCATGTCATCACGGTCCCCGACGTGCGGATGAGCCCCGACCTCAAATTGGCGACGGCCTTCGTGATGCCGCTCGGCGGCAAAGACATCAACAGCGTGATCGAGGCCCTTGACCGTCACAAGAAATTCCTGCGCAGCGAAATCGCTCAAAGGATTCATCTGCGTTTCGCGCCGGATATTCGCTTCAAGGCGGATGAGAGCTTCGACTATGGCGATAAGATCGATGCCTTGCTGGCTTCACCGCAAGTGCGCCGCGATCTCGACGCCACTCATACCGAGACTCAGAAAGCGGCGGATTAAGTTCGCCCCGATCTCATAATGGATAGGTTGATTTCAAAGACGATGAATGCTCCCCGTTCCAAACGCGTCGAGGTCAATGGCTGGGTCGTGCTCGACAAGCCCATCGGAATGACTTCAACTCATGCCGTTTCCCGTCTGAAACATATTTTCAACGGCAAAAAAGCCGGCCATGCTGGCACACTCGATCCCTTGGCTTCGGGCATTCTGCCCGTAGCCTTCGGCGAGGCGACCAAAACCGTGCCCTATGTCCAGGATGGGGAAAAAGCCTATCGGTTCACCATCCGCTTCGGCGCCGAAACCGATACGGATGATTCTGATGGGCGCATTACCTTGCAATCCGAGGCACGCCCCTCCCCCGCCGAACTAACTGCTTTGCTGCCGCGCTTTCTCGGCACGATCGAGCAACGTCCTCCGGCCTATTCCGCGATCAAGATCAATGGTGAGCGTGCCTATGATCTGGCCCGCGACGGAGAAATTCCAGATATTGCGCCACGCCTCGTGACGATTCACGCGCTCGATCTCGTCAACATGGACGGGGACGAAGCCGTTTTGGAAGCACGGTGCGGCAAAGGCACATATGTGCGCGCCATCGCCCGCGATCTCGGCCGTCTGCTCGGCTGCTACGGCCATGTCTCGGCTTTGCGGCGCACGCGTGTTGGCCCCTTCCACGAAGACGACGCCATCCCCCTTGCCTCCCTCGTGGAAGGTACGGCGGAGAGGCAAGGCATGCGCGGCATCGAAGCCGGCCTGACTGAAATGCCCCGCATTCCAGTTGATCGCTCGACCGCGGCAAAGCTGCGGCGCGGACAATCCATTCTGCTGCGCGGCCACGACATCCCCACTGAGGGACCTGCCTATGCGGCCTGCGGCGACGTGATCATCGCGGTTGGTGCGGTGGAAAGAGGTGAACTCATTCCAGGCCGTGTTTTCAATCTGCCGTTCTGATCAAGCAACGATCTCCCATCATCTCGTAAAAACCTAACAAGAAAGAGACAATCCCCGCTTGCGCTTCGCCTTCGGCTGGCTATAGTGCGGCGCATTCGCGATTGACCGCATCGCCAGGCTGCTCCCAAAGAGCACGGGCCGCGAGGACGCAAAACCGTCCAACAAGCGAAATCCGGAGGGGTGGCCGAGTGGTTGAAGGCGCACGCCTGGAAAGTGTGTATACGGGAAACCGTATCGCGGGTTCGAATCCCGCTCCCTCCGCCATAGAATTGATATAAATATTTGATTTTATTGATAACTTTTGTCCAGCCCGTGTATCGTATACACTTTAGATTACACCTTGAAGGGTGCTTTGATATCTGCGTACTCCCGCCCAGTTATCTTACGAGAAGCCCTGTTAGGCCTCCTCATCCCCCTTCAGCCATTAGACTGTGAATCGGCGTCCAAAAGTTGGACGCCGATTCACATTTCGATCAACCGACAGAAGCCCTTCAGGCCCGTATGCATTGCTGCGCCGCCTCGCCGATCGCGGCGCAATGCGTTGGATGCGGCTTGTCGGCTTTGGCATAGCGATAAACTCGGCCAGAATGGCCATCGGCGGCTCTGCTTTCAACAAGCGACAAGTTGATCTCTATGGTCGACACGCGGCGCAAAGCCCTCACGGCGGAGACCATCCCTTCCGGAGGCTGGAGAGCCGTCATCGTTGCAATAGCAAAGGCAACAGCACGGGGGATCACGAAGCGGAAGGTTCCCACTTGGTCAGGTGGGTTCAACCTCAGAGTGACTATCTTCGTTCGAGCTCGCTGGAGGTGCTAGCTCCTCCAGCAGACTTTTGATCCAGACCGGTGCGGTCTCTCGGATCTCGTCGGGTAATCCGCTCGTATCAACGTCGATAACGATCATCTTGTGTACTTGGCGTTCGTTCAAACGCATGGTCTGGCGGTGGATGTCGCCGCACATGATCATAGCCGCCATCCCGCAAAGATGAACCAATGCACGATCTGGTCTTGGCTTCAGCCGACGTGGACGCTCAAAGTTGGAAAGCTCGACACGCAGTTCGATCTCCGTTTCAAGGTCCCGAATCTCCCGTCGCAGCACCATGGATGCCGCGTCCCGCCCCTTCGGGTCGGACCAGGTTTCTTGATACTTCAAAAGGACCTTCGACACTCCGTCATAGCCGCCGGTTTTCAACGAGGCCGGGCACCAGTCGTGCCAGCGGAGTTCGGTGTCATCGGTCATCACGTAGGAGCCAGAACCCGGGACTGTCCGCCGCTCAGTGAATAGCCGGTGGGGAGAGATGCTCCCGTCGATCTTGTGTGCAGACATCCAACGAGCATCCATCGGTCGAGGCACCGAGGAAAGCGGCGTGAGGTCGGGCAATTCCCTTGGAGCGCTCATCTCGTTGCTGCGTCCCGGGGAGTCTGGGTGTCGGGGGATTACTTCGTCGTCAACCCTGCCGCCCCTGCTTCGGTCAAAGATCAACTGGCAAGGTACTCCAAGTCGCTGGAGTTCGCCGGAACCGATATGAGCACCGGCGAGGAGCGGATGCCGGCGCTTGCCAAAGATGCCTCGCTCCTCATGCCAGTATAGCTTCTGAAGGAAGAGGAGGTGATCTGGTGCTTGGTCAACCAACTCACGAAGTCGAGTCGAGTGTGATGCGTCGTCATCAAATGCCGGGTTGTGCGCGGTCTCGATTGCGAGGTCGATATCACCGACTGTTGCCTGCCCACGCATGACCGATCCGAACAGCCAGACCCGCTCCACAAGGTTGAGCGGCGCCGACTGCTCGTTCATGTGCTCAATACGCGCCAGTAGATCATCCAAAACCCGGCGGGCTGTGCGCAACGGGCTACGACGCGTTTTCCCACCGGCAATCGCTAGCCCAGCCTCGGTCAAATGGTGCTCGTGCGATACGGCCTCCGGATCGATGAGCTTTCGCTCGAGCATTTCCTCGTAGAGCGCAGCCGCTTCCAGTCGCGAGGGTGCGAATGACTTCGCCTCGAAGAAGTTCTCCTCTTGGCCAGTTCGCGCATACACCTTTAATGCCTGCTTGACCTGTGTCAGCCGAAACCCGGCTAGTGTAGTGTCCCTCGGTAGATTGACACCCATCGCTACCTCCAAGTGTGGTGCGCCATAACGGAAATAGCCGTTCAATACCAAGGTTGATCAAGAGAGATCAGCGCATCTTGACCGTGGCACCGGCGATGTCCGCTTCTGGCGAACGGCATGGGGGCAGCAGAATGACCGAGATAGGCGCATAGTAGAAATTGAGCGGCTATTTGGGAGAGGCCCACTATCCAGCATCCTGCCATTTGGCCTTAACCGTATTTTGGAGGGTCATAAAGGGGAATAGTGTAGACGTAGTTCCCATCTTCATCGTTCTCCACCCGCCATAGAATTGATGCGCCAACTCCTGGCCGCGTGCTGTCAAAGCTGACCGGCGCGCTTCTATGAACGTGGCGAACCGATGTAAATCCCCTTATTCATTCTTTACGGCTGCTCGTGGCGAAACTGCTAAGCCGAGGAAAACAAGCATGGCCTGATTGAGGCGCAGGATATCTTCATCATCCAAGCGCCCTATTTGCAGGCCGACCTTGGATTTCGGGACGGTGGTCATCTTGTCGACCATCAACCGGCAGGACATCCGCAATCCATTGCGTTCATTCGACGCTATCTGCAGCCGGAACAGAGGCGCTTCGGTCTCGTCCGTGGTGAAGGCACAAATGGTGATCGAATCTGTTGCATCAAAGCTATCGTCTTGCACGATGACAACCGGACGCGGTTTACCAGCGTAATCCTTGCCGCCAGCCACCGTCCAAATTTCACCGCGCTTCATTCATCGCCCCAATCCGAAATCGCGTCGATGAACGCCTGATCTGCACGCGCTTGGGTCCCTGTGGCAACGGCCAGCGATTGGCGATGCGCTTCGGAGCGAAAGGCCGGCGCTCGCACGTCCGGCACCCAGATCTGGATAGGGCGTAACCCCTGCCGGCGCAGGCGCTCACGATGCTCACGCACCTTGACGCGGGACGGCTTGGGCTCTGGTACTGGGGCCATGAGAGCACTCCATATTAAGTTACATGTAACCTAGCATGGGAAGAAAAGTTTAACCAGGAGAAACAACTCCCCTATCCTCTCACAAAAGAGTGGGTAGGGGATTTCCTGGGCCACATCGACCTTAGATGATGATACCAATCTAAAAAGGCATCGACGGACATTTATTGAGGTATCAGCGTAAGTTACCTCGGGTATTCGATTGTCATTTATGACCTAAAAGCCCATTTTTCTGCAGACCGGAGATTCGCATGGCCGTCACCCTACCCCGCCCCGCTTATGCCGGCATGTTTGGACCGACCACGGGCGACAAGGTTCGCCTTGCCGATACGGAGCTTTTCATCGAGATCGAACGCGATTTCACCCTTTATGGCGAGGAAGTGAAATTTGGCGGCGGCAAGGTCATTCGCGACGGGATGGGACAAGGCCAGGCCTCAAAAGCCGAGGGCGCGGCGGATACAATTATCACCAATGCCGTGATCATCGACCATTGGGGCATTGTCAAAGCCGATGTCGGGCTGCGTGATGGGCGCATTATCGGCATTGGCAAGGCGGGCAATCCCGATGTCCAGCCGGGCATCGATCTCATCATCGGCCCTGGCACCGAAATCATTGCCGGTGAGGGACGCATTCTCACCGCTGGCGGGTTCGACAGCCATATTCATTTCATCTGCCCTCAACAAATTGAAGAGGCCTTGGCCTCGGGCATGACGACAATGCTCGGCGGGGGCACCGGCCCAGCGACAGGCACTTTCGCGACGACCTGCACGCCAGGACCCTGGCATATTGCCCGGATGATCGAAGCCTCTGACGGTTTCGCCATGAACCTCGGTTTTGCCGGCAAGGGCAATGCCTCCAGATCTGAAGGTCTCGTCGAGCAGATCGAGGCGGGCGCTTGCGCCCTGAAACTGCATGAGGATTGGGGCACGACACCAGCGGCCATCGACTGCTGCCTGTCCGTCGCTGATGATCACGATATACAGGTCATGATCCACACGGATACATTGAACGAATCCGGTTTCGTCGAGGACACGATCCGCGCCTTCAAGGGGCGCACCATTCATGCCTTCCACACCGAAGGCGCCGGAGGCGGCCATGCGCCCGACATTATGAAAGTCGCGGGCCTGCCCAATGTCCTGCCTTCCTCGACCAATCCGACACGGCCCTTCACCGTCAATACGCTCGACGAACATCTCGACATGCTGATGGTTTGCCATCATCTCGATCCCTCCATTGCGGAGGATCTCGCCTTCGCCGAAAGCCGTATCCGCAAGGAAACCATTGCGGCTGAGGATATTCTGCACGACCTTGGTGCTTTATCGATGATGTCCTCGGATAGTCAGGCCATGGGACGCATCGGCGAGGTGATCACACGCACCTGGCAGACAGCCGATAAGATGAAGCGTCAGCGCGGACCACTCCCCGAAGACAAGAGCAATAACGACAATTTCCGTGTGCGCCGTTACATTGCCAAATACACAATCAATCCGGCCATCACTCATGGCGTTTCGCGTCACATCGGCTCGATCGAGCCCGGCAAGCTCGCCGATCTTGTTTTATGGACGCCTGCTTTTTTCGGCGTGAAGCCGGATCTCGTCATCAAGGGCGGTATGATCGCCTATGCGATGATGGGCGATCCCAACGCCTCGATCCCGACACCGCAACCCGTGCATGGGCGCCCAATGTTCGGAAGTTTTGGCGGGGCACGGACCGGCACGTCCTTAACTTTTACGTCGAAGACGGCCCTGGCGCATGGCCTGGCCCAAAAGCTCAAAATTTCGCGTAAATTAGTACCCGTCGAAAACACCCGCGGAAATTTGCGCAAGACGAGCCTGATCCTCAACGGCGCGATGCCTCACATCGAGATCGATCCGGAAACCTATGTGGTCAAGGCTGATGGCATGGTACTGACCTGCGAGCCAGCGAGGAGCCTGCCCATGGCGCAGCGCTATTTTCTGTTCTGAGCAGATCAACCCATCTCGGTCGCGAGCCGGCGCATGAAGGCAATGCCGGCCTCGATCTGGGCAATGGCAATATATTCATCCGGCTGATGCGCTTGGTCGATCGAGCCCGGGCCGCAAACGATGGTCGGCACTTCGGCCTTTTGAAATTGGCCGGCTTCCGTGGCGAAAGGCACAGTAATGGTCCGATTGGAACGCGCGAGTTTCAAGGCCAGGCTCTCGGCTTGCGAGCCCGTTTCTGGAGCAAGCCCCGGAACTTCCACCTCGACCAGAGTCTCGATGGACGCCTTGGGGGCATAACGGGTCATTTTCGGCAAAACCACACGGGCGGCATAGTCTTCAAGGTGCCGCAAGGCACGGTCCTGCGCCACGCCTGGCAGGCCACGAAACTCCCAAAGGAAACTGCATTCCTTCGCAAGGATATTGCGCGCCGTACCGCCATGAATCGTGCCGACATGAATGGTCGAGGCGGGTGGATCGAAACGGCCACTCGGATCGCCTTCGGCGGCCAAAACTTCGGCAAAACGATAAAGCTCGGTCACGAGATCACAGCCCGCTTCGACAGCACTGGCGCCGAGATAGGGTTTCGAGGAATGCGCCTCGTGACCGTGAACAGTCGTGCGATAGGTGGCGACACTTTTGTGGGCGTCGGCGACTTGCATCAGGGTTGGTTCACCCACCAGCACTGCCGCCGGACGTGGCAGATCATGACCGAAACGAGCAATCGTATCCAGCGAGCCCGTACAGGCGATTTCCTCGTCGTAGGACAGCAGAATATGGATCGGCCGCGCCAGCCGCGCCTGTTTGAATTCCGGAATCATGGCGAGACAGAGGGCGTCGAAACCTTTCATGTCACAGGTTCCGCGCCCGAATACACGGTCAGCCTCGCGGCGCAGGGTAAACGGGTCGCTGGTCCAGCTTTGCCCTTCAACCGGCACGACATCCGTATGGCCGGAGAGGACAACGCCCCCATCCACTTTCGGCCCAATGCTGATGAAAAGGGCGGCCTTATCCCCTTCCGCATTGGGGACTTTGACATAGTCAACAGCTTGTTCGCGAAGATAATCCTCGACCGCCGCAACGAGGGGCAGATTCGATTTCGAACTCTCCGTGTCAAAGCTGATAAGGCATTCAAGCATGTCGAGCGTAGCGCCCAGCCTGGCATCTGGATTTTGCGAATTCACCATGGCCAATCCAGTTGAGACGAGACGCCGCTCTTATCCGAAGATCAGTTTAGGACTTGTCGAGAGAATGGGGAATCGAGCGAAAAGACGGGGATTGCTGCTTCAAAAACATCCCCCTTTTCCGTCACCATGCGATAGCTGCCAGTCATGATGCCGGAGGGCGTGGTCAGTGGGCAGCCCGATGTATAGCGGAAGGTCTCTCCCGGTTTCAAAACCGGCTGCTCGCCGACAATGCCAGGGCCCTGGACTTCCTCAAGTTTGCCATTAGCGTCGGTGATCTTCCAATGGCGTCCGGTGAGTTGCACCGTCAAATCGCTCTGATTGGCGATCTCGACCGTATAGGCCCAGAAGAAGGAGGACTCATCCGCATCGGAACGTTCCGGCACGAATTCCGTCAGGACGGTGATCTGAATATCGCGGGTAATGGTGCTGTACATGGCCTGTCGTCTTTAATGTTTGGGTGTTAAGGTAACACAACGGGCCGGCTGAGGAAAAGGCTGGGAAAGAGGCACAAGCGGCACCTCTTGCCATCCCGTCACCTGCCTTATTCAGCGGCAAGCTGCTTTTGTCCAAGCACCGCGAGCGCGGCTTGCAAATCGGCGATCAGATCTTCCGCGTCCTCGAGCCCCACCGACAGTCTGAGCAGTCCCTCGCCGATGCCCATGGTGGCACGCGCCTCCGGTGTGAGACGCTGATGCGTCGTCGTGGCCGGATGCGTGATGAGGCTTTTGGCGTCACCGAGATTATTCGAAATCTTGATGATCGACAGAGCATTGGCGAAGGCGAAGGCGGCCGGCTTGCCGCCCGTGACCTCGAAGGCGACCATCGTGCCTCCCCCGAGCATTTGCCGTTTGACGATCTCGGCTTGCGGGTGATCGGCGCGGCCAGGATAGAAACAGCGCGCGATCAGCGGATGATCCGCCAGGAAATCGGCGACTTTTGCCGCATTGGCCATCTGCTGCTGGACACGCAGCGGCAGGGTTTCCAGGGACTTCAAAAGAATCCATGCGTTGAAGGGAGACAGAGCGGGACCCGTCTGGCGCAAATAGGTCTGGAGATGCGTTTCGATGAAATCCTTGCTCGAAAGGACGACACCACCAAGGCAACGCCCCTGCCCATCGATATGTTTGGTCGCCGAATAGACCACGCAATCAGCGCCGAGTTGCAGCGGCTTCTGCAACATGGGCGAAGCGAAGGCATTATCGACGACGAGGCGCGCGCCATGAGCATGGGCAATCGCCGCGACAGCCGCAATATCATAGACCTCGAGGCTTGGATTGGTTGGGCTTTCCAGAAACAAGGTCTGGGTCTGCGGCCGCAGCGCGTCTTTCCAGGCCTTGAAATCCTTGCCATCGACCAGCGTGGAGGCAATACCGTAGCGCGGCAGCAATTCCTCGACAATATAGAGGCAGGAGCCGAACAAGGCACGCGAAGCGACGACATGATCACCGGCCTTCAAGGGCGCGAGCAAAGCGGCCGTTACCGCCGCCATGCCGCTCGCAGTCGCACGGGCCGCTTCGGCTCCCTCGAGCAAGGCCATGCGTTCCTCGAACATGGCATTAGTCGGATTATTGTAGCGGGAATAGACGAAACCCGGTTCCTCGCCCTTGAAACGTGCTTCGGCCGCTTCCATCGTCGGATAGACATAGCCCTGGGTCAAAAAGATCGCTTCGGCGGTTTCACCGAAAGGGGAACGCGTCGTTCCACCATGAACGAGCCGGGTCGCCGTCCGCCAGCCTTCTGGATCACGCGGCGGCTTGAAATCCTGCATGGGTGGGCTCCTCGAAGAATAGCTTGCTGCCGTGCAGCTTCGTCACCGGCTTGAAAACCTATCGTGTGACGTGCTTACTGGGGCCAGGACCGCATCTCAAGTCCAGAGATCTTTTATAACGCATCACAAATTGATCCCAAAAGGGGTATCCCCTTTGGGTTCGCTCCGGGGACCCTCATGCCGACGCAAGCTTCTTCCATCAAAAGCGCGGATCAGCGTTCCGAGCCTGTCGCCGGTGCGGTGGAATTCGGTTCGCAATTTGGTCTTTTGCCGCGCCAGAAGATAGAAGTGATGGTCCGGCGCGGCATGATCATGAGCCCGGAACTCGACAACGGCCAGATTCAGCCCGCCAGTCTCGATCTGCGGCTCGGCCCGAAGGCTTATCGCATCCGGGCCAGTTTTCTGCCCGGCAAGGACCGTACGGTCGAAGGACAACTCGCTAATCTCAATTCGGAAGAAATCAGCCTCGAGGGTCATGGCGCCGTTCTGGAGCGCGGCTGCGTTTATGTGATTCCCCTTCTGGAATCCCTCAAACTGCCGGAAAGCATTTCCGCCATTGCCAATCCCAAAAGCTCGACCGGCCGGCTCGATATTTTCACACGACTCATCACCGATCGCAGTGAAGTGTTCGATCGCGCCGCGCGGGCCTATGAGGGACCGCTTTATGCGGAAGTCTCGCCACGCAGTTTCAGCATCCGCGTACGGCGCGGCACGCGGCTCAACCAGATCCGGTTTCGACGCCTCAACTCTCAACAATTAGAACGCAATGATTTCTCGCTGGATGAGAAGGAATTGCGGGAACGGCACGAAGCGCTCCCCCTCGTCGACGGCCCGTTAAATCTGCGCAACGGCCTTGTGCTGCGCGTCGCCCTGAGCCGCGAACCATTAGGGCCGATTATCGGCTATCGCGCGCAAAAACACGCCGATATTCTCGATGTGGATCGCGTCGGGGCCTATGCCGTCTCCGATTACTGGGAGCCGATTCTGGCCCGCGAGGACCAACGGCTCATTCTCGATCCCGGCGAATTCTATATTCTGGCGAGCCACGAAAAACTGCATATTCCACCGGATCTTGCCGCGGAAATGGTGCCAATCGATCCAGCCATGGGAGAATTTCGCGTCCATTATGCGGGATTTTTCGATCCAGGTTTCGGCCATACCGTCAGCAATTTGCCTGGCGCCCGGGCTGTTCTCGAGGTCCGCAGCCGGGAAGTCCCGTTCATCTTGGAAAACGGGCAAGTCGTCGGGCGTCTCGTCTATGAGAAAATGGCCGAGGCGCCGCTCTCCGTCTATGGCCAATTGGAGGGCGCCCATTACCAGGGGCAGGGCCTGAAGCTTTCAAAACATTTTCAAGAATGCTGAAATTTCCCGCCTGAAGTGTCAGGCGGGGCGCGGCTTCAGACCGTAACTTTTGAACTTCTCGATATTAAGAGCGATTTCCGCGTCCGATAGGATGACCGGTGTGCCGATTTGCGAAGCCACGTAATATTGCTGGCAGAGCGTCTCGAGTTCCACGGCCAGCCACAGAGCCTTGGCGAGATTGGGACCCGTGGCGATAATGCCATGATTAGCAAGCAGGCAGCAGGTGCGGTCTTCGAGCGCCTTGAGCGCCGTCTCGGAAAGTGCCTGCGTGCCAAAAGTCGCATAATCACTGCAACGGATCGTCGGACCGCCTGCGGCAGCGATCATATAATGAACGGCTGGGATTTCCCGCCGGCACATGGCGAAGGCCGTACTGTAGACGGGATGCGCGTGAACGACGGCATTGACGCTCGGCTTGGCCAGCAAAATATCCCGATGGATCCGCCATTCGGAGGATGGGACAATCGGACGGTCTGAAACGAATGTGCCATCGAACTTCAGAAAGACGATGTCGGCCGCCTGCATCTGATCATAGGGCAAACCCGAAGGCGTGATCAAAAGACCCTCGCCCCAACGCACTGAAATATTGCCCGACGTCCCTTGGTTCAGACCAAGGCCGCGCATGTTCCGGCACGCCTCTACGATCGACCAGCGAAGAGCTTCTTCTTCGGATTCGTTCAAACCCTGTCCCTCGAATGTCTTTCCCAATGACACCGCTCTATCCGAGACGCTGCACGACGCAAGTCTACAGCATCTAACCAAAAAGCAGGCCCGATTTTTCGGGATAAGGGAAAGACACACGGGGTCATTTCAGATCAGTAAGCAGAACTTGATCCGATCACGTCAACACATCTGAAGCAGACTGCCGCAAGGCTTTGAATACTCGACCGAACGCAATTTCGAGCATTTTCTGCTTCAATCGGATCAGAAAATGCTCGAAATTCTTTGGCGCACAATCTCTGTCCCAAAAGCTTGCAGCTCTTGGGAGTGTTAAGGACTCACACCGCGAGGATCACGATGTGGCTCAGGAACGCGAGCCGTGAACCAAGGGTTTACCGACGAAGCGAAGGGATTTCTTGGGAGGCGCGCTCAAAAGACCCATCAGATAACCCACCTGAAGCGCGCACAGGATTAAAAGGGGAGCAAAGACGAACCCAGGAACTCCGCCGTGCCAAACCTGTGGCATGGTGAGACACAAGAGCACAATAGCTGCAAACGTCGGGATGAGAACCAGAACTTTGAAGAAACGGCCCAGCAAGGCCCCTATGAAGACACTTCCGATCAGTAAAACGCTCATGTCATACCTCCCTGATTGATTTGATTTTATCGCGCCTTGTTTTAATTGGCGCTTTATTTATTCTATACAATTCTAAGCAATATCAGGCTTGATGTTTTTATCCCAATATCTGCTTAATTCCGACACTTTCGTTCGTTTTGCCTCAGTCCTCCCCTCTAATATTCATCGAAGGATGCCGAAGGTTCACTTCCTTCAATCATTATATTGCCATTCAGGATGGACTCTAAAGCTCCGCCGCGCAAGCGAATTTTAGGCTGAACCTTGGGTGGACACGACAGCCCTGTCACTTCGGGATGGTCGACTCCGCAGGAAACAGAAAGGCCGCGAAACCCATTCAAATACAGGGAGATCACCGCATGACATATTGCGGCCGATGTTCAACCCATGGGAACGCGACGGGTTGAAGGAACGCCATCCGAACATTTTTGAGAAGGCGATTTTGATCCCCCGGCGCCTTCACCCTGAGACACAATACTAAAGACTCGGCTGGCTCGCGGCCTCGCGTGGAACGCTTTCTGAAGCCGAAAGCAAAACGGCCAGACACGAAAATGTCTTAAAATAAATTATATATTACTTTTGAATTTCTCTCAATGCTCTTGTCTCTCGCAAGATCGAGACATTCACACATCAAGAGTAGCCCGATGACTTGCCTGAACCAGCATATCACGTCAGCGATTTCATCAAGAGGCACGCTGAAATCGTCACTCTTAAAGAGACGGGAGCCAGTCTTGCCGCCATGCGCGTGAGTTAAAGACAATAAGAATGTGCAAAATATTCGCTCTTCACAACGAGTGCCTGAATCCCGCGATCGGAAATCCTAGCTTGTCTATCCTTTTCAATGGACGTTACCATAGAATAGCCTAATATGGAGAAGGGCTTATTTCCTCGTTAGGCGCGCCACAGACGCGCACGCCCATTTCGATTTTCGGATGTTCGAGGCTCGGTATTCTCAAGTGCAGACAACTTTATCAGTCTTGAGACCTTAGTGTTTTGGTGCTATGAACGAAGGATCGGAACTGAAGCGGGCTCAGCTAGATGTATTTCAGCCGTACTGGTGAGATGGTCGAACAGGGAAATCATGTCGAGCACCATTCCTGGTTCGCTCAGCATATCAATATATCTTACCAAAATATCGAGTGGATCGCGGCACTCATTGATATTATACTTATAATTTCTGCCAGCATCATCGGTACTATCCTTTTTCAATATATCGCCTATGGCGATTTTGTCGGCTTGGAAGCCAGTTTCGGTGTCGGCGTCACGAATAGCCTCCTTTATGCCTATGTCGCGCGCTCACATGGTTTATATCGGCTGCCCGTTCTCCTCTCCCCTCTCCGGCACCTGGCTCGTATCTTCTTCTACTGGCTTGCTGTCGGCATGTTCGTCGCTGCTGGCCTCTTTCTGTTGAAAGTTGGCACCGCCATGTCACGCGGTGCCATGGTCTCCACCGGCTTGTTGCAGATCAGCTTCCTCGTCATTGCGCGACTGCTGGAAGAAAAACTGACTCGCTCCATGGTCGCCTCGGGCAACCTTGCCGGACGGCGCGTCGTCACGATCGGCGAAAGCGGTGAATTACAGCGCTTGAGCGCGTCCTATCTTTTCCGTTATTTTGGTTTGAAGGAAGTCGCTCGCATCGCGCTGACGGATATCGGCGATGTCAGGGCCAATCCCGCGACAGAGAATTCCTATTTCCTTGAGGCCATGGACGCGGCGCGCGACCTCAATGCTGAGGAATTCGTCATAGCCCTGCGCTGGAGCAGCCGCCCCTTGCTCGAAACTGCACGGGAACAGCTTCGCGCTTCTCCCCTGCCGGTCACGCTTTTACCGGATCACAATATTCGTTCGATTCTCGGCCGGCGCGGTATTGCCACGGGACGTCCAGTCGTTTCGCTCGAGCTCCAGCGCGCGCCCCTGACCTCGCCCGAAAGAGCCGTCAAACGCATTGTCGATATTGTCTTGGCCTCGATTGCCTTGGCCCTGCTCTCACCCATCTTCTTTATCGCAGCCCTCGCAATCAAATTGGACAGCAAGGGGCCGGTGATTTTCAAGCAAAGGCGCAACGGGTTTAACTCCCGCCTGTTCCTGATTTATAAGTTCCGCTCCATGACTGTGATGGAGGATGGCGCCGTCGTGAAGCAGGCCCAGCGCAACGATCAGCGCGTGACCCGGGTGGGAGCTTTCCTGCGGCGTTCCAGCATTGATGAATTGCCGCAATTACTGAATGTCCTCAAGGGCGATATGTCCCTGGTCGGCCCGCGGCCGCACGCTCTTGCTCATGACAATGAATATAAGGCCTTGATCGCGAAATATGCTTTTCGCCATCATGTTAAGCCTGGCATGACAGGCTGGGCACAGGTCAACGGTTTGCGGGGCGAGACCGGCCGTCTCGAGCAAATGGTGGAACGGGTCAAGCTGGACCTGTGGTATATTAATCACTGGTCGCTGGCGTTCGATATCAGCATTCTGCTGCGCACCTGTTTCGAGGTTTTGCGCAATCGTGCTTATTGATCGGCGGGCCGGAGCGGAAGATTGATCCGTTTCGGCCCTTGCCTTGGTCTCCATGGTCGATAGTCCATCATAAATCTATCGACTTCCCTCCCAATATTTACGATTCAGCCACGCATCTCCTGTCCATGCTCGAAGGCATCGGTTTACGTTGATCGCGCCTTTTGATACTAAGCTTGATTCTCCGTCTAAGGAAACCAAGGTTAATGTCATGGGCGCCCGCGTGGCGTTTCGAAATTATAGTTAATGCCATGGTAGATCTATTGTGCTTATAATTCCCTATCCTTAAAAAAATCCCTGTTCTTCTGAGAAGTTGTGTTAATTATGTAACACATACTGGATAATTTTCCAAAAGGACCTTTGAATCGGGGATGGCCGGCTGGTCCATTTGATCCCGACGCGTTATGAGTCGCAGGTTCCTAAATTGGGGTTGGTTATGTCGGCGTTTCGATGGGTTGCTTTGACCAGCCTAGCAATTGGCCTCCTTCCTGCCGGAGGCTGTGCCTTTTTCCCGGTGAGCGGACCTTCCTCCGCTAGCATCAACGCGCAATCCTCCCCAACAAGCCCTTACGGGCTCGTCCCCCTGACACCCGAAACGATCGATGTGATCGCCGCCTTTGAACCCAAAGGGTTGGCCGGCACGTTCACGGACAGGCGGCCCTCTTCGAACATCAAATTCGGCGTCGGCGATATCGTCAGTGTCACTGTTTTCGAAGCGGCAGCAGGGGGCCTCTACATTCCGCTCGAGGCCGGTGTAAGGCCGGGTAATTACGTCGCCTTGCCAGACCAAGTCGTCGATAATGATGGCAACATCACTGTCCCCTACGCCGGTGCTATCCGCGCCGCAGGCCGCACCAATGTGCAAATTCAGAACGATATTATAGCCCGCATCAAGAATCGGGCGATCGAGCCGCAGGTCGTCGTCGCGCTGTCACAGCAGCGTACCTCTTTGATCAGCATCATTGGCGAGGTTAATACGCCTTTGCGCTTTGCCATGCCCGCCGCGGGTGCTGGCGATCGCATTCTCGATGCAATCACGCGCGCTGGCGGCATCAAGGGCCAGGGTTACGAGACCTGGGTCATGCTCGAACGCGACCATCGCCGCGCGACAGTGCCGTTCGAAAATCTCGTGATGAATGCGTCGAACAATATTTTCGTGCAGCCCGGCGATCGCATCTATGTCTATCGCGAGCAGCAAAAATTCCTCGCTTTTGGCGCGACTGGAAACCAAGGCGAGTTCCCGTTCGATGCCTGGCGCATCAATCTAGCGGAAGCCGTAGCCAAGGCGGCGGGTCTCGTCGATCAGCAGGCCGACGCGACCTCCATCTATCTCTATCGGCGTGAACCGCGCGAAGTGGCGCGGCGGCTCGGCATTGACGTCAACAATATTCACGACGAGCTCGTGCCTGTCATCTTTACAGTCAATCTTCGTGATCCGGGTGGCTATTTCCTCGCGACACGATTGCAAGTGCGCAATCAGGACATTCTCTTCGTCGCCAACGCCCAATCCTATGAGATTGATAAGTTCCTCTCCTTCGTCAATCACGTTGCCGTTACCGCTCATTCCATCGAGAGTCCCATCGCCGGAGCTTCCATTACTCGGGCCGATGTCGCCGGTCACGCGGTTGTTGCACCGTAATATAAAACTCGTTTAAAACGGGTCAGATTCAAGAACAGAGTTCTCCCTTTTTCCAAGGGGAGAACTCTTTTTTGGAAGTTTAGCGCCTTTCCTATAAATCGAAATCGGGTCACGCTTTCCACGACCCTCGGAACGATCACAGATTATCGATCCGAAGAGCCAATATTGCCGAAAACCTGCTTTTCCTGGACAGAGTCAGTTCGATCTCACCTGATTTTACTCATAATATATGAGCGAAAACAAATTTCGGGCGCACCGTCGATTCATAAATACAGGGCTCAACAAAACGCCGAAAAGCGGGATTGAACGGATGCAGCACGACACCTTTGGCCACGAAATCGGCCTCGCTGAACAATGGCTGGAAAAATCAGCTTTGCCCCTCTGGCAGAGCCAAGGAATTGATTGGGAAAAAGGTGGTTTTTTTGACGCGCTCGATCTTGTGACCGGCGTCAATAGCGCCAACCGCAAGCGTCTGCGCGTCATCACACGGCAGATTTATGTCTTCTCGCAAGCTGCGAAACATAATATCCCGCAGGCACGGGAAGCTGTGCTTCATGGTATTGATTTCATCTTTTCCCGCGCCCGCCATCCGCAAGGCGCCTTTCTTTCCAATTTCGACCTCGACGGGAATGCTGTCGGCGATCAGCGAGATACCTATGATCTCGCTTTTGTCCTCTTCGCCCTGGCTCAAGCCTATTCAATCACACAAGACCCGAAACTCGCGCAGGAAGCGTTGAGCCTCGCCGCCTTCTTTTCGAAAGTTCTGTCACATCCAAGGGGCGGCTTCGTCGAAGGCATTCCAGCGGAAAAGCCACGCCGGCAAAATCCGCACATGCATCTTCTCGAGGCAAGCCTTGCTTGGGTTGGATGCGGCGAGAAAACGGTCTTTCCGGCGCTCGCGCATAATCTCGTTGATCTTTTCAAGAACCATTTTTTCGATCCCGAAACGGGCGCCATTCTTGAATATTTCGATGATTCACTTGGACGCTCCGGACCCGATATCCGGGAAGCAGTGGAACCGGGGCACCTGTTCGAATGGGTCTGGCTGCTGGACCAATACGAGTCGTTGACGGGACAAACGGTCCCTTATCTCGATCAGATCTATGACTTCGCGCATCGTCATGGCGTTGATCGGAAAAGCGGTTTCCTCTTTGGTGAAATCGGCCTCGATGGAAGTCTGCACGACGCCAAGGTCAGACTCTGGCCCCACGCCGAATGGCTGCGTGCGGAAGCAGCCTGGAAACGACGCCATCCGGAAGCAGATCCTGACCGGGTCCGTCAGGCTTTTACCGCTCTATGGCGTTTCCTCGAAACAGAGCGATCAGGGCTGTGGTTCGAACATTACGATCCCGAAAATGGTGGCTTCCAAAAAGGTCCTGTTCCGGCCAGTTCTCTCTACCACATCGTGGGGGGCTTCAAGGGCCTGAAAATTTGGGAATAATCCTGAAACACCCCAAAATGGGCTGATCTCCGCGGCGGGATTTGCCATCAAAGGCGGAGAGCACGATTGAAACCATTGACGCGTGCTCTCCCGTCAAACAATGTTCTGAAGCTGAAACCGCCACTTGCCAATCGCGGGGAACATCCCCCGACACCCCAACCATGATCAGCTAAGCCTATGAACTTTCAAATGTTTTCGCCTATGTGCGCGTGTGAACGTGCCTATGTATAGAGATTACATTTTAAAGTCAGAAGCAAAGCAAGTGCGTTTTCAGACTTGACCAATTCGCAGAATATCCTTCATAAATATTCGGTACACTAGCGCATCGGATCCAAAGTGCGGACCACTTTTCAGGATCAATCTGATGGATTTTCAAAGATCTAGAGTATCGGACACGATTAAACTTGAACGATCGATGCTCTAAGTGAAGGCTATCACGCCGGACGAACAGAGCGCCATGGCGTCATAGGTGCTGCTGATTGTGTGCTTCATTCTTCGGCGTTTCCGCTAGAGCATATCTCTTCAGAATCGTAATCAGACGACATGCTCTAACCTTAGAAAAGGCATCAATTAGTTCCAAAAGTGGTGTCCACTTCTGGATTGGTGCTACAAACAACTATTCGTGATGGGGCTTGCGATGAGCTTGGTCGAAAACTTCTCCTCGATCCGTATTTTATGCGTGGGCGATGTCATGATCGACCGGTTTATCGAGGGGCGGGTCAAACGCATTTCGCCTGAACGGCCGGTCCCTGTTCTGACGATTGACAATAATTATTTAGTTCCAGGCGGCGCCGCCAACGTCGCGCGTAACATTGCGGCCCTGGGCGGCCATTGCACGCTCATGGGCGTCATCGGTGACGATGCAGCGGGCCGCGAGCTTGAAAGCAAGATTGGGGAAGCGTCCCAGGTCGAGCCGGCGCTGCTTCGTGTCACGGACCGTTCGACGACCGAAAAAACCCGTTTCGTGACCCAGGGACAGCATATGCTGCGCGCCGATCAGGAACGCGCGGATTGGATTCTCGCCGAGACAGAAGCCGCTCTGATCGCCGCTTTCAAGGCCGCTTTGCCCCACCATCAGGCCGTCGTTCTGTCCGATTACGCAAAAGGAGTCCTGACCGATCACGTTCTCGCCGAAACCATCTGCGCCGCCCGTTCCTATGGCATACCGATCATCGTCGATCCCAAATCCGTGCGGATCGAACGTTATTCCGGCGCAACCGTCCTCACGCCCAACGCCAAGGAAATAGAACAGGCGACGGGCATTGATCCCACAGATGATGAGCAGGCGATCGCGGCGGGTCGCGAAACACTGCTGCGCGCGGCAATCGACAATATCCTCATCACACGCGCGGAAAAGGGCATGACGCTCATCGGCCGCGATGGGTCGCCTACGCATATTCCGGCCAGCGCGCATGAGGTTTTCGACGTTGTGGGTGCGGGCGATACTGTCGTCGCGACTCTGTCCCTGGCGCTCGGCGCTGGTGGTGAAATGGAAGCCGCGGCGCGCCTTGCCAATGCGGCCGCCGGCATCGTCGTTGGCAAGCGCGGCACAGCGACCGTCACCCGGACAGAATTGCTCGAAGAGCTCGAACGAGAGACACGTCAGGGTCTTCTGCCCCCCTCCTCCCATATTCTCTCCTGGCAAACCGCCAAGGCCCGTATCTCCGCCTGGCAAAGGGATGGATTCAAGGTTGGCTTCACCAATGGATGTTTCGACATCCTGCATGCCGGCCACGTCAGCTTGCTCGATTTCGCCCGCGCTCATTGCGATCGCTTGATCATTGCAATCAACAGCGATGAATCCGTACGGCGCCTCAAGGGCCCGACACGTCCGGTTAATTCCGAACAGGATCGCGCTTTCGTCCTCGCGGCTCTCGCCTCCGTCGATGTGGTAGTGATCTTCAATGAGGATACACCGCGCGAAATCATCGAATATTTGGCGCCCGATGTCCTCATCAAGGGTGCGGATTACGAGGTCAGTCAAATCGTCGGCGCGGATTTCGTCCTCAGCCGAGGCGGTGAGGTTCTTCGCGCTGAACTGGTGCCTGGACGCAGCACGACCGGGATCATCAGCAAAGCTGCGGGCCGCCAGGAAGCAAATACACAGCCCAAAGAGGGCGAGACGGTTTGACCGTGACGAAGCGTCCATCGGGTCACACGACGACCACCGACGACCTTGGCAAAAGACGGAGGACTTGGCCGTCTTGATGCGGTAAACGGTTTCGTCGAAGGCAATGTGGCAGGCCATCCACAAATGGCTTGCCTATGGTCAATGGTCGCGGCCACTCTCCGCCTCGCCAGAACGCCGCGAAAATCCTCCCGAGATTGCAATGCCTCAGCTGTCGCCAGCCATTTTTCTCGACCGAGACGGGACCCTCATCGAAGAGAGACATTATCTCGGCGATCCCGATCAAGTCGTCCTGCTCGCCGGCGCTGTCGAAGGGCTCAAGGCCATGGCCCAGCTTGGCCTGCCCCTTGTCGTCGTCACCAATCAATCGGGCATCGCACGCGGCTATTTCACCTTGGAGGCGGCGCATGCCGTCAACCAGCGTGTCGCCGATCTTCTCGCCGCGCAGGGGATCATCATCAACGGCTGGTATCTCTGCCCCCATGGACCGGACGATCCCGCTTGTCATTGCCGCAAGCCCCTGCCGGGCATGATCGAGGCAGCAGCAAGTGATCTTCACCTTGATCCAAGCCGCTCGGTAATGATCGGCGACAAAAAATGCGATCTCGACCTGGCAGAAGCGGTCGGCGCCGCGGCCCTCCTTGTCACCACCGGCCATGGACATGAAGATATTGACTATGCGCTGGGATTGAACATTCCCGTCTGCCGGGATCTGGTCGAAGCCAGCGATCATCTCAAGCGGCTCATGATCCAGGCTTGAGCCGCTCCTCAAGGACCCGATGTTCAAGTTTAAATATGTACTCTAGCATTTTGAAAATACATATCTTGATCGGCCTCTGATGATTGAGAGCATCACTCCAGCCTAGTGATGATTTTGACCTTCGTGCCTCGAACGAGCGGGCATCATCGACAGGCCGAATTTTTTCGATCGAGGTGTTTTGCTTGCAAAAATATTGCCTTCATCGAATCTTATCATGATGATCTTGAAGTGATTCCTTCTGGAGATCGGATGCTCATGGTTGCGTAGAAAGCCTGGAGCAAGCCAATGATGTTTCAGTCTTGGTGGTCAGCTGATACGTGGCCATAGGTTGCTTTTCCCGCGAGCAGCCTCCACCTTGTTTATATTCCTTTCTCTCCCTTCGACTCTTTGCCCGAGGCAGGACCGAAGCCGGTTACGGACCTGATGAACCATGACGGATCATTCCTCGCCCGCCCCTTTGCCCGACGAGACTGACTCTTCAGGAGACCGTGTGGCAACAATCGCGTCCTCAAGTCCTGAGGGTGATCGGGTTTCAGCTCAAAATCGCCCCCTTGTCGTCGATCTCGACGGCACATTGATCAATTCCGATCTACTGGTCGAAGGTCTGTTCCGACGGATCGGCAAGGCGCCCTTGGCGGCTTTTCCTCTTCTGCGGGCTTTATTCAAGGGTAAAGCCTATTTCAAACATGTGATCGCCGAAACCGACAGTCTCGACCCGGCAACCCTGCCCTATAATGAGACGGTGCTGAAAATTGTCGAGAAGGCGCGGGCGGAAGGACGGCCGGTCTATCTCGCTTCCGCGAGCAACGAACGCCTTGTCGGCGCGGTCGCCGATCATCTCGGCGTCTTTACGGGCTGGTTCGGCTCGAATGCCACGCTCAATTCTTCTTCGCACAATAAAGCTGGCTTGCTCGTCGAGAAATTCGGCAACCAGGGTTTCGATTATATCGGGAACGACAAGGTGGATCTTCCTGTCTGGGCGGCGGCAGCCAAGGGCATGGCGGTCAGACCACCCTCCCGCCTCCAATCGCGCCTTGCTACGGATCACATTGAGATCGTCGAAAACAACAAGCCGCGCCTTAAGAGCTGGCTCAAGCTGTTTCGCATCCATCAATATGCCAAGAATGCCTTGGTCTTTCTGCCCCTTCTGACAGCGCATAAATTCGATCTCTTCTCTTTTTTCCTCGCGCTCCAGGCTTTTTTTGCTTTTTCCCTCTGCGCCTCCAGCGTTTATGTTCTCAATGATCTCGTGGATATCGAGGCCGACCGCCAGCATCCGACCAAACGGAAGCGTCCGTTCGCCTCGGGCACGATACCGATCGTCCAGGGGGCGCTATCGATCCCTCTGCTCTTGCTAGTCTCCCTGGGGCTCGCCGCTGCAACCTCCTGGTCGTTCCTCGGCGTTCTCCTGGCCTATTTCGCCTTGACCAATGCCTATACGTTCTCACTCAAGACCAAGATGCTGATCGATGTCGTGACCTTGGCGATGCTCTATACATCGCGGGTCATTGGCGGCGCGGCGGCAATCGATGTCGGTGTCTCGGAATGGCTGCTTGCCTTTTCGATGTTCTTTTTCATGTCGCTCGCGCTCATCAAGCGCTATATAGAATTAGCAGTGCGAATCGACGCATCTTTGCCTGATCCATCGAATCGTAATTATAAATTGAGCGATGCGGATATTGTCGCCTCGCTCGCGGGTGCATCAGGATTGAATGCAGTCACCGTTTTCGCGCTCTATATTTCGTCCGATACCGTCCATACACTTTACCGTCACCCGAAATTGTTATGGCTGGTTTGTCCGATCCTCCTTTATTGGATCTCTCGTGTGCTGATGATGGCGCATCGGCGTCTCGTCAACGACGATCCGATCATCTTCGCCCTGAAGGATCGCGTGAGCCTGATCTGTGGCCTTCTCATCGCCTTGATCATGATCGTCGCCGCTCTATAGGATCCACATGTCCGATCGCTCCACCCTCCGCGTACCATGGCAAGGCAGTCAATCGGCTGGCATATTCGTCCGTTACGTTCTTTTCGCCATTATTGCCGGCATTATGAACCTCGGGACCCAGGCGCTCGTCTTCCGCTATGCCCCCGTCGAAGCCTTGATGCTGTCCATCCTGGCCGGAACCGGGGTCGGATTCGTCGTGAAATATTTTCTCGACAAACATTGGATCTTCTTCGACGATTATGATGGAGCGGCACAGGAAGCCCGCAAGATCTTTCTCTATGCGAGTTTCAGTGTCGCCATGACCCTGGTCTTCTGGGGTTTCGAACTTCTCTTCCTTGTGATTGGCAAAACCGAAACTGCCAAATATACAGGGGCTGTCGTTGGTCTTGCATTCGGCAATTTTGCCAAATATGTGCTTGATCGTACCTACACTTTCAAAACTAAGGCGACCTCATGGAACTGAGCGGTTGGGGCCGGTATCCGCGCTTCGATTCCACCGTGTTCGCTCCAGCGAACCAGACCGAAGTTTTCTCTCTTCAGCACAAGCTTTCGCATTATGTCGCGCGCGGCAACGGCCGGGCCTATGGCGATGCGGCGATCGGAACCATGTCGAGCCTTTCCATGCTCGGCCTCGATCGTCTTGGCGCCTTTGATCCAGCAACAGGTCTTCTCACGGTCGAGGCCGGGACCTTGCTCGCCGATATTATCGAGACCTTTCTGCCCAAAGGCTATTTTCCGCCCGTTGTCCCCGGCACGAAATTCGTGACCGTCGGCGGGATGATCGCAGCCGATGTGCATGGCAAGAATCATCATGCGGCCGGCAGTTTCGGCACCCATGTCATATCCTTGCGGCTTGCCCTTCCCTCGGGAGAGGTGGCGGTCTGTTCCCGGACGGAAAATGAAGATCTGTTCGATGCGACCATTGGCGGCATGGGTCTGACCGGCGTGATCCTCGATGCGACATTCCGCATGATGGAAGTGCCAAGCGGCTGGGTTCAACAGGAAACCGTCGTTGCCAAAAATCTTGAGACGGCGCTCGAAAGCCTGTCGAGCCACGAGGACGCGACCTATTGCGCCGCCTGGATCGATTGTCTCGCGACGGGCAAATCACTCGGTCGCTCGCTCGTCTATCTCGGTGAACATGCGACACCGGAAGCTGTCGACGAACTGAAGCCTGGTGCTCCCCTCTTCCCAACCGTTGGCCATGAGGCTCTTGGGGTGCCACTGGATTTTCCGTCCTTTGCCCTCAACCGGCTCAGCGTCACCGCCTTCAATATGCTGTATTTCCGCAAGGGCGCGCTCATGGCGGGCGTTCCCTACCTCAGTGGCATCGATCCGTCTTTTTTCCCGCTCGATGGCGTGCATGATTGGAATCGCATCTACGGCAAACGCGGCTTCGTGCAGCATCAGTCCGTGATTCCCGAGGAAAAGGCGCAGTCGACCCTGGCGGAAATTCTTCGCCGCATCGCCAACCGCGGCAATGCATCCTTCCTCGCCGTTTTGAAAAAATTCGGCGCTTCCTCCTCTGGGATCCTGTCTTTCCCCAGTCCCGGTTATTCATTGGCGCTCGATTTTTCGATCGATCGCGGCCTGTTTGAATTTCTCGACGAGATCGACAAACTGGTCATCGCGGCGGGCGGACGGATCTATCTGGCCAAGGATGCGCGGCAGTCAGCCGCAACATTCGCGGCCGGCTATCCCGGTCTCGAGCGTTTCCGCGAGATCCGCGCCAAGATCGGAGCCGACACCAAGCTGACGTCGCACCTGTCGGAGCGGCTTGGTATTTGACCGATCGGCGCGGTTTCAAGATCACGGCATAATCCCAAAGGCTAACACCTTTGGGACAAAATTATGCAGAAAAACAAAGTGTTAGAGAACATCGTTTCCATTTCTGTTGAATGAGCGATGTTCAACCGGTGTCCGTCAAGGCCAACGCTCTTTCTGGAGCACCGGATCATCATCCAACCCGGACTATTTCTCTTTCTCTCTGAAAGAGATGTGGTTCCTACTTCGAGCTTATCGATCATTGGGGCGGTTCGACTTGGCACATCTACCTGAAAACTCCCCGAAGGACGCGCAATCCCTCCTGGTGATCGGCGGCACGTCCGATATCGGTCGCGCTTGCGCCTTGCTCTTCGCCGAAGCCGGTTTCACCATCCTGCTTGCCGGTCGAGATAAGGAGTCCCTCACGCGCGAGGCCGGTGATATAGCGGCCCGCAGTGGCGCCGATGTCTCGGTTCATCCACTCGATATTCTCGAGACGGAGACTTTCGAGGATTTCATCAAGAACCTGCCCATTCTGCCGGATCTGGTTCTTTCCGTGGTTGGCCTCCTGGGCGATCAGACAAAAGCCGAAACCGATCTCCTCCATGCACGCACCATCATTCGTTCGAATTTTGAGGGGCCAGCTTTGCTGCTTGGTCTTTTCGCTGAAAAATTCGCTGCGCGGGATCAGGGTGTCATTGTCGGTGTCAGTTCAGTCGCTGGAGATCGTGGACGCGCCAATAATTATGTCTATGGCGCCGGCAAGGCCGGTTTCTCAGCCTTCCTCTCTGGTTTGCGTAACCGCTTCGGCAAGACAGGCGTCCATGTTCTGACGGTCAAACCCGGATTCGTGCGCACGCGCATGACAGCAGGCATGCCCTTACCAGGGCCGCTCACCGCCGAACCTGTCGAAGTCGCCAAGGCAATCTATCGCGCCGCGGTCGTGCATCCGCGCAATGTGATTTATGTCAAACCCGTCTGGTACCTTGTGATGACCATCATCACATTGATCCCAGAGTCGATTTTTAAACGCCTGCGGATTTAGAAGTCAGATCCAAAGGAAGATGCCCTCTTGGGATCAATCTGATGCCTTGATAAAGGCTTGGAGCATAATCCCAAAAGGTGGAAATTTTTAGGATAAGAATTATCCGTTAAAACAAAGAGGTAGAGAACATTTCCTGATCCAGTTGAATCAGGAAATGTTCTCTTTAAGAATGTCGCTCCCGACTGAACCCAGATGAACGGGCAGTGCTGTTTGAGCGTCCAATGCTCCGGCCAACTTTGACCGGCTTACAGACCTTTGACTTGGTCGTCCGGTTGAGTGCCTTGAGAGGCAATCCAAGAAAACCAATCCAGGACTATGGCAATGATGGCCAGCCTGGATCTATTCTTCGTCAGGGAAGTCAGAGCGTCGGACTTTCAAAGTGAATCCTGCCCGATGCTCTCTCTTTCTAAAAACGCATCATACTCTAAGCCGGCACGCGGTTGCTGGTTGGCAATGCGAGGCACAGCCAGCCCACGCCCTGAAAGATCATATCGAAGCCGAGAAGATAGCCCAGCACCCATAATCCGCTGGCTGGCCAACCGATGAGAATCACCAGGCCCGCGATTACGCCAAAGGCCCCTGAAAGGGACAAAAGCCATCCCAATTGCGACCAAAACCTGACACCCAGGTAGAGGCGCACGAAGCCGGAAATCAAAAGGACCAGACCAAGCACATAGGTCAGGATGAGAGACCCCACGACCGGTTGGTTCACCAGCACAACGCCACCGGCGACATAGAGAACGCCCAGAAAAATCTGCAAGAAGAACCCGCCCCATCCTTTGGTCCAGAAGGCATGAAAGATTTCAAAGAGACCGCCGACAATGGCACAGAGACCGATGATAACAGTGCTGACGAGGGTCGCCAAAATGACATCGCCAAGGATGAAAATACCAGCGGCGATGAAGACCACACCCAACAAAAGGCAGGCCCATAAGGGCAGTACCGCCCTTTCACTGATGGACGCAGACGTATTGAAGCTCATTGCCGCTCCTTTCGTTCCAGTTCAAGAAAATATCTGATCAACTTCGCAGGAATTATTCTTTCGATTTAATTATTTAATAATAAATACTTGCTCTACAGGTTTAAGTTCTTGGATTATGATTCAGAGTCTATTTTAAGTGAAACAAACTCTTCCGAAGTTTGTTCCTCAGTTAAGAAGCAGGAAATTTTGCAGGAAACAGACGTTCGCGATAAAAGCCTCGGGAGAAAAAGTCAGACATTTTCTTATAGTGCATGATGCTTCAAATCGGAATTAGACATCGTGACCTATGGCTTTGAAAATAAACAGGGCTGATCCTAGAAGCGATTCCCTTGGAGGGATTGTACCCTGATCGTGTCGGAGGCGAAATGAATCCCCTTGCCATTGCTCCTTCCATTCTGTCGGCCGATTTCGCCAAGCTCGGCGAGGAGGTTAAGGCCATTGCTGAGGCCGGCGCAGATTGGGTCCATGTCGATGTGATGGACGGACATTTCGTACCCAATATCACGATCGGTCCCGCCATTGTCGCCGCGCTCCGGCCGCATACATCGCTTTGTTTCGATGTTCACCTCATGATCGCTCCCTGCGATCCCTATCTCGCCGCTTTCGCCGAGGCAGGCGCCGATCTCATCTCGGTTCATGCCGAGGCGGGCCCCCATCTGCATCGGTCATTGCAAGCGATCAAAGCGCTCGGCAAGCAGGCCGGCGTCGTGCTCAATCCGGCCACCCCTGTCGCCCATGTCGCGCATGTCCTCGATCTCGTCGATCTCGTGCTCGTGATGTCCGTCAATCCGGGTTTCGGCGGTCAAGCCTTCATCCCGTCCGCTATCGGCAAAGTCGCGGAATTGCGACAATTGATCGGTGAACGGCCGATCCGGATTGAGGTCGATGGCGGCATCAATCCAGAAACCGCGCGGCAAGTGGTCGAGGCCGGAGCCGACACTTTGGTGGCGGGTTCCGCGGTCTTCAAAGGCGGCCCGGACCATTATCGGACCAATATTGCCAATATTCGCGCGGGAGCCCTTGGCAAACGACATGCGGCCTGACGCAGGATCCCGACAAAACCGTCATCGAAATCCGGTATGAGCTCGCGCGGCGCCCAAACGTTTCATCTCTGGACGAGCCTTGATCCGTGAGCGCTGTCTGGCTTGAAGAGCAAGCCAGAACTGGACCGGTTTTTGATTATCCAGCAGCGACCCATCCGTTTGTCGCTAGCCCCACCAGAGGAACAATCGTGAGCAATATTGCCTATTGGCTGAATTTCCGGATCGAAGACAATGACGTCGCCCGCAAACCCAATCAGAAGAGGCGTTACGAGGATCTGGTGGAGATTGTCGAGGAATATGCCCTGACCTGGTGGCGGCAAAGTCCCTCCCTCTATATTTTCGATACCAATGTCGATATCGAGCATATGGCTCCACTGTTCAAGAAATGCATCAATCCAGAATGCGATTTCTTCATTCTCGGCCAGCTCGGCAAGGATGTCGTCAAGATTTATGGAAAGTATAACGACAAGGATATTTTCAAGGTGATGCCCTATATGGAAGAATTGTAGGATCTGAACCTTTCATTACCAATCCTCGGCCGTGCTTATCTCAAGAGGAAAGGCCGAGGAGAAACGCCACATTCTCGACTTTTCGTGCATCTGATAGGCGAAAAGTCGAGAAGCTCGGCGCATTCATCGTGCTGGACGATCCATTTCCTTGGAAAGGACTGCTTGCTTCTCCTTGACGATCCGCACGACTGCAGTACCCAAATCCTTGATATCCTGTCGCAAAAGAACCTGCTGCTCCAGGATTTGTCCCTCCTTGGCCCGCGTTTCAGCCAAGCGGTTCTCAAGATTTTGCACTTTTTCCCCATCAGCCTCGTAGAGATCGCGCAAGGATCGATGCTCTTCGTGCAATTGAGCCAACGCGTTAAGACAATTCGATAAAGCCAGGGTCTTGTCGGTTTTTTGGCGTGTCAAAAGCTCTTTTTCCTCCTGCAGAGCCTGCAGGGCCGAGGCTTGCTCCTCGCATAAAAACCGTATCGTCTCGAAGCGCCGCTCGAGGCCAGCGGTTTCTGTTGCCGCTTCTTCCAGGGATTGATTGAGACGGCCAATTTCATTCAAACGCTCATGCGCTAATTCACTCTGAAGCGCGAGTTCGTTGGCAAGAGTGGTGATCCGCCATTCCCGGCGGCCGATCTCGACCATATCGGCGATATGGGCTTGATTGGCGGTCTCGAGTTTCTGTTCCATCCGCCTCTGAAGGAGGGCAGCCTCGGCGCGAATGAAATCACGATCGGCAAGGATTTCTTGAGGCGACAGCGGCATCTGTCTTTCGAGCCGGCGCCTTGTCAGGCGCAAAGCCCGGTTCCAGAAGACAGGGGTAAAGGCGAGCGCCAGTAGTCCCGCTAGCAGGAAACCAAGGCCAAAAATCATGATTTGCTCGATCATGAAGCCCTGTCACACATCAGACAGTCCAAGCGCTACTCTTTAATTCAGCATCCTCTACGACGCTCTGGAATCTTTAATAGCGCGTCAAATCTATCCAAAAAGTGGCGCCCCTTTTTTGAATAAAGGCTCCTTCCGCTATCACTCAGAATGGATTCCAGGTCGAGGTCGGAGTGAATTTCAAATAGCTGATATTCAAGCCAAGACGCGCGCCAATACCAGCACGGATGGGTACGACATAAATATCATCGGTCATCAGCGCCGTCATGCCAAAACCGCCAATGACATAGGCCGATCCATTGACTCCGCCAAAACGGCTGTAGATAGCCTGGGCCGCCGGCAGATTATAGACAAGCATCATAGTGCGATCACCATCTGCCCCGGCGTCGAAACCCAGCGAAGGGCCTTGCCAATAGACGCGCAGATTGCCGGCGTTGCGTGTGTACATGACACCTTCGCCATAACGCAGACCGCCGATGAAAGCGCCGCTGGCTTCCTGCCCGAGAATATAGCCGTTGGGCCTCCCCCATTGCTTGGTCGCGTTTTCGACGATTTTGGCGAGGCCGCGAGAGAGCGAACCAAAAAAACGGTGACCGCTCTCGATCACTTCATCGGTGGAAATTTCATCAGGCCGCTCAGAACCTGGATTAGCCTTGGCGCGAACCAACCCTGCACCGGACAATCCCAGCCCGGCAGCGACTGAGAGCAGTCCTTTCGTCATTGTCCTGCGTGAGTGCATCGGTCCCTCCGTCAACCGCACGACCTCTTCTCTCCGGCGCGCCGATCTCGTCGCGAGAGCATTGATGCAAACGGTTAACGAATGATTATAACGAGAATGAATTTTCACGCATATGCCAAAGCCCTTGAGCTTGGCCCTTGAGCCCAACCCATAAGCTAGGCCCGCCCCTCATGCGATCGGCTTTTCGGGAACGAGCGCGCGATCCCCCCAGGCAATGAAGAAATCATTACGATAAAGCTCCGTCGCCTTGCCATAATGCAGCGGCTGATTATCGAGGCCAAGGACGAGTCCGCCCGCCGCACGCAAAACCGCATCGCCTGCGGCTGTATCCCATTCCATTGTCGGACCGAAACGGGGATAGACATCGGCTTCGCCTTCGGCGACGGCGCAAAATTTAAGCGAGGACCCGGCGGAATGTCGCTCCGCAATGGCAAGCCGGCCAAGAAAAGCCTCGGTCTCGGCATTGGAATGCGAGCGACTAGCCAATGCCGTCAGGCCATGGGATGGAGCCCGCCGCACATGAATGGCATGGCGGGCTGAAACAGGCGGCAAGACACCGCCGGGAGCAACCGTGCAGACAAAGGCTTTTGTGCCGCCGAGCCACAGCCGGTCGAGCGCTGGGGCATAGACCACCCCGGCAATCGGTGTCCCCGCCTCGATTAAAGCAATATTGATCGTGAATTCACCAGTATGGCTCAAAAATTCCTTCGTACCATCGACCGGATCGACCAGAATGAAAGACGAACCGCAACGCGGCCGGTCACCCCGCGCGGAGGCTTCCTCCGCCACGACCGGCAGATGCGGCAGGCGAACGGCCAATTGTTCGAGAATGATCGCTTCAGCCTGTTCATCCGCGTCGCAGACAGGGCTTTGATCCGGCTTGCGTCTCGCGTGGCAATCGGAAGCATAGATCCGCATGACCTCGACTGAGGCGCGAAGGGCAATGGCCGCGAAAATTTCGGCTATGGTATCGCGGTCTTCGCACGCGACCTTTTGTTGCGCGGCAGGAGGCATTTGAATTTTCGTGCCGTTCATTATGCTCCCCACGCTTCGACCCGGTCTCTCTTCAGGCCTTGGTTCGCCCCTTGAATTTTGACCTGATGCATCCCGCGCCACTGCGTAACGTTAATATGAATTTCCGTTAATCTAACCCGCTATAGCGGGAATGACCATGAGACGAAAGATCACCATGGTTCCGGCCGAGCCAGGCCAACCGTCTCCATTTCGGCATAAGGTTCATGCCTTACGCTCATATAGGAATTCGGGGATTTTTGCGTCAGACCGCAAGCCTTCTCCGGCAAGGATCTTTCGTTCGAACAGCGGCTTGCGACCAAATTATTAACCATTGTTAACTATGCTGGCGAAACCTTGCTTTTTCCAGTCCCTACCGGAAAAAGCAATTTCCTCTGCTCTACGGATGGATGCTGAATGACTCAATTCTCCCTCGACCCCATGGATCTCGCGGCCCTGCTCTGTTCGCGGGTTTGTCACGATGTCATCAGCCCAGTCGGGGCCATCGTCAACGGCCTTGAAATCCTCGAGGAAGAAAAAGAAGAGAGCCAGAGGGAATTGGCTCTGGATTTGATCAAGAAAAGCGCCGAAACCGCATCCGCCCGCCTGCAATTCTGCCGCCTCGCCTTCGGCGCTGCGGGTTCCGCCGGCGCCCTGATCGACACGGGAGACGCGGAAAGGGTCATGCGCGGCCTTTTTGCAGAGGGGCGCAGCACCTTGGAGTGGCATGCCCCGCGCGTGCTGATGGCGAAAGACAAGGTGAAGCTCATTTTGAATCTATGCCTGATTGCCATGGCAGCCTTGCCGCGCGGCGGCGTGGTTTCGGTCACGATCGAAGGTGGCGAGACACCAAGCCATATCAAGATCGACGCCCAGGGCACGAATGCCCGCCTCGCTCAGCATGTCCCGAGCCTGCTCGCGGGCGCGCCGGACACTGGATCGGTCGATGCCCATGGCATCCAGGCTTTTTACACGGGCCTGGTGGCCAAATCGGCCGGTATGACGCTCGATATTATCGCGGAGCCGAATCTCGTCCAGATCGCAGCGACACCCATCGCCGCCAACGTGCTCGACAACGTCGCCTGAGAGCGGAACTCTCCAAGACTCGGTCCCGGTGAAATCTTCATCGGGTCGGGTCACACCCACCATGCTTGGTTTGATTGGATTCAACGGCGGGAAATTCAGAAGAAAGATAGGTTGCTTCTTTGTCATGGCTTCTTTGCCATGCCATTTCGATAAGCAACGGCATATTTTTCCACCGTAGAGATCACGTTATAACACGTCGAAATGAATATTCGAATTCTAAGCTAGACTAACCTTGCCAAAAAGCAAAGTGTCATTATGTGATCAGCAAGAGAAGTGACAGTTACTTCTCACCGATGACTTAGCCATACTTTCCGCTTCTCCTAATCCATACCACACAAGCAGAAGCGTCTCTATTCCTTCGGATTTGTTTTCTCATTCGAGAGGAGCAATGACTATGGTAGAGAAAGTTCCAGTGAAAGCCGAGCCTAAAGCTGTGACCCCGAGCTCGACCTTCGGCTCGTGGGCACCTTTTGAGTCGCTTCGCCGGGAAGTCGATCATCTCTTCGAGCGGTTTGCCAGCCCCGGACGCCCGCTTCCATTAGGCCGACAAATGTTCAGCCTCGATTTTCCCTGGTTGGACAAAACCAGTGGCTTCCTCGCGCCGGCCATCGATGTCATCGAAAAAGACCAGGAATTCGAACTCACCGCCGAGCTTCCCGGCCTTGATGAGAAAAATATCGATGTCAAAATATCAGAGGATCTGCTGACGATCAAAGGCGAGAAGAAGGAAGAAAAAGAAGAGCGCGAGAAAGAATATTATCTGTCCGAGCGCCGTTTCGGTTCTTTTACACGATCCTTTCAACTGCCCGCAGGCGTCGATGCCAGCAAGATCGAGGCGACGTTTACAAAGGGTGTTCTGACCATAAAACTGCCTAAGACGCCCGAAGCCCAGAAAAGCGAAAAAACCATCGAGATCAAAGCTGGTTGATGTCCCTCCCGGCGTCATGCTTCACAATCCCACCCTCTATGCGCCCGAAAGCGGACCCGCTTTCGGGCGCAATGCTTGAAAGGGTCTTGCAGGTCGAACCAGGAGACAAAGCCTCCGTCATGCTATAGCTGGACATGAACGGAGAAACTTGGCTATGGCGACGATCTACGGCATCAAGGCCTGCGATACGATGAAAAAGGCGAGGACCTGGCTCGACGAACACGGAATCGCTTACGCTTTCCATGACTACAAGACGGCCGGCATCGACCGCGACCGACTGGAAAGCTGGGCGCGCGCGATAGGCTGGGAAAAATTGCTCAACCGCGCCGGAACGACCTTCCGCAAACTGCCGGAACAGGACAAGGAAGGTCTCAACCAGGATAAGGCGATCAAGCTCATGCTCGCCCAACCCTCCATGATCAAGCGCCCCGTGCTGGACCTAGGAGACCGCCTCCTCGTCGGCTTCAAACCGGCCGATTATGAAGGGGCAATGCTCCCTTCCTCCAGATCATAAAATCGTTCCCCTGCCGGGCTGAACAATCCGAAACAACGCCCCTAAGCCCGACATTGTTGGTCATCGGGCGGCGGCGGGAGTTCGTCGACATCTGCCGCATCATCATCAACGGGAGGTGGGCCATGCTAAGTCTGGCCCAGTGCTCGATGCACCGTTCTTAAAGCCGAGCGTTCAGGGTGGCAAGATCAGAAAGTGGGTGGGTTGAGTCCGCCAGGACTAGCTAGATCGGACGGTTCCTCGGCTGCCCAAGTTTCACCATTTGCTTGAATATGAAATCCGGTGCGATCCGGCTTGCGATCTTGAGAATGTTCGCAGCGCCTGGCCTAATTTCCGTTCTCCCGGCTTCGATCGCCGCTAACGTTTGTTTGACCAGTTTGTCGGGTGCCATAGCGCTCCGGCCCTTCATCTCCTCGGCAAACTCACCTCTAAACAATTCCGTTTCAACTGGTGGCGGAGCCAACTCAATGACGTTGATCGACGTGTCGGAAAGTTGCGCCCGCAGGCTTTGCGTGTAGGCGTGCAGGGCTGCTTTCGCGGCGGAATAGACTGGCGACACAGGCATCGGGACGAAAGCGAGGCCCGAGGATACGTTGACGATCGCGGCTTCGTCACGTTGCAGCAGATGCGGCAGGAATTGCTGCACCATTCGGATTGCTCCAGTCAGCAAAATATCGACCTCACGCGTAATGTCTTCGAGACTGTGTGGCTCCACCAGCTTGAGATTCCGCATTATGCCCGCGTTATTGACGAGAACATCCAGCTTCGGAAAGCGGGATAAAATCTCCTCGTAAAGTCTCCGAATGTCGTCCGGCTTCGTGACATCGCTCCGAACAACGTACAGCCTCGGAAAGGCCTTCGAAACAGAAGTCAACTTGCTCTGATCACGGCCTGTGACAATCACGATGTTTCCGCGCTCGACGAGGCTATTGGCGAGCGTGAGGCCGATCCCGCTGGTGCCGCCGGTAATCAAGACTGTTCGATTGGTCATTTTCATAGTGAATACCTGAAGTCCGTTGCATTCAGGTAGTTTTGACGCTCATACTTTCCAAAGGGAAGAAGGCACCGAAAAGTTCTATACTTACCAAATGGAGAGCATTAGATGTCCACGATGGCAAAGTTCACGGATGAGCAGATCGCAGCGGCGAAGTTCTATGCAGAACAGCAGCCCCCGGCCGATCTCGATCCCCGCATTGAAAAGCTCGTGACCGACGTGATCGGGCGTGTGGCGGATAAGTGGACAATGCTGATTCTCGATGTGCTCGCCGAGAAGGGAGAGCTCAGATTTTCGCGTTTGGCTGAGGCCGTGGAAGGTATCAGCCAGAAGATGCTCACGCAGACATTACGCGCTATGGAGCGCGATGGGCTGGTCAAGCGCACGATCTACCCAGTTGTGCCGCCGAAGGTTGAATACCGGCTCACTGACCTTGGTATCACGCTCGGGGCGGCATTCTGCGGCGTGTGGGTATGGGCCGCAAACAATCTCGATAAGATCGAACAAGCGCGTGAGGCTTTTGACACCGCGAACGAGCGTTAATGCCCGCGTCGGATCGAAAGTACCAGGCTTTGATAACCGATACGACGTCTTCGACGATCTCTTGTAACTCCGTTGGCGTCGTACCGTCTCGGACCTGGATCGAAATGCCCTGCATGGGTTCTGGCGCACTTCGCGTGCAAGGAAGGTCTCAATCAGGACAAAGCGACCAAGTTCACGCTCGCCCGATCAAGCGCCCGTGCTGGAACTGGGAGACCGCCTCCTCGTCGGCTTCAAACCAGCCGATTATGAAAGGGGCAATGCTCCCGTCCTCCAGATCATAAAATCGTCTCCCTACCGGACTGAACGATCCGGGACGCCACCTCTAAGCCTGACATTATTGATCATCGGGCGGCGGTGGCGGGAATTCGTCGACATCCTCCGCATCATCATCAACGGGAGGTGGGCCGCCCCGATCGTCATAAACGGGAGGAGGTGGCGGCGGTCTATCTCCATTATCCGGTCCGCGATAGGGCTGAGCAATGGCTGTTGTGGCGACGCTAAAAAGTAAGGCCGTGAGAGCGAGTCTCATTTCGGTTTCTCCGAAGGTCGGTCATCATGACTATCCCCGTACGCAACAGAAATGATATTCCTCAATTTTGGGGAAATCATGCCTCATGACGAAATGAGGAGCACGACCAACCAACTGCTGCGCTCAGTGTCGAGAAACGATTTAGCCAGATGGTGTCGGAAGAGGTCTTTTAGCTCGAAAAATCTCATATTTAACGAGATCTTTTCTGCTCAAATTTTTCGGTGGGGTCGCTGGTGCCCAGGGGCGGAATCGAACCACCGACACTGCGATTTTCAGTCGCATGCTCTACCAACTGAGCTACCTGGGCAGGAACGAATCTTCTGTCTCAAGACGTTGCTTCGAACCTGGGGCCTTATAGTGGACTGGACGTCCCGTTGTCCAGCACCCTTAAGCGGATTTATGTCAGTTCCTTTGCAGCGCGCGCCATCCGATGTCGTGGCGGCAAAATCCTTCAGGCCAATCGATGAGATCGACAGCCGCATAGGCGCGCTCCCGCGCTTCCGCCACATCCTTGCCAAGGCCCGTGACATTCAAGACGCGGCCTCCATCAGCCAGGAGTTTCGTACCTTCGCGCCGCGTGCCGGCATGAGTTAGGCTGACACCAGGAAGACTGGCCGCCTTTTCCACGCCCCGAATCTCGCTGCCCTTTTGCGGCGCTTCGGGATAGCCCTTGGCGGCGAGCACGACGGTCAGTGCGACTTCATCGGCAAAATGCAGAGGCTTTTGCGGCAGGTGACCCTCCGCGCAGGCAAGAAGCAGGGCGAGAAGATCGTCTTGCAATCTTGGCAGCATGACCTGCGTTTCCGGATCACCGAAACGGACATTATATTCGATCAGCTTCGGCCCAGCGGGCCCGATCATCAGCCCCGCGAATAACATGCCCTTGAAGGGCGTCCCGCGTGCCGCCATGCCTTTGACCGTCGGTGTGATGATCTCATCGATGACCCTTTCGGTCATGGCCGCATCCATGACAGGCGCTGGCGAATAGGCCCCCATGCCACCGGTATTGGCGCCCGTATCACCCTCGCCCACCCGTTTATGATCCTGCGCCGAGGCAAAGGGTAAAGCGCTGGTGCCATCACAGAGCGCGAAGAAGGAGGCTTCCTCGCCTTCCAGAAAATCCTCGATGAGCAAGCCATTGCCACCGATTCCGCCCGCAAAAATCTGATCGATCGCAGCCTCCGCCTCCGCATGGGTCGCCGCCACGACGACGCCCTTACCGGCAGCGAGGCCATCCGCCTTAACGACGATCGGCAGGGGTCTTGTCGCGGCATAGGCTTTGGCCGGCGCCGCCTCATCGAAGCTTTGGGCTTGCGCCGTCGGAATCCCATGCTCCAAGCAGAATTGTTTCGTGAAATTTTTTGATCCTTCGAGCTGAGCGGCCGCTTGGCTCGGACCAAAAACTTTAATGCCCGCCGCAACGAGCGGATCGGTAAGCCCCGCGACGAGCGGCACCTCGGGGCCGATCACGACAAGGCCGATCGCCTGGAGGCGGCAGAAATCGATGACCGCCTGATGATTCTCGATTTTGAGCACGACGGGTTCGGCGATCTCCATCATGCCGGGATTGCCCGGCGCAACGAAGAGGGTCGAGAGCAAAGGGCTTTTGGCGAGAGTTTTGGCGATCGCATGTTCGCGCCCGCCGGAGCCGATGAGAAGGACGTTCATGAGCCTGGATATTCGAAGATCGAGGACGACGAAAAAGAGCTTTCAAGCCATGACATTATAATGGCGCACAATCCACAGAATTTGAAAAACCAGTGCGCCGCCGACGAAAGCCAAATGAAAACGCCGATCGCGAATGAACATGGCCGCGACAGCCAGACTGAAAAGGGCCGCCTGCTGCACAGGATATGCCCCTGACAGGGAACGGAAATAATCCCAGCCCTTCAAAATCGAATCGAAAACATCGAAGAAAAACACAGAGGCGAGCAGACCGTAAAACCATTTCTGGCATGAAAGGAAATAATCCTCGAACCCTTTATATTCGTCCATACGGTCTGGAAACAGCAGCGTCGAGATGAAGAACAACAAAACGATATAGAAGAGAATGTATGCGTAAACCTCGAAGGTGATGACATCGATGCGGGCCAGCATGATCTCGAACCACCAGAAATAGATGATGTAGAGAAGCAGAAAGAGAGCCCAGCCGAGATGGACCGGATAGATCGTCTCACGCTTGGGATGCTGGACAAAACGCGCGAGCCCGGTCAGCAGGCGGGCAATGCTCAAACTGGTGATAAAGCCTGTGATCAGACGAACATGGGTAAAGACATCGAGATGCACGATTTGGTTCATTTTCATCGATCCGACACTTATGAGATCTCGTCGCTTCGCTCATCCACGCCCGAATAATCTCTCGATGTCACCGAGCTTCAATTCGATATAGGTCGGGCGCCCGTGATTGCATTGGCCGGAGCCCGGCGTGCGTTCCATCTCGCGCAGGAGCGCATTCATCTCCTCGATACCGAGACGACGGCCGGCACGCACGGAATGATGGCAGGCAAAGGTCGCCAGCACATGATCGAGTTTGCGTTCGAGCGGGATCAAGGCTTTGTCGTCTTCTTGCAACTGGTTCGCGAGATCATGGATCAAGGCCGGAACCGAGCCATCCTTCAAAACGATCGGAATTTCCCGCACGGCTAGCGCGCCGGGACCGAAGCTTTCAACCACGAGGCCAAAATCGGCCAGCATCGAGGCCGCGTCGACCAGCCGTTCGACATCAGCCTCAGGCAATTCGACAATGGTCGGCAGGAGAAGGATCTGGCGCTCGACCGTTTGCGCCGCGCGCGCCTGTTTCAAACGTTCATAGACAAGACGTTCATGCGCCGCATGCTGATCGACCAGCACGAAACCATCGCGCGTTTGCGCGACAATATAGGTCTCATGCAATTGCGCCCGCGCAAATCCAAGTGGCTCATCATGCGGCGTCTCAGAAGCCGCCTCGCTGAGCTCTTTCCCGCTATCCCCGTTCAGACCAGCCGGTGTTTCGGCAAAACCCAAAGGCAGCGAGCCTGACATTTCGATACGATCGCCAGGGGGCGGATTTTGGGGCGGATTTTGCGGTCGCGCGGGGGATTGCCGCCAATCCCAATCCTGAACGCCTTCCTTGATCCAATCCCTGGGCGGCATGGTCGGCGCTTGCCTTGACGCGGATGGCATGGACGCGGATGATACGGGCCGCTGCCCCTGCCCCGCCGAATGCATCGCAAGAAGGCCGAGCGCCACTCTGCCACCATCAGGCGTCGCCCGATGCATGGCTTGCTGCAATGTCTGTTTCAAGGCGCCAACAAGGAGACCGCGCACAAGACCCTGATCGCGGAAACGAACTTCCGCCTTGGCCGGATGCACATTGACATCGACCTCTTGCGGATCACACCGCAGAAACAGAGCCAAGGCGGGATAACGCCCGGCTGGCAGATAATCCATATAGGCCGCGCGCACAGCGCCGGTGAGCAATTTGTCGCGCACCGGCCGGCCATTGACGAAAAGATATTGCGCTAGCCCATTGGCACGATGCCAGGTTGGCAGGCCGATGAACCCTTCGAGGATAATCCCTTCGCGTTCCGCCTCGACCGGCAAAGCATTGGCCTCGAAATCCTTGCCCAGCACGGCGCCGATACGCGCGAGCAGGCCTTCTGGTCCCTCGGCACAAGGCAGATAATCAAAGCCCGCTGTATCCGTGCTCGTGAAGGTAAAACGCCGGGTCGGATGCGCCATGGCCAGGCGCTGCACGGCATCGGCGGCAGCGCGCGCCTCGGCGCGATCACCTTTCAAAAATTTGAGCCTTGCCGGCGTCGTGCGAAACAGTTCACGGACCTCGATCCGCGTGCCACGTGGCTGGCCGCAGGGAATGACCGTCTGTTTGCGTCCATGTTCGACGCTGAGCGCGACACCATGCGTGGCCGTTTCCATGCGGCTCGTCAGCGACAGAACCGAAACGGAACCGATCGAGGGCAAAGCCTCGCCACGAAACCCGAGCGTCGCAATGGCGAAGAGATCGCCATCCGGCAATTTGGACGTGGCATGGCGCTCGACGGAGAGTTCCAGATCCTCGGCGCTCATGCCGCAGCCATTATCGGTGACGCGGATGAGCGTCTTGCCGCCGCCTTCAAGCACGACATCAATCTCGCTCGCCTGCGCGTCGAGCGCATTTTCGACGAGTTCCTTCACCGCCGCGGCGGGCCGCTCGATGACCTCGCCGGCGGCGATGCGATCGATGAGGACGGGATCGAGACGGCGGATCGTCAAAGGTTAATCGCTTGAAGATTTTACCGCATGAGCTTTTACAGATTTTCAGGCCGTCCGGCGATGGCGACAAGCAGATGGCCATCGCCAAACAAACGTTTGCAGACGCGCTTGGCATCGTCCATCGTTACAGCCGCGATCCATTGATTGCGCGCGTCGAGATAATCGACGTCGAAACCATCCGTCTGCAAATGCACGAGCTGGCCGGCGATCTTGGTCGACGTATCGAAACGCAAGGCATAGGACCCGATCAGATATTTCCGGGCCTTGTCGAGCTCTTCCCCGGTCGGTCCATTCTCGGAAAGATCGCGGATCTGCTCCTCGATGACGCTCAGGGATTCCGCCACACGCTCGTTTTTGGTCGAGGTGCCGCCGGTCAGCATGGCCCCATGATCGAAAGTGACGAGTTGGGAATAGACGGAATAGGCGAGCCCGCGTTTCTCGCGTACCTCGCGAAACAATCGTGCCGAGAAAATGCCGCCGCCGAGAATATGATTGACCACTGTCGCAGCGATAAAATCCGGATCCTTGCGGCCAATGCCCTGGCGGCCAAAACGGATGGTTGATTGCGGAATGTCGAGATCGACGACCTGCCGCCGCCCCTCGCCGGTAAAGAGTTGATCGGGGATGGCAACAAGATCGCCATGGGCCGGCAAATCGCCGAAAGCCTGGTCGAGATAGGCGCCGAGCGTCGCCGCGTCGATGGCGCCAACGACGGCGATTTTCAGACTATCCCGCGCCAGCAAGCGGCGGCGAAGATCGAGGAGATCATTCCGCGTCAGATCCGGCAGGCTGACGAGATCGCCACGCACCGGTAAGCCATAGGGATGGTTTGGATAGGACAGAGCGCGAAAGGTCCGGCCGGCGACATAATCAGGATCATTCGCCTCGCGCTTGAGGCTCGCCATCATCTGGCTGGTCACGCGGGCGAAAGGTTCGGCATCGAGCCGCGCCTCATTGACGGCCAGCCGCAACAATTCAAAGGCGCGCTCGGCATTGCGCGACAAGGTTTGCATCCGGCCGCCCAGAACGTCGCGATCGGCCGAAAAAGACAGTTCGATCGCATCTTCGTCCAGCGCCTGGTGAAAGGCATCGGCATCCAGGGCGCCGGCGCCTTCATCGAGCAGGCCAGCGAGCAGGGTCGCGGCTCCTGGCTTGCCCTCCGGGTCCTGCGCCGCGCCTCCCTTGAAGGCACATTCAAGGGCAATGAGCGGCACCGCATAATCCTCGACGAGCCAGGCCTCGATCCCTCCCTTGGAAACGACCTTCTGGACGGAGGCAGCGCGAGACGGAGCGTCAGTGGTGGCGAGTGCGGTCATGGTCGGAAAATTCCCAAAGGCCCCGCTGCGGAACAGGTCCTGGCCGGGGCAAAACAAACGTGCGGGTCATGAAAACGCTCCTCATGGCACGCCGATGGCGACCTGCCATGAGGAGCTACGAATTATGCACCCGATCAGCACGGATCATCTGACCCTGGCATCAACAGGAAGCGGGCGCAACCAGAAGGCCGGTTCAACTGGCCTCGGTCTCGACCTCGATCGTATGTTCTCCTGGGGCATGGGCCGGCAGGAGGAAACCCGTAACGCCGCGCCTTTTGGCGAGCCAGCGCGTGGCTTTCTTGACATCCTCCAGGGTAACGGCCTCGATTCGCGCCGGCCATTCGGCAATATCGTTCAGGGTCAGGCCAACGCTGAGCGAAGCGCCATACCACCGCGCCAATGTCGATTGATTATCCTGGGCATAGATCGCCTCTGCGACGAGTCGGGTCTTGGTGCGACGCAGATCCGCTTCCGAGACGCCTTCCTTGGCCACATGGGCAATGACGGCGTCAATGGCATTGTCGATTTCCTCGAGCGTAATGCCTGGCGCCGGGATGCCATAAACATAGAAGCGCGTCTGATCGACAGCCGTCCCCTGGTAATGGGCGCCGGCGGCAACGGCGACTTTATCGGCCACGACGAGCTTTTTGAACAACAGGCTGGTCTGACCGCCGCCCAGCAAATGGCCGAGAACTTCAAGCGCTTCCGCTTCGCCAGGCGCGGCCGTCTTGTAGGACGGGACGAGGAAGACCCCCTGATGCGTCGGCTGTTCGACCTTTTCATCGACGAGCTTGACGAGCCGATGAGCGCGCGGCTCGGGCTCACGGGGACGCGAGCGACGCGGCGCCTCGCCATGGGCCGGGATCTTGCCATAGACATCCTCGGCAAGCGCCAGAACCTCATCGGGCTCGACATCGCCGGCGACGACGAGAATCGCATTTTCTGGCGTATAGAAACGATCGTAATAGGCAAACGCATCCTGGCGATCGAGGGTTTCGATCTCATGGCTCCAACCGATGATCGGCTTGCCATAGGGATGATGCGTATAAAGGGCGGCCTGGACTGCCTCGTTCAGAAGGTCCGAGGGATCGGAATCCGTGCGCATGCGGCGCTCCTCGAGCACGACATCGCGCTCGGGGGCGACCACTTCATCGGAGAGGACCAGATTTTTCATCCGGTCAGCCTCGTAATTCATGCAGACGCGGAGATGGTCCTTGGCGACCCGCTGGAAATAGGCGGTATAATCATTCGAGGTGAAGGCGTTTTCCTGACCGCCGAAATCGGCGATCACTTCGGAAAATTCGCCCTGTTTGTGATCCTTGGTGCCCTTGAACATGAGATGTTCAAGGAAATGCGCAATGCCGGACTTGCCCACTGGATCATCGGCGGACCCGTTACGATACCAGACCATATGGGTGATGACAGGCGCGCGATGGTCAGGAATGACCACAATGTCCATGCCATTGGCGAGCTTCGCCTGACTGACTTGCGGCCCATGGGCCTTGGCCGGATTGGCTGGCGAAGGGGTGAGGCCGAAAGAACCTTGAACAGGTGATGCCGCGCTCGACTGACCCTGAGACATGCAGACCATCGCTTTCATTCACTCGCAGGCGCCTACGCCACGCTTGTGGCACGAGGCTGTTACCTGCCTGTTATGCATCTTCCCGCGCATCCTTCGCGGGACCATTCATTGCAACCTTGTATCGCAAGGCCCGGATCACAAGGGTCTTTCTTCTGCTTTCGGCATGAATTCCACTCTTTTCCAAAGAATAACGCGGTTTCCAAAAGCGAAAAAATCAGAACATTTGGACCTTTGAAACAAGCAGAATTCACGCCAAGTCTTTTCGGGCGTCAGGCTTGCGGCACGCTGGAGCCCTCGCCGCGCTTACCGGTCAAAGGCGTCGGCCGCGCTTTTGTGGCCCTGGCTGCGCGTATAGGCGGCGGCATCGCCCGCATCCACCGTTGCCTTGGCGTTCTTGTCGGATTCGAAATGGGTCGTCTTGGTCGCGGCACGATAGCCAGCCGGTGGCTCGGTCAGATATTTCCGCGAAGGCTCGTCACCCACATTGACGACTTCCTCGTCATCCTTGTGCATAACTTTTTTCAAGAGATTCCACGGCGCATAGACGCACATCGCCGTGCCCGCCGTCGCCTGGCACCCATCATCGGGTTTGCCGCCCGGCTCCTCCGTCTTATCGGTCTTGCCGCGCGCCAGTTCCTGCGGCGAAAGCTCGGCGCGCGTATTCAGATTGACCTGCGGCGCTGGACGATGGGAATCCGCCGCGGCCCGTTTGCGCGCCAAAACGTCAGGATCCTTAGGCCAAGCGGCATCTTGTTCCTTGCGCGCCACAGGTGCTGGCAATTGATCCATATGCGGCGGTACGACGAGCGGCGCCCGTGCCCGATAGTCGATTGCCTCCTGCTCTTCCTTGTCGAATTGCATGCCGACAAAGCCGAGCAAGGAATTCAGCGGGTTCGTATCTTCATAGGCGGCGGCAGGCGCGACCGCACCGAGACCGAGCACGAGGCCAAGGCATAAAGCAGAAGCGGTAATGAAACCCCTGGCCGGCGAAACCGTTCTGCGGCAAGCGGAGGCTTTGGCGGAATTCATGATCTCTCCTTCTCGCTGGGCACTCGATAAGAAAGGGCGGAACCGGGCCAAATCAAGGCAAACAGAAGATAGACCTGCCTTTTTAAACCTGACATCCGCGCCATGATATTATGGCATGAAGATATTTTACATGGGAGCTTCACGCCTTAACTTCAGAAGCAGGTGTGTGAATAATGCTATAATTCTTTATCAAAGCATCAAATTTACCCAAAAATGAGACCACTTTCAGGTTTGATGCTCTGGGTCGCGTCTGGCGACCGCTTATCCTCTTTATCAAAACATAAACTAAGGAAAACTTGCAAGGGTTTAGCTCGCTCAAGAATGTCCCTCACTGTCGGGCGCTGGCACCCCCGCCTCTTCACTCGTGAACGCATCAAGGATCAAAAGCGCCACCCCGGCGACGATCGCGGCATCGGCCAGGTTGAAGACATACCAGGAGAAGGAGCCGATGTGAAAATAATAGAAATCGGCGACTGCGCCGGCCGCGATCCGATCGATGGCATTGCCGAGCGCGCCACCGATAATGCAGCCGAGCGCCAGAGCCACAAGCCGGTTGGTGGCACGCCAAAGCCAAATCGAGAGCAGGAGAATAGCAAAAAGCGTCAGAGCGACGAGAATCCAGCGCCCCATGGCACTCTGCGCGCGGAACAGGGAATAGGAAATGCCCGGATTGCGCTCGTAGATAATATCAAAAAAGGGCGCGAGCCGCACGGGCCGGCGCGCCTCGATATCGAACACATGAATCAACCAGAGCTTGTTCGCCTGATCGAGCACGAGGCATAGGAAAGCGGCGAGCCCGCCGAGCACGCGCGGGCTCACGAAGCCATTCCGCAAAGGCGGGCCATTCTCACGCCGTCCACAGGCCGGCCGCCTTCAATTCCCGCAAGGCCTGGGCATCGCGCGGGCTCACATCGGGATAGTCCGGATCGGCGCCAATATGTGGAGACACCTTCCAGGACCTCGCGCATTTGCGGCCCGCTGCCGCAGCGCTGACAACTGCCACGCCCGGCACGTCGGCCAAGCGGAAAGCCTCCTCGGGTCCTTCCCCCGCCTCGATCGTAATATCCGAGGTGATACAAATTTCGGCGAAATCCACCCCCGCGAGCAAAGCGCGCATATCCTCCGCGGCGATGAAGACCCGCGGCGCCGCCTCGAGCGAAGAACCAATCCGTTTCTGCGCACGCTCGATTTCCAATGCGCCGGTGACCACCGAACGGATCTTGCGGATGATCGCCCATTTCGCCGCCAAGGCATCATCGCGCCAATGCGCGGGCACATCGGGAAATTGTTCGAGATGAACCGAAACAGCCTCAGGATAGCGCGAGAGCCAGGCTTCTTCCATGGTGAAGACGAGGATCGGCGCAAGCCAAAGTGTCACGCAGCGGAAAATCTGCTCGATCGCCGCCAAAGCCGCGTGGCGTTTACGGCTCGAAAGCGGATCGCAGTAAAGCGTATCCTTACGGATATCGAAATAAAACGCGGAAAGATCCGTGTTGAGAAAGGCGGACAGGCGCGCCACGACGCGTTTGTAATCGAAGCGCCGGTAGGCATCGCGGATTTCGCCATCGAGTTCGGCGAGCCTGTGCAGCATCAGCCGTTCGAGTTCGTCCCATTCTTCATAGGCAGGCGTCTGTTTCGCATCATAATGCGCAAGCGATCCCAGCATCCAGCGGATCGTATTGCGCAATTTCTTGTAGGTTTCGGTGAAGGTCGAAAGGATCTGTTTGCCGATGCGCAGATCATCCGAATAATCGGAGGCCGCCACCCAGAGCCGCAAAATATCAGCGCCGGCATCCTTGATGACCGATTGCGGCGCGGTGACATTGCCGAGCGATTTCGACATTTTGCGCCCCTGCTCATCGAGCACGAAGCCATGTGTCAGCACGGCATCATAGGGCGCCATGCCGCGCGTGCCGCAGGATTCGAGCAGGGAGGAATGGAACCAGCCGCGATGCTGGTCGGAGCCTTCGAGATACATGATCTCGTCGCGCCCACCCTCGCGCAGCCTCTTGATTCCGGCGAGCCCCGGAAATTCCCTCGCATCATCGAGCGTGAACGCATGCGTCGAGCCTGAATCGAACCAGACATCGAGCACATCATTGATCTTCTCGAACAGAGCCGGATCATAGTCAGGCGCAAGGAACCGCTCGGCCGCCCCGTCCGCGAACCAGGCATCGGCCCCTTCCGCCGCGAAAGCTTCGACGATCCGCGCATTCACTTTCGGATCGATCAGGATTTTCTGGCTCTCCTTCTCGACGAAAATGGTGATCGGCACGCCCCAGGCACGCTGGCGCGAGACGACCCAATCGGGCCGGTTGGCGATCATGCCGGTAATGCGATTTTCACCCGCCGCAGGATACCAGCGCGTTTTGGTGATCTCGGAGAGCGCGATCTCCCGCAAGGTCCCGTTGAACCCTTCGACCGGCTTGTCGAGCGCGATGAACCATTGCGGCGTATTGCGGAAGATCAAAGGCTTTTTCGAGCGCCAGCTATGCGGATATTGGTGCTTCATCCGCCCGCGCGCCATCAGGGCATGCGCCTCGATGAGCGCCTTCATCACGGCGTCATTGGCATCGCCCTTATTGCCCTTGTCGTCGATGACACGCGTTCCCGTGACCCCAGGCGCTTCCTTGGTGAGGAAGCCATCCGGATCGACCGTATAGGGAATATGCGTGTCGATGCCGCGCTCGCGCAAAACGCGCTGGTTCGCCATCCAGATGTCAAAGTCTTCACGGCCATGGCTCGGCGCCGTATGGACGAAGCCAGTACCCGTTTCGGCCGTTACATGATCGCCATCGAACAGCGGCACGGCGAATTCATAGCCGGGAATGGTGGCGCCGAGCGGATGCGCGCAGGTGATCCCGGCCAGCACCTCGGCCGGCACCTCGGCGACGCGCTCGAAGGCTTCGACCTTGGCCGATTTGAAGAAATTCTCGGCGAGCGCCTCGGCCAGCACGAAAGTCGCGCCCTTTTGCACCCAATTGCCCTCGGGCGCACCGGTCACGCGATAAAGCGCATAAGCGATCTTGTGTGAATAAGAGATGGCGCGATTGGCCGGAATGGTCCAAGGCGTCGTCGTCCAGATGACGATCGAGGCTTTCAGCAATTCCGTTTCCAGCGCATTGCCCGTGGCGCCCTCGCAACGCAGGGAAGCAATGGGAAAAGCGACAAAGATCGTATCGCTGGTATGGTCTTCATATTCGACCTCAGCCTCGGCGAGAGCGGTTTTTTCAACCACGCTCCACATCACCGGCTTCGAGCCGCGATAAAGAAGGCCATTGCCGGCGAATTTCATCAATTCCTCGGCGATCCGCGCCTCGGCCGGAAAGGTCATGGTGAGATAGGGATGGCCCCAATCGCCGCCGACGCCCAACCGTTTGAATTCCTCGCGCTGGACATCGACCCAGCTTTGCGCAAAGGCACGGCATTCCTGGCGGAATTCGATGATCGGCACATCATCCTTATTCTTGCCCTTGGCGCGATATTGCTCCTCGATCTTCCATTCGATTGGCAGACCGTGGCAATCCCAGCCGGGCACATAATTGGAATCGTGCCCGCTCATCTGCTGCGAGCGGGTCACGAGATCCTTCAGGATCTTGTTCAGCGAATGGCCGATATGGATATTGCCATTGGCATAGGGCGGCCCGTCATGCAGCACGAATTTCGGACGGTCCCTGCCTGCCTCGCGCAGAAGCTTTTGCAGGCCGATCGATTCCCAGCGGGCGAGCAGCTCGGGCTCTTTCTTGGGGAGACCCGCGCGCATCGGAAATTCCGTCTGCGGCAGGAAAAGCGTTTTGGAATAATCGGGACCGCTAGACTCTTTCGCTGCGGGTTTCGGCGTATCATCAGTCATGGGGAAAGGGCCTGCTCGGGCGTGGCGCGCAAAATGTGCGGGGATTGGTTTTCTTCTCCCGGCCGGACCCGAGCGGGGAGCAAAGCCCCATCCTCAGGTGCGAACCGGGCCTCTAATTCGGCCTTGGTTCAGCATGATTGGCTCCATCCATGCGCGCGAATAAGACCTTCGTCGCGGCAAGAAGCTCCTTACTAGCAATGAAATCGGCGGCGGGCAAAGGCTTTCAGACGCCAGCCTGCCATGAAAGCCCTCTGCGGGCTGATTGACAAACATGACCCGCAACTAAACTATTCTGTCGAATAGAGATGCCGTGACTCGCGGCTAAAAAATCAAAGGGAGGGCGTCACACTACATGGTGGCAGGCAGAAAGGCGTCGACCTGACACGGTCGACGCGCCAAACTCAGCTTTTCGATTGTGCCCACACGCGGCATGAGGGCCTACCGTGCCCAAATGGATGCCATCGCCTGGGATGGGATTGCCCCGTCAAGGAAATCGTCAATCCCCTTCACTTCTCAAGTTACTCATTTTCCGATGACAAACTTGACGCGGAGTAAAAGAGAAGAACTTTTAAGCGACGAGTATCAGATACGTCCGATGTGTCTTAGTTTGACATACGCGCGAAATACGGGGTCAGTAAATTCATAGGACCCACGCGTTTCTGGAACTTTTACGAGAACAGGCCCGTAGCGATCATCAATCAAGCGCGGAAGAAGTTGATCCATATAGTCAACACCAAGTTCCTGCGCGGATGACCGACTCCGTGATAAAAAAACTCGTCCCAACGACGCATCGTATTCTGCGCATTCATCCGCCTGCTCTGCAAGTAACGTTAGGAGCAAAGCGCGTTCTTCAGATTGACCAATAGCCCGTTGATATGCCGTTTCAAGATTAGGAAAGGCACGACCGGATTTTATATTTTCAATGACGAGGTTTAATATTTCATTATCAACAAGATTTGTACCTCTAGCATTCGCATTGCTAACACATGCCTTCCCCAAGAGCTGTGCGAAATAAGGGTATCCTTCAGAAAGCAACGCAATCTTTTTTACAACACTTTCTTCGAACTTTACCTTTCCCTTGTAAAGGTGCTCCGCGACTTTGAATATTTCCCTTGTCTCGCTCTCTGGCATCGGTTTCACGAAGATAGAGCCTTGTTCGATTAGCCGCCCAACCGAGGCATGATCTGCAATCAAGCTGCTCAAGTCTTGACCAATACCGCAAATACCAAACTTTACTTTATCACTAGATAGAGATTTTATAAGAGAACCAAGCCCTTGCTTGTCTTTAATAACATCGAACTCATCTAATAGTATAAGCACCGAATCACGTTTACTGAAGATCCGATTATTATACTCAACAACAGCAGAAGTAAAATTTCTGAAAGTTTGTATAACATCGCCTGGAACGGCATTAGCGTACTTGGATGCTTCTTGCCCTTTGGCTCCCCACTTTGCAACCTTGATATCTAAGCCTAAAGAGCTTTCAGCACTCCTGGAAAATTCAGCTAATTGTTTCCCTTGATCTGGCACCAAACGTAAAAGTCCATCCTCTTCGTCGGTATCATTACACAATCGTGATACGAGATCCTGTGCTCCAGATATTATTGAGTCACATGTATAATACACAGTGTAATATTTACGCAGCTTTTGTGGTAATAAATGGCTTAAGCCTGCCTTTCGAACCAATTCGTAATTGCCATTTGCAAGGGCTTGAATCTGTCTTGTTAAAGATGATTTACCGACACCACGTTTACCATAAATTGCGATCAAACCAAGAGATGAGTTTAGAGCGTCGATGCTTTCCTTAATTAAATCAGCTCTCCCAACGAATCGGTGCGGATCGGTGATTACCTGAGATGTAAAACCAACTTCTGGGTCTAAAAATTGAAATGACATGCAATCTTTCTCTTATACCAAGTGTCATAAAGAATGGCTCTTGGAGCCATTCTAAAATTTTCGATACACCTTTGAACGGGTTACCGTCCGCCTGTGTCACACCCCCCGCAACCGTTTCGAGGCCCGCCACAGAATCCATTGCTTGCGCCATTGCGGTAGCATGATCGGCACCCGGAAAGGCGCATAGCCGCGCTTATCCATTTGTTTCAGATAGGGGCTGGTAAAGCACACGGGCAGGAAGGCCGCGCGTGCTTTGAGCGGAACCGCCGCGATCCTTTGTTCGAACAAGCTAATCTGCTGGCGGGCGAGCCCGCGCATTTCGGCGAGCGTCGCAAAGACGCCCGGCGAGGCTATGCCGCCGATGATTTCTTCGAGATCGGCTTTATGCCTGCTCAGCATTTCGCAGGGCACATAATCCTGGCCGCGCGCGCTATGCCACGGCAAAGCGCGCATGAGGCCTGTCAGTCCATAGGCGAGCCCGGCCGGTTCGGCAGCGGCAAGAAGACCGGGTGTTTCCGGGCCGGAGAGGACAGAGGCCACGAGATAGAACAGGCTCCCAGCCGTCGAAAGGCCATAGGATTCGAGTTCGGCCAAAGTGCGCATCGGCGCGTCATAGAGATCGAAGGTCCGCGCCTCGATCATGCCGATGAATCTTTCACGCGGTAGCGCGAAACGCTCGATCGTATCGAGCACGGCGGCGGCCACCGGATTGGCCATTACATGACCTTGGGTCTCGCTCTCGATCTTGTTGTCTTCTCCTTCTGGCGGCTCCAGAATATCGCGCCACCATTGAAAACGGATTTCGCCCAAAATGGGCTCAGTCACGACCTCGCGCGCGCGGGCAATTTCCAGATTGAAAGCATAAAGCGCATAGGCATGTTTGCGGAAGGGCTGTTCAATGAACAGAGAGGCCAGCCAGCGATCGGGATCATCGCGCCGGACCATGTCTTCACAATATGTGTAATCTTCCGTGCGTGCATGCATTAGGGCACCGCCAGCAGCGCCGCCGCGACGAGGCGCCTTTCTCCGAGCAGGATCGGATAGGTCCGCGCCGCGGCGCCCGTCGGCATGGGTTCGGGCCTGATGCCCGCCTCGCGCAGCTTTTGCGCGAGCGCAGGCGGGAGAGGAACGAGATCGACCCCCGTGCCGATCAGCAAATGATCAATGGTCCCCTTCGGCTCCGCGAAAACGGTTTCGAGCGAAGCAAGAGTGATGTCTTCTGGCCGCAAAGGGTCCCAGGAGTAAATGCCAGACGGCAGAGCGAGGATGGAGCCGCGATGCGACATGCCGCCGAAACGGAAACCGCCATTGCCATAGCCCTCTATGGCATGTTGACCCGGCAGAAATCCTTGCGCCATGACAACACCTTCCACCCAAGAGTGTGATCAATAACTCTTGGTGCCGTTTTGAATTTTCACCTCGTCACGGGCAGGACGAACATTCGAAAGTCTGACAAAGCCATTCTCGTGGCTGTTGTCTCATACAGAAGCCTTCGCCGCTTTCCCCGAAGGCGATTGCGTATCGGCCTTGGCCGTCTCGCCGCCCTCATTGCGGAGACCGAGATAGATCAGCATCGGCGAGCAGATGAAGACCGAGGAATAAGTCGCGACCACAATGCCCCAGATCATGGCGAGCGAAAACGACCGGATCACCTGGCCACCGAAAATCACGAGTGAGAGCAGCGCGAGGAACACGGTCGTCGCCGTCATGATCGTGCGCGGCAGCACCGCATTCACCGAAAGATCGATCAATTGATCGGTCGGGATCTTCCGGTATTTCTTCATCATTTCACGAATACGGTCGAGCACGACAACCGTTTCGTTCAAGGAATAGCCGACAATGGTCAGGATGGCGGCAATGGATGTCGTGTTGAATTCGAGCTGCGTGACGGAGAAAAAGCCGACTGTCAGCAAGAGATCATGCATTGTGGCGATGATGGCGCCGACGGCAAATTGCCATTCGAAACGGAACCAGAGATAGCCGAGCACGGCGATGATCGACAAAACGACGCCGAGCGTGCCGGACTGGACGAGCTCACCCGAAACACGCGGGCCAACGACCTCGATCCTGCGGATGTCATAGCGCTCGCCGATGGTTTGCCGCACGCGATTGACGGCTGCTTCCTGCGCCGCGTCGCCGCCGGGCTGGAGGCCAAAACGCACGGTCACATCGGAAGGCGTCCCAAAACCCTGGACTTCAATATCGCCGATATTGAGATGATCCCCCAATTCGCGCAATTCGACGAGATCGGCGGGTCCTTCCTTGGCGCGTAATTCAAGCAAAGTGCCGCCCGAAAAATCGATGCCGAAATTCATGCCCCAGGTGAGAAAGATCGTGACCGCCAGAATCGACATCAGGGCCGAGAATGGATAGCTCAGCCGGCGCAGGCGCATGAAGGGAAAGCGGGTATTTTCAGGCGCGAGGCGCAGCAGTTTCATCGAAAATCCCAAGCCTTTTCAAGTGTTCTCAAGCAGCAGACCCGTGCCTTAGATCGGCAATTGGGTCGGGCGCTTGGAGCGATACCAGAGAGTAATCATCATGCGGGTCATGGTCACGGCGGTGACGATGGTCGTCAAAATGCCGAGCGCCAGCGAAACGGCGAAACCGCGTACCGGCCCGGAGCCGAGGAAATAGAGAATGGCCGCGGCGACAAACATCGTGACATTGGAATCGACAATCGTCGCGAAGGCGCGGTTGAAGCCGGCATCGAGCGCCGAGACGATCGAACGCCCTGCATGTGCTTCCTCACGGATGCGTTCATAGATCAAGACGTTGGAATCGACCGCCATGCCGATGGTAAGAACGATGCCGGCAATGCCCGGCAGGGTCAGGGTGGCGCCGAGGAGTACCAGGCCCGCAAAAATGAAGGCGATATGGACCAGAAGGGCGAGATTGGCGAAGACGCCGAAAATGCCGTAGGTCACGAGCATATAAAGTGCGACGAGCGCGGCACCGACATAGGCCGCCCGTTTACCGGCATTGATCGAATCCTGCCCCAGGCCCGGCCCGACCGTGCGCTCCTCCACAATGCTCAATTTGGCGGGCAACGCACCGGCGCGCAGGAGAATGGCGAGATTATTCGCCTGCTCAACTGTGAAACTGCCGGAAATCTCGCCCTGGCCGCCGGTGATCGGGCCCTTGATACGCGGCGCGGAAATCACTTTGCCATCGAGCACAATCGCGAAAGGACGCCCGACATTAGCGGCGGTCACTTCACCAAATTTCTGACCACCGCGAATATTAAAGCGGAAATTGACCACCGGCTCCTGCGTGCGGCTGTCGAACCCCGGCTGGGCATCGGTCAAGTCCTCGCCCTGCACCATCACCCGTTTCTCGATCGGCAGCTTGCCGTTGCTCTCGACCTGGTCGAGTTGCTCGATCTCGTTCGGATCGGTGCCAGGTTCCGCGACAAGGCGGAATTCGAGCTTCGCTGTCGTGCCGAGAATTTCCTTGAGCTTCGATGTATCCTGCAGACCCGGCACTTCGACAAGGATGCGGTCATTGCCCTGGCGCTGAATGTTCGGCTCTGTCGTTCCGAGCGCATCGACGCGGCGCCGTAAAACTTCGATTGATTGATCAACCGCGCGCCGCACGCGGTCGTTGATGGCGGCATCGGTCACAACAACCTGGATCAGGCCATCGTCCTTTTCGACAATGTCGAAAGAGGCCGCGCGATTGCCACCCAGCAGGTTCACGCCGCTGGAACCCGCCAATTGCTGGAGCTTCGGCATAAGCTTGGCGCGTTCGGCTGGATCAGCGAGGCGGAATTGGACGCCACGCGGCAAGAGGCCGATACCACCCGAAATGCCGATCTTCTCCTCGCGCAAGATCCGCCGCAAATCATCGCGCAGGCTATCGACCTGGGTTTTCAGCACGGAGGGCGCATCGACCTCGAGCAGGACATGCGAGCCGCCTTGCAGATCGAGACCCAGAACAATAGCGCGCAAGGGCAGCCAATGCGGCAGATGCGCGCTCACGGCCTCGCGTTGCTCTGGAGAGAAGAGGCTCGGCAGGATGACGAGAAAAGCGAACAACGTCATGCCGATGATCGAGGCGATTTTCCAGGTCGCGAAACGCAGCATGACTTTAGACACTTTCTAGAAGGAGCAAATCCACCCACCGGCCCTCTTATCGAGCGATCGGATCGTCAAAATTGGAGGAGCACGCAAAATTGGACGATCACGCCTGATCCTTGACCGGCTCACCCTTGGAACGCACTTCGGCGATCATCGTGCGTACAACCCTGACTTTGACATTCGGCGCAATTTCGAGCTCGACCTCGGCCTCGTCGGAAATCTTGCTAACCTTGCCGATCAAGCCACCGGTCATGACGACCATATCACCGCGCCGGATATTCTTGAGGAGATCGGCGTGTTCCTTCGCCCGCTTCTGCTGCGGCCGAATGATCAGGAAATACATAATGATAAGGATGAGGCCAAAAGGCGCCACCTGCAGGATGATGTCGGACGCTCCCGCCGCACCACCGGCGGACTGAGCGAAAGCAGGTGTGATCACAATCCTCTCCTCTAAATGCTTGACTCTTTAAGAGACGCACGATTCCAGCACGATCCATAGTCCGCGCCAGCAGACACGACAACCTTTTTGAGGCTTTTGTCCCGGTTTTCCCAACCAAAAACGGGAAAACGACGGCGCGGCCCCAGGCGATTCCCATGGCCATGCTTTAGATAATCATCCATACGATTTGTTAAACAGTCTGCCCGTCGAACAGAAATGTGAGCGCGAGTCTGTTGAAATTATACCAACGGTCATGATCAATGACCGTTGGATCGCTCTTGAATTTTCGCTCTCGCTTTGAAAAAGCGAAAATTCAAGAAAGGAACCAAAGGTCGTGCTTTACGACCTTTGGTATTATCGTAAGGGAGCAGAAGTCTATAGCGGCTCAGTCCCCGCCTGGTTCCTTAAAAATCCTCTTTTCAAGAGCCCCATGACCCATCCCAATTCCGACATCAAATCCGCCGTGGTTTCTGCCGCGGCATCCTCATGGAGCGATCCGGCGGCACAGGCGCTCGAAAGAATCGCCACGGCGCTTGAAAAGCTCATTCCAGCCCCTCCCCCGCCCGTCGATTTCGATGCGGCGGATGCCTTCGTCTGGCATGCGGCAACGGCGAGCCTCCAGCCTGTCAAACAGGTCAATCGCGTGGAAATGGCTCTTTTGCGCGGCATCGACCGGCTGCGCGATCTCCTCACCGACAATACCGAGCGTTTCGCCAAAGGCTTTGCCGCCAATAATGCCCTCCTCTGGGGAGCGCGCGGCATGGGTAAATCCTCGCTCGTCAAGGCGGCCCATGCGGACATCAACGCCAGGCTCAAAGGCACGCCGGCTTTCCTGCCCTTGAAACTCGTCGAGATTCACCGCGAGGATATCGATAGCCTGCCGGCCCTGATGGGTCTGATGCGGGAAGTTCCCTATCGTTTTCTGATCTTCTGCGACGATCTTTCCTTCGACGCCGAGGATACGAGCTATAAATCCTTGAAAGCCGTGCTCGAGGGCGGCATCGAGGGGCGACCGCCAAATGTGCTTTTTTACGCCACCTCGAACCGGCGGCATATTCTCGCCCGCCAGATGATCGACAATGAACGCTCGAGCGCGATCAATCCTGGGGAAGCGGTTGAGGAAAAAGTCTCGCTATCCGACCGTTTTGGCCTCTGGCTCGGCTTCCATTCCTGCTCGCAGGAAGATTATCTCGCCATGATTTCCGGCTATGTGGAGCATTTAGGCCTTGAGATCGAGCGCGATCAGCTCGAACGCGAGGCCCTCGAATGGGCAATCACGCGCGGCGCCCGTTCCGGCCGTACCGCCTGGCAATATATTCAAGATCTCGCGGGCCGCTTGGGCCGGGCCACCTGAGCCTTTTTCAGCCTGATACAGCCTCGACGGGCCGAAAGCTCCTCGCCTTGACCACATGCGCAGCGGCGGCCCGCAGAACGTCGGCGCCCGCATCACGTGCCAGACCTTCCGTGGCGAGATGGCGCCGAAAGGCCCGCGCGCCCGGCCGCCCGTTGAACAGGCCCAGAATATGCCGTGTCATGGAGTGCAGCGGCACCCCTTCGGCCCGCCGCGCTTCGACATAGGGAATGAAAGCCTCGACTACATCCGTGGCGTCGGTGAGCGGAGCCTCCTCGCCAAAAAACAGCGGATCGACCGAGAGCAGCATGGCCGGCTCCTGATAAGCTTGGCGCCCGACCATCACCCCATCGACATGGCGAAGCTGCTCCTGCATGGATTCATGCGTCACCAGCCCACCATTAATCATGATCGGTATCTCGGGATAGGTCCGCTTCAAGGCATGAACGAGCGGATAATCGAGTGGGGGCACATCGCGGTTCTGGCGCGGCGACAGACCCTTGAGCCAGGCCTTGCGGGCATGGACGATAATCCCGTCGACGCCCGCGGCAATGATCGCCGCGCTCAAAGTCCCCAAGGCTTCCTCCGGGTCCTGGTCATCGACACCGATCCGACATTTGACCGTGACCGGCAAGGAAACGCTCGCCTTGATCGCCGCGACACAATCCCCAACCAGCTCCGGTTCCAGCATGAGACAGGCTCCGAAAGCCCCGTTCTGCACGCGCTCCGAGGGACAGCCGATATTGAGATTGATTTCGTCATAGCCGAAATCCGCGCAAATGCGTGCCGCCGCCGCCAGATCGCGCGGTTCAGAACCGCCGAGTTGCACAGCAACGGGATGTTCGACATCATCAAAGCCAAGCAAACGATCGACGTGACCATGCAGCAATGCCGCCGTTGTAATCATCTCCGTATAAAGGAGCGCCCGACGCGACAAAAGCCGATGAAAAACGCGGCAATGCCGATCGGTCCATTCCATCATCGGCGCGACGGAAAATCTATACGATTGAAATTGCTTCATTTTTGAGTAATCTCAAAGCCATGAGCGCGCATCCTTTGCACTCTTTTACGCCATCCTGCGATGCGCCCGAACCACAGCCATAATTTAGCTCGCCGCTCATGTCCCGCAAAAGGTCTGCAAAACGCGCTCATGCGCGGCTGGCGGCTCCATATAATGCGAAAAATCCGGCTGGTCCGAATAGGGATCGGTCACGATGGAGAGAAGTTTCTCGAAGGGAGAGAAATCGTTCTGCCCGATCGCTGCAGCAATGACGGCCTCGACCCTATGGTTGCGGGGAATATAGGCGGGATTGACCCTCCGCATCGCTTGCTGTCGTTCCATGGGATCTTGCGGTTCTTGCGCGAGCCTTTGCCGCCACCCGGCAATCCAGGCATCGCAATCCGCCGGATCCTTGAACAAGGACCTGAGCCTGTCTTCCGCGTCTTGGCTCGCGGCGGCCTGGCTCAAGGCGCGGAAGGTCAGCGTAAAATCAGCGCCATTGCGTGCCATCGTCGCAAAAAGCGTCTTGATGAGCGCCTTATCCTCTTCTTGTTGCGTGAACAGGCCGAGCTTCCGCCGCATGGCGGCGAGATAGGCGGCCTCGAAATGCGCGTCGAATGTGCCGATGGATTTTTGCGCCATCGGCAAGGCTTGTTGTTGGTCATCGGCGATCAGGGGTAGCAGGGTCTCCGCCAGCCGCGCCAGATTCCACCGGGCGATGGGAGCCTGATTGTTATAGGCATAGCGCCCGCCATGATCGATCGAACTGAACACCGTTTCCGGGTCATAGGTATCCATGAAGGCGCAAGGACCATAATCGATGGTCTCACCGGCAACCGACATATTATCCGTATTCATGACACCATGGATAAAGCCGACCGACATCCATTGTGCGACAAGGGCCGCGAGCGCCATAATGACCGCATCCAGGAGGGCCAGATAAGGTGAGGCCTTGTCGGCGGCTTCAGGATAGTGCCTGGCAATGACATGATCGGCCAAAGCGCGCAGGCCTTCCACGTCGCCGCGCGCGGCAAAAAACTGGAAGGTGCCGATCCGAATGTGGCTCGATGCGACCCGGGTCAGAACCGCTCCCGGCAAAAATGTCTCGCGCGGGACCATTTCGCCTGTCACGACCGCCGCTAGAGCGCGTGTCGTCGGAATGCCTAAGGCAGCCATGGCCTCGCTGACCAGATATTCACGCAAAACTGGCCCAAGCGTTGCCCGCCCATCACCCCGCCGTGAAAAAGGCGTGCGCCCGGCCCCCTTGAGCTGGACATCGCGGCGGATTCCCCGTCGATCGAGAAGTTCGCCAAGCAGAATCGCGCGTCCATCGCCAAGCTGCGGCACGAATTGCCCAAACTGGTGGCCCGCATAAGCAATGGCTATGGGTTCAGCTTCGTCCGGAATGCGATTCCCCGCGAAGATCTCGGCCCCTTCCGGGCTCAGAAGCGATGCGGCATCGAGCTGGAGATCCGTCGCAAGGGCCTCGTTCAACCGGATCAATCGGGGCGAGGCGACAGGGGTCGGAGAAACCCGGGCAAAAAATCGATCCGGCAAACGCCCATAAGTATGTTCAAAAGCAAATCGAGTCATTTGGGGCCAGATTTCTCAAGCTTCGGCTTGTTCAGGAACGGAGCGCCACGATCCTCGGCCTCGAGCACCGTTAGCATGCTCTCGTCTCTTCAAATCCTGCGCCAAAGTCAGGTTTTTAGCGGATTTAAGAGGCAGACTCAAAACGCCCCGTTTGGATCAAGCCCTTACGATGTGGCGTGTGACGGTTCGGATGTGGGGGAGAACACCCATGCGATGGCGCTGACGATGGAGGCTTCGAAATTTTCGGCGAGGTGCCGACAACGGCCAAGCCAAGCGAATGTGCGCTCGACGACCCACCTGTGCGGTGGAACTTTGCATGCCGTACCGTTTACCCTCGTCGCGCCAAAATGGAGAATCAATAATCGTGACAACAATTGATGGAAAGATACGAGCTAGCGAATTCAGAGCCTATCTCGAAGAGCTACATAATGAATTAGCTCAAGCCCACAAGTTAACTGGTGGCCTTCACGGAACCGATATAACCAAGAATGTGGATGCTTATATAAAGACTGGAATGTCGTTCACTGAGGCTGAAGAGCTGTTGAAAGCAGCAGGATTCACAGTTGGTAAAAGACCAAGTTCTGTACCTCCAGAGATAAATAGAGCAAAAGACTGGTATGCCATTGTAGCAAATATATCGCCGTCGAAAACCAAATTCTGATGTAAAACAAATATTTATATCTCTTTGCTTCCAAAGGCCCCTGGTGATTACACAGTCGTTGACAAAGTCTCTGCAGCCTTCTTCGTATCCACCCTGTGAAGAGATAACATTATGCCCGAAGAGTCAATAAAAGTTTATTTCGAATCTCTCGATTCTGTAGAGCCTGAATTACATACAATCACCACTTGCATATACAGATTTATCCGGCCAACAATACATCGCAAAAGCGTATGCTTAAAACTTTAAATACCTATAGTAAAATCACGGATTTCGATCAGCAAACCGTGTCGGAAGCGTGAACCAATCCAGCACTCCTTTGTTATCTCATCCAGCGTCTCTGCCTAGGAGCGTCCCATGCCTGAAACCAAAAAGGCGCGCGCAATCGGCTTCAACCATATTGCGCTTGAAGTCGGCGATATCGATGAAGCCCTGTCATTTTACGGACGGATATTCGAGTTCACGCTTCGCGGGAAAAGCGAAAACATGGCCTTCATCGATCTGGGCGATCAGTTCCTGGCGCTTCAGAAGGGGCGCCTCCAGCCGCCGGACGATGGGCGTCATTTTGGACTGGTTGTCGATGATAAGAACACAGTCCGCGAAGCATTGACTGCGGCAGGCATTGAAACACTGCCTGGACCTTTCCTGGACTTTCGCGACCCTTGGGGCAATCGCGTCGAGATCGTTGGCTATGCTGACATCCAGTTTTCCAAGGCACCGAATATATTGCGCGGCATGGGGCTGACACATCTTTCTAAGACACCGCAGGCCCTCAAGGAACTCAGCGAAAAAGGCATGGCGCCGGATTAACCTCAGCGTTCAAGATCGATCCTGCTGGCTCCTGTAAAAATCACTTGCTGCCTCTGTCGCGCCAACGCCACCAGGGTCAATCCCCTCTCTTCCGCAACACCAAGAGCGCGAATGGTGGGGGCTGAAATAGCGACAAGAATCGGCATGCCGGCCATGACGGCCTTCTGCACCATCTCATAGGAACAGCGACTGGTAATGAGACAAAAGCCTTCACTGAAATCGATTTTGTTGCGCAGTCCCGCTCCAATCAATTTGTCCAGCGCATTATGGCGACCGATATCTTCCCGCACGAAAAGAATTTCGGCCTCCGGCGAGACCCAGGCGGCACCATGAACCATATGCACCACGGCGTTGAGAGATTGACGCGTCTCCAGATCTTCTAATGCTCGCCGCAATGCGGATAGCGCGATCCTTTTCCCTTGGGCGATCGTCGGCAACGGTTTGATAAGCGTATCCGCCGTCTCGGCTCCGCAGATTCCGCATCCGGTACGCCCCACCATCGCTCGTCGACCCGATTGAAGAAGACGCTGGAAATCTGAACCGGCTATATGGAGATGAACCTCATAGCCTGCGGTTGTCTTCTGAATTGTCATCTCACGAATGGCTTCGTAAGAGGAGACGATGCCCTCGGTGAGAGAGAATCCGATCGCGAAATCCTCGATATCCTGAGCGGTCGCCATCATGACGGCATAAGGAATAGTATTGTAAATCAGGCTGATGGGCGTTTCATCCGCTATTGCCAGGGTTATGTTTTCCTCATTGACACCATCGGTCGAGACGCAAAGGGCTGGCCAATGTGCCATGATGGACGCAGATGTATGTGAACCCTTGTCCGTCGAGGAACTGTCCAGTGTGGCATCTGTTTGAGCGTCACGGCTAGACACGGTCATGATCCACCTTATGCTCAAGCATTTCGATCGCCGCCTGATAATCCTCCGGCGTATTCACGTTGAAGAATGGATCAAACCATTCTGTGTCAAACACAATCTCCCTGACATCGATGAGATCGGCAAAGGCTTTCACGCTCAGCGCTCCCCGATCAGGACAAGCGATCGCGGCTTCAAGTCTTTGCCGCAAGAGTCCACAGCATGACACAGGCCAAGTCGCCACGAGATGGTGACGGCGATTTTCAGACACCGCAACGCAGGGCGCTGGCAACAGCCTTTGCAAGAGCATCGGCGGGATGAAGGGTGTATCCCCTGGGACAGTCAACAGACTATCGAGGCCCTGCACCGCTGCCCAATCGAGCCCGCGCAATACGCCTGCGAGAGGCCCCGCCCCTTCGATATCGTCAGAAAGAACAGGCAAGGACCAAGGGAAAAAACGATGAGGATCACCGTTTGCACTGATGGCCAGAGCCTGACACTGAAGGCTTAGAATAGCGATCAGCCGCTCCAGAATAGATCGGCCGCCAAGCGTCAGCAATGGCTTGTCGCATGTCCCCATGCGCCGCCCGATGCCTCCGGCTAAAATCACGGCACCACAGCGATGATCGATTGAGGCCATAGTCCTGTCTTCTTCTCTGGTATGATCAATGATCTCACCAATTCATCAGGTTGTAGACTCAAAACAGAATGACTTCCGCCGTTCGGCCCAATGTTACATTCGCACTGTCCGGATCCAATTGCAGCAACCCTTTCGCACGCAGCAATGTCATAATATCCGCAGCGCCGACACTTTTTACAGGTCTGATCCGCATTTCATGTCTGTCCTGTACCATATCGACAAAAATAAACTGAGTAAGATCCCGGCGTATCCTTGGCTCGAAATCGAGAATGCCGGAGCACCGCGAGATTTCCTTTTGACCATATAATTGTCTGATCAAAGGAAGGAGCAGCATATAAACACCAACGACAGCAGCGGTCGGATTGCCAGGCAAACCAAAGATAATCGTCTTTCCCAACGTCGAGACTGTTAAAGGCTTGCCCGGCTTGATCGCCACACCACGGAAAAGCACATCCGCGCCCAGATCGCGCAGCATGGCATGGACATGATCCGTGTCGCCGACGGAAATGCCACCGGTCGTCACGACAATGTCGGAGATTGCGCAGGCCTGTTGCAAGACCGATTTCAGTACGTCTGGAGTGTCCGTCGCCACGATATGCGTCGACGTATTCACCCCGAGGGATTCGAGCAGCGCCGCCAGCATTGGCGAATTGGAGTCGAAAATCTGCCCGGTGCGCGGCTGCGCGCCAGCGTCAGGTGCCACCAGTTCCTTGCCATTGGCCAGAATGGAAATATGGATTTTTCGCCTCACCGATGGCAAAGCGATCCCCTGACTGGCAAGGATCGCGACATGACGCCAGTCGAGCCGCGATCCTGCCTCGACCAGCCTGTCGCCGCGTGCGAATTCCTCACCCATACGCCTGATATGTGCCCCCAAGGGCGGCAACGAGGGAATAATAATCCCTTCTGGAGCTATTAGGACATCCTCCTGGGGAATGACAGTATCCGCTCCCTCAGGCAAGGGAGCCCCGGTCAGGATGCGACACACAGTGTGCTCACGCAAAAGGCCAGCCGGATCGCCAGCCGCACTCTCACCGACAAGGGGAAGGACACATCCGGGCGCGAGATCATTATGCCGAACGGCATATCCATCCATCGCCGAGAGATTCATCGCGGGCCGATGTTCGGTGGCGACAATATCTGTCTCGATGATCCGGCCAACGCATTGCGCCAACGGAACCGTTTCAGCCCGCACGCGGCGATCGGCGAGGCTCAGAACGAGTTGCAAGGCCTCCTGAAAAGATACGGCATTTGTAAAACACGAAGTTGTCATGGGCTTTACCCTCCCGTGACGTTCATATCGGATGCCACGCCGCCGGTCTCCCCCGCCCAGGAAACGTGCCTCACAGAGACCAGCGCTGCCTTGGCCTCTTCGGATCGATCCTCACGCCTCCGACTTCTCATGCGTTTGCAGGCTCATGGCCTCGACCACGATCAGATCGAGGTCTGGTGCGCCTTGTTCGATCACATGCTGCAAATCACGCCGCATGACCGGCGACCAGAACGAGGCAATATGCACGCGTACCTCTACAATGGCATCCTCCCGCGAATAGGGCTTGAAAAAGCCAGCGATCTGATTGGCCATGCGAATGAGCGTTTTTGGATGGTTCGTCATAATCTATTCCGCCGCATCGAGAATACGCGTGAGGCTAATGTTTTCCTCGGCGAATTTTTCCTGCCAGCCGGTCGGACCATTGGTCTTTCGAACCTGCACCGCCGTGACCTTATATTCCGGGCAATTGGTGGCCCAATCCGAATAATCCGTCGTGATCACATTGGCGCCGGTCATCGGATGATGAAACGTCGTATAGACGACACCCGGCTGCATTCGATCAGAGATCTTGACGCGCAGCGCAATAGCACCGACCCGGCTCTCGATGGCCACAAGATCACCATCTTGCAGGCCCCGACTCTCGGCATCGAAAGAATGGATCTCGAGAAGATCCTCTGGATGCCAGGCCGTATTGTCAGTCCTGCGTGTCTGCGCGCCGACATTGTAATGGGCGAGAATACGTCCGGTGGTCAAAATCAAAGGGAATTTGCGCGATGTGCGTTCATCCGTTGCGACAAATTCCGTCAGCATGAACCGGCCCTTGCCGCGCACGAAATGATCGACATGCATGATCGGCGTGCCAAGCGGCGCCGCCTCGTTGCAAGGCCATTGCACGGAGCCTATTTCATCGAGCTTGGCAAAGGAGACGCCCGCGAAGGAAGGCGTCGCAGCCGCGATCTCATCCATGATCTCGCTCGGATGATTATAAGACATCGGCATACCGAAGGCCTTGGCGAGCAGGATCGTGACTTCCCAATCCGAATATCCGCCGAGCGGAGGCATGACCTTGCGGACGCGGTTGATGCGGCGCTCCGCATTGGTAAAGGTGCCATCCTTTTCCAAAAATGAGGAGCCTGGCAGGAAGACATGGGCATATTTTGCCGTCTCATTGAGGAAAAGATCCTGAATGATGACGCATTCCATGGCGGCGAGGCCTGCCGTGACATGCTGCACGTCAGGATCGGACTGGGCAATATCCTCGCCCTGGATATAGAGGCCTTTGAAACGCCCGTTCACCGCCTCATCGAGCATGTTGGGAATGCGCAAGCCAGGCTCTGCCGAAAGCGCTGTCCCCCAAAGATGTTCGAAGAGGATGCGGGTCGAGTCATCCGAGACATGGCGATAGCCTGGAAATTCGTGCGGGAAGGACCCCATGTCACAGGACCCCTGGACGTTGTTTTGTCCCCGCAGCGGGTTCACCCCGACGCCCGGCCGACCGATATTGCCGGTTGCCATGGCGAGATTGGCCATGCCCATGACCATGGTCGAGCCCTGGCTATGTTCGGTCACACCGAGGCCATAATAGATCGCCGCCTTGCCGCCGGTCGCATAAAGCCTGGCGGCCGCCCGCAGTTCCGCCGCTGGCACGCCAATCACGGTTTCGAGCCTTTCGGGGGCATGCCGATCGTCAGCGATAAAACGCGCCCAGGCTTCGAATTCCGCCCAATCGCACTGCGCCCGCACGAAAGCCTCATTGACGAGACCTTCACTGACGATGACATGCGCCATCGCATTGATAAAGGCGACATTGGAGCCGGGCTTGAGCTGGAGATGATGCGATGCCTGAACGTGGGGGGATCGCACAAGATCGATCCGGCGTGGATCGGCGACAATCAAGCGCGCCCCCTGACGCAAGCGTTTCTTCATCCGCGCGCCGAAAACAGGATGACCATCCGTCGGATTGGCGCCAATCACCAGAATGACATCGGCTTCATCGACGGACGCGAAATCCTGCGTGCCAGCCGAGGTTCCGAATGTCATCTTCAGGCCATAGCCGGTCGGCGAATGACAGACGCGGGCACAGGTATCGACATTATTCGTGCCAAAACCGGCGCGCACCAATTTCTGGACGAGATAGGTTTCCTCGTTTGTGCAACGCGACGACGTGATACCACCGATGGCATCGCGTCCATATTGCGCCTGAATGCGCCGAAACTCGGAAGCCGCGTGAGTGATCGCTTCTTCCCAACTCACCTCGCGCCAAGGGTCTTTGATGCTGGCACGGATCATCGGCTTGGTGATCCGGTCTCCATGCGTCGCATAACCAAAGGCGAAGCGGCCCTTCACGCATGAATGGCCTTCATTCGCTTTGCCGTCCTTCCAAGGCACCATGCGCACCAGCGTCGTGCCACGCATTTCCGCTTTGAAGGAACAGCCAACGCCACAATAAGCACAAGTGGTGACGACGGAATGCTCGGGCGCACCAATCGCAATGACGGATTTTTCATTCAAGGTTGCGGTGGGGCAAGCTTGCACGCAAGCGCCGCACGATACGCATTCAGATTGCAGGAAAGGCTCACTCATTCCAGGAGATACGCGGCTGTCGAATCCACGGCCGGCGATCGTCAGAGCGAAAGTGCCCTGCACTTCCTCGCAGGCGCGCACACAACGGCTGCAGACAATGCATTTCGCCGGATCATAGGTGAAATAAGGATTGGATTCGTCCTTCGGCAGGACATGCGGCGACCCCTTGGCAAAGTGATTGCTGCCCTCCATGCCATACCGAACCTCGCGCAGGCCAACGGCTCCGGCCATGTCTTGCAATTCGCAGTCACCATTTGCGGAGCAGGTCAGGCAATCAAGCGGATGATCGGAAATATAGAGTTCCATCACCCCTTTTCGCAAGCGTGCGAGACGCTCGGTTTGTGTATGCACCACCATGCCGGGCGCCACTGGCGTCGTGCAGGAAGCCGGCGTGCCGTTCCGCCCCTCGATCTCCACAAGGCAGAGCCGGCATGAACCGAAGCTCTGCAAGGAATCAGTCGCGCAAAGCTTTGGGATTTGCGTGCCCATCTCCATGGCAGCGCGCATGATCGACGTGCCTTCCGGCACGTTGATTTGCATGCCATCAATGGTCAAGGTCACCTGCTGTTTCGATGTCGAAAGCGGGGTCCCGTAGTCGATCTCGTGGATGAGCGACATGCTGGGCGTCTCCTGATTGTTTTCTATCGAGGATCGAAAAGCGCGATCCCTGGTTCTATTCGGCGGCGTGCCGCACGGGTGTGAAATCGTCCTGAAAATGCGTCAGCGCACTCATGACGGGATAAGGTGTGAAACCACCAAGCGCACAGAGCGAGCCGAATTTCATCGTCTCGCAAAGGTCCTTGACGAGGGCGAGATTGTGCTCAGCCTCCATGCCATGGGCAATCTTGTCCAGGGTTTCCGCGCCTCGCGTCGAGCCGATGCGGCAGGGTGTACATTTGCCGCAGCTCTCATGAGCGCAAAATTCCATCGCGAAACGCGCCTGTTTCAGCATGTCCACCGTATCGTCGAAGACGACGATGCCGCCGTGGCCGATCAAGCCATCGCGAGCGGCGAAAGCCTCGTAATCGAACGGTGTGTCGAAAAGATCGACGGGAAAATAGGCGCCGAGCGGACCACCGACTTGGACCGCGCGCACCGGCCGGCCGCTGCGCGTACCGCCGCCAAAACCCTCGACGAGTTCGCCGAGCGTGACGCCAAAGGCGATCTCGACCAAGCCGCCATGCTTGACATTACCAGCGAGTTGAATCGGCATCGTCCCGCGCGAGCGGCCCATGCCATAATCCTGGTAAGTCTTGGCGCCTTGCGCCAGAATGAAGGGCACAGTCGCAAGAGACATGACATTATTGATGACAGTCGGACAGCCGAACAGGCCGACATGCGCAGGCAGCGGCGGCTTGGCACGGACAAGGCCACGTTTGCCTTCGAGGCTTTCGAGCAAGGCGGTTTCTTCGCCGCAGACATAGGCGCCAGCGCCCACGCGCACCTCAATGTCGAAGGCCCATTCCGAGCCCGCCACATTGGACCCGAGATAATCGGCGCGGCGCGCGGCCTCGATCGCCGCCTCCATCGCATGGACGGCATGCGGATATTCCGAGCGGATATAAATATAGCCCTTCGTCGCGCCGACCGCGATGCCCGCGATCGTCATCCCTTCGATCAGGACGAAGGGATCGCCTTCCATGATCATGCGATCGGAAAAGGTCCCGCTATCGCCTTCATCGGCATTGCAAACGATATATTTCTGCCCCGGCTTTGTCTGCGCCACGGTCCGCCATTTGATGCCAGTCGGAAAACCCGCACCGCCACGGCCACGCAATCCCGACTCGACCACTTCCTCGATCATCGCGGCTGGTCCAAGATCAAGGGCCCGGGCCAAGCCACGATAACCGCCATGCGCCAGATAATCTTCGAGGGAGCGAGGATCGACGATGCCGCAACGCGCGAAAGTGAGACGCTGTTGTTTGGCGAGATAGGGAATGGCTTCCGGCCGCCCAAGGCACAAGGGATGCGGTTCACCGTTCATGAGACCATCTGTAAGAAGCTCAGCCACGTTTTCCGGCGCTAGAGGACCATAAGCGATACGTCCCTGAGGAGTTTCCACCTCGATCATCGGCTCCAGCCAGAACAGCCCGCGTGAACCTGTGCGTATGATCTCGATGGCAAGGCCCTTTGTATCCGCTGCTTGCTGCAAGGCTTTGGCTATGGCATCGGCTCCGACTGCCAGAGACGCCGCATCACGGGAAATGAAGAAGCGTATCGTCATGAGCGCACCTCGTTCAGGAGGGCATCGAGCCTGGCCGCATCTACTCGACCGATCGGCTGATCATCGAGCATGGCGGAGGGGGCTACAGCGCAAAGACCGAGGCAAAAGACCGGTTCAAGAGTCACCTGCTGGTCTGGTGTGGTCTCACCGAGCTTAATGCCGAGTTGCCGCTCGACTCCCGTGGCCAGATGGTCGCCCCCTGCCGCCTGACAGGCTTCGGCACGGCACAGCTTCAATATATGGCAGCCCGGCGGCTCGCTGCGGAAATCATGATAAAAGGTCAGAACACCATGAACTTCCGCGCGGGACAGGTTCAGTGCCTCGGCGATCATCGGAACCGCTTCGGCGGGCACATAGCCAAAAGCCTTTTGAAGCGCGTGGAAGATGGGAAGAGTCGCCCCTTCTTGCGCCTTGTGCTGGGCGATGATCGTCGCAGCAACGGCGTCATTCCATGGCTCGTGGAATGCCATCAGGGGGAATCCTCCTCATGATTATGATCATTGTCCAGCAACGGGCTGTGCGGAAAACTATGGAACGTCCCTCGAAGGGGATCAATAAAGCTCTTTCGTTTGACGATAGAATATTCCTATCAAGCTTCAGGTATCGGGCCGTGCTTAATCGGAAAAGACTATGAGAATCAGAACCAATCCACTCCGCCCATCGGTCTGTCTCTTTGCCGAGACATTCACATTTAACGGAATGTTGATGCGTGTTCGGCATCGGCAAAATCGAGGCGAAGGCTCTTGTTCAAGTGATCGATAAACTGGAATTTCTCCTCGCCCTCTCCCGCGAGGGCCATTTCGGCCGTGCCGCTGAAGCTTGTGGCGTCACGCAGCCGACCTTGTCGGCGGCTATCAAACATCTCGAAGATATGTTGGGGGTTCGCCTGGTCAATCGCGGCTCGCGCTTCCAAGGCTTCACCGCCGAAGGGGAACGGGTCCTCACTTGGGCGCAGCGCATTGTCGCCGACGCGCGCGCCATGCGGCGAGAGGTCGATGGGCTGCGGCATGGCCTCAATGGACATTTGCGCATCGCCGCTATTCCCACGGCCCTGCCGATCATCGCCGCGCTGACGACGCCCTTCCGGGCGCGCCATCCGCAAGTGCGGTTCACCGTGCTGGGGCGCGCCTCGACGCAAATTCTCAGCATGATCGAGGCCGTGGAGATTGATGCAGGCCTGACCTATCTCGACAATGAACCCCTCGGCAAGGTCAAAAGCCTGCCGCTTTACCAAGAAGATTATTGCCTCATCACGGCCACTAAGACCGAGCCCGGCCAGCGTGACCATATCACCTGGAGCGAGGCCGCCGCTTTGCCGCTGTGTCTGCTCTCACGGGATATGCAGAACCGTCGCATCATCGACGATCTGCTCGGCAAGACCCTCACACCGGACAAAATCGTCCTTGAGACCGATTCCCTGACTGTGCTTCTCACTCACATCCAGACGGGTTCCTGGACGAGTGTCATGTCACGAAAACTCGCGGAGACATTGGGCGATCTTCCAGGCCTTGTCTCGATCCCATTGGTCGAGCCAGTCGTGAAGCATTTGATCGGGCTCGTCGCTCCCGCCAATGAACCCATGATACCGCTCACCGCGGCTCTGTTCACCGAAGCACGGCAGCTCGCCAAGACGCTCTATGGCGCGGGAGGACATTCATAATAGAGAGACCAGCGGTCATGGTTGATGACCGCTGGAATAGCTTCATTGAAAAAGCCGGATTGCGCTTTCGAGTGTTTTCGCGACACCCCAGAGAAGCGGCAAAATAACCAGCATCCACGCCAGGGCAGCCGTTGGCGTCAGGCCACCACGCCCGATTCCGTGAGACAGATCGCCTGCGACGGATGTCTCATGGGCGCCGGGTCCTGTTCCCACGTCCATGAAGCGATGCTCGGCCACCGGCTTGATCAAAGCGTTGCAGAGCAAGCCTAGAACGAGAAAGCCCGCCAGGACATAGAGCGTCACATCATAGAGCCGGTCGTCAGGAACACCGGCCGCCTTATTGATCTCGCGAATATAATTGACCACGACAGGGCCGATGATTCCGGCTGTCGACCAGGCTGTCAAAAGACGGCCATGGATGGCGCCGACAAATTGTGTGCCGAACATGTCGGCAAGATAGGCCGGCGCCAGCGCGAAGCCACCGCCATACATCGACACGATAATGCAGAGGGCACCAACGAACAAAGTCCTGGACCCCATATGCGCAAATGTCGGCGCAGCGGCATAGAGGATGATGCCAAGGAGAAAAAACACCAGATAGGCTGTTTTACGGCCGATCTTGTCCGACAATGTCGACCAGAAGAAACGGCCGCCAATATTGAAAAGCGAGAGAAGAGCCGCGAAACCCGCCGCAATGCCGGCGATGGCCCCACGCTGCACGGGATCGAGCGCGGCAAAACCAAGATCCGGCCGATGAATGAGATTGCCGCCAAAAATTTCCTGCAGCATGGGAGACGCCATGCCGATGACGCCGATCCCTGCCGAAACATTGAGGCAGAGAACAGCCCAGATCAACCAGAATTGCGGTGTCTTATGCGCTTCACTGAGATGCACATGGCCGTTGGTGATCATCCGCTTCGTACCGGCCGGAGACTGCCAGCCCGCCGGTTGCCAGCCTGAAGGGGGCACACGATAGCCGAAAGCCCCGACCATCATGAAGACGAAATAGATCCCCGCCATGACAAGAAAAGTTTCAAGGACGCCGACCGAGGCCGATGTCCTGAAATGCGCCATTAACAGGGCAGCCAGTGGCGAACCAATCATGGCACCGCCACCAAATCCCATGATTGCCATGCCCGTCGCCATGCCGCGCCGGTCAGGAAACCATTTGATCAAGGTTGAAACCGGCGAAATATAGCCAAGGCCAAGACCGATGCCACCAATGACACCGGAGCCAAGCCATAAAAGCCAAAGTTGATGCAGCTTGATTCCAAGCGCCGAGACGACGAGGCCACCGCACCAACATAAAGCGGCGATCACGCCAGCCTTGCGCGGCCCCGCCTTTTCCAGCCAGCCACCGAAGAGCGCCGCCGACGAGCCGAGAAGAACGAAAAACAGGGTATACATCCAGCCGAGATCAGCAATTTTCCAATCACATTGGGTCGTGAAAAGCCGCCCCAAGAGACTCATCTCCTCAGGACAGGCAAGAGGCGCTGCTATTCCAAGAGCCTGGCTCAACGGCAACCAGAACACACTGAAACCATAGGCCATGCCAATACAAAGATGGATGGCCAGGGCGCAGGGCGGGATCAGCCAACGGTTAAATCCGCGTTCCGCGACAATTCGTTCGCGCGCAAACAGGCCATAGCTCACATCCGGCTGCAAGGGTCCTGCTGTTGTCACTTCTTCCTCTGAAGGATAGGCCGTTCTCATCATTCCTCCCAAGACCTTGTTTGCTTGAGCAAACTTTATACCGGCGCGCAGCGCTATCGCATCGATTCCGAAAGGAGCAACCACTTCCGGGACCGATGCTGCCCATATTCTTTGTATATGCTTTCAGGCCGGCACGACAGGCGTCTTGTTTTGTGCGAGCTGCCGTAGCTGGGAAACATCCATATTGAGATGCGCCGCCACCAATTCATGCGGTGTGTTTGCCATCCACGATGTCAAGGAAATATCGGAATATTGCCCGGTCGTGAAGACCTCCAGAAAGCGCAAAGTATCCTTGCCTGTATTGAGAATATAGTGACCTGTCGAACGGGGAACATAGCCGACATCGCTCGGGCTGAAATCGAATGTGTTGGCGCGCCCCTCATTGGCGAAAACCGTCATACGGCCGGAACCACTGATATAATATTGCCATTCATCTGAATTTGGATGCCAGTGAAGCTCACGCATACCGCCAGGTTCGACCTCAACCAAGGCCGCGGACATGTTCGTTGAAGCTTTGAAATTATTCACATCGGCAATCCGCACCGTCCCGCTGCGCGTCTTGATTGGCGTCTGATCCATCAAGGCAAATTTATAGGAATTGGGCACGTCAGGACGATTGCTTTGCGCCAAATCGCTTTCTAGACTCCCCGGCATGGGCGCGTTGAAGATCCACAAATCCTTGTGGGGAATATTTGCAAAGGCGGATTCTGGAAGATTGAAATTCTTGGCGAGAATATCGGTGGGTGTATGCGCGATCCAGTCGCTGATGAGAAAGGTGCTATCCTCGGAGAAATTGCCATCGTTGAAGACGAGGACGAATTCGCAGCCATCCGGGCCAAGGCCCTGGATCGAATGCGGAATGCCCGAGGGAAAGAACCAGAGGTCTCCTTCCTTCACGTCGGCGACGAACCGTTTGGCGTCGCCATCGACTGCAGTAATCCGCCCCGTGCCATAGGTCACATAGGCCCATTCCGCTGGCAAATGCCAATGCAATTCGCGAACAGCCCCCTTGGGGAGGCGCATGTTGACGCCGGCCATGGCCTTGGAGGCCGGAAAATTGCGCACCGTGACTTCGCGTGCCCAACCCGCATCCGTATGCCGATTGTGCACCTCGGAAAAAGAAAATTTCAACGTGCCAAGATTGCCGTGATCGGTCGAAAGCGGATTCAAAGCGCTCGGATTGAGGGCTTCCTCGCGCGGATCGTGCGGGCCTGGATAGCTCACGGCGGGATTAGCGGAAGGATAGGCTGTCCCTTCCTGAGCACTGCGAGCCGTGCTTGCCGCAAGCAGACCACCGGCCGCGCCAGCCGCGAGAATTTTACGCCGAGAATAATCAGTCATGATGCGCTCCTTCCCTTCATACGCCCTTTATATCGAAGGCTGCGGTAGAATGAGGACCGCGGCTTTGTTTGGGAACAAGGCAAAGAACGATGACTGCGATCGCGTTTTCCGATAAGGAGATGCCATGCTCGATCCGCTGCACTTGCAAACATTTCTGCACATCGCAGAAGGCCACAGTTTTTCAGAGACGGGCCGCCGTTTGGGTATCCGCCAATCCACGGTCAGCGATCACGTGCGCAAACTCGAAGAGATACTCGGCCATCAACTTTTCGTGCGCGATACCCATCACGTGACATTGACGCTCGAAGGAGAAGCGCTTGTCGCTTTCGCGACGGGTATCCTTGCCGCCCAGGATAGAGCGCTCAGACATTTCGCCGGAACCAAATTGCGCGGACGTCTGCGTTTAGGCGTGACCGAGGATCTCATTCTTTCCTGGCTGCCCCAGATCCTGAATGATTTTGTCCAGAAGCACCCACAGATCGATTTGAGCTTTACAATTGCCTTGAGCAATGTGCTGATCCAGCGTTTCGACGCGGGCGAACTCGATCTTGTTCTGTGTAAGCGTTGGGCGGGTGAAGAGCGCGGCGAGCTCCTTTGGCGCGACCAAGTCGTGTGGGTGGGAGCCAACCCCGCTCCGATCAGCGCGAACGGACAACTTCTTCTCATTTTGTATCCGGCCCCGAGCCTGACGCGCTTCATGGCCTTGAGCGCGCTTGAAAGCGCTGGAATTTCGTGGCACATCGCCTGTACGAGCGACAGTTTAAGCGGTGTCGTTGCCGCGGCCCGTGCGGGAATGGGAATTTTCGCGCATTCCCGCAGTTTGATCCCATCGGGCCTCGTGGAAATCACTTCCTCCCATGGCTTGCCGAAACTCAATGAACTTGATTTCGTCATGCTCTCCGCCAATCCGCGCTATCATGCCTCCATCGGCGAACTAACCGAAGCGATCCGACTTCACGTCTCCCGACGCGACGGGTCCAAACCTTGAAACCGGAGGTTGGTGCCAATCGGCGTTGAAATCGCGAGCATTGCACCGCGCCAAGCCATTCCTTTAACGGCCAAGCGACTTGCACGAACATGCACTTGGTCAACGGTGCCATCCAAATAGACAGAATGTATAAAAACAATCCTGACAACTATTATATTTTCATCAGCAGACCATTTCCATCGTTCCAAATCTCGCAACCGCCCTGTGGCAAGGATAGGAGAATACGCGTTTCTGCGTATTCTTGAAGCTTTTGTCCCGATCTATTCTTCGCTGAGCAGTTTCGTTTCCAAGGAAACGGAGCCCAGTTCTTAAGAAAAGATTGAGGGGCCGTTAATGGTCAGAGATTTAGTCGGGACCGGCAAGAAGAACGAGAAGAAGCGCCCAATGTTGCGCAAAACGGCTTGGGCGTTGACTTTGTTGAGCAGCGTGAGTGGCATGTCACTGACGGGGGCTCAGGCCGGAGAGACCTTCCAACTCGGCGATGGCCATTCAATGACGCTTGGCGCGGGCATCAGAGCAGGCGTTGGATCCGTTTCCCCCCATGCCGTAGGTGGCAATGGTACTGGAACAATCGGCAAGTTCAGCCTCGATGATTTCCGTATCTATACGCAGTTTGCCTGGAATCAATACCTCAAGGCGACTGTCAATACGGAACGTGGATATGGCAATGGGCCTATCGGGATTCTCGACGCCTATGCGCAATACGAGCCGAGATCCGAGGTCAATGTCTGGATCGGTCAGATGCTGCCGCCGAGCGATCGCTCCAATCTCGATGGACCCTTCTATCTCAGCCAATGGTATTATCCGTTCGTCTCGCAATATCCTTCGCGTTTCAATGGACGTGATATCGGCGCCACGGTCTGGGGCAAGGTGCTAGACCAGAAACTGGTCTATTCGGCTGGTATTTTTGCCGGACACAATCTTGGGACCTATCGCGGATATCCTGATCCCGGCGTCGATCCATCGACCTTCGCTTATTACGGTCCCTCGAACCAGGGCCGCAATCCCCTCTTTGCCGGCCGCCTTGTCTATAATTTCTGGGATCCGGAGCCCGTCGACGCCTATTACACCGCGAGCACCTATTACGGAAAAGCCGATATTCTCTCTATCGGAATCGCCGGCATGTTCCAGCAAGATGGCGTCGGCAACGCGATCAATCGTGGCAATTACGGCGCGTGGAACGTCGATGCCTTGATGGAGAAGAAACTCGGCGATTATGGCGTGATCACATTGGAAGGCGCTTATTATCGTTATGACACGAGTGGTGTCATCGATGTCCCCGCCAATTACAATAGTGCTGGGCTTACGGCGAATATTGGCGGCCTGACCCAAGGCAATGCCTATCTTGCCAGTGCCGCCTATCTCATTCCCACCAAGATCGGTTGGGGCCAGTTCCAGCCTTATGCCCGTTATCAGCATTTCGATGCGACTCTTCTCAACACTTGGAACTCTCAGATCGATTTCGGCGTCAATTATGTGATCAAACCGCATGACCTCGTTTTGACGCTCAATTGTTCGATGAATTCCTCGAGCTATACGAATAGTGGCACACGCGTGACATTCGGCGTCCAATATCAGCTCTGACCCCGTCAGGATCAGCCAGTTGAAACGCCTCCCAAGAGATTTGGGAGGCGTTTTTCATTCGCGTTGCGGCAAGACATTCCATGGGCAATTTCAAGCGACGCAAATAGGCGACGCTTTATGGAAAGCCCGTTTACGCAATAAATTAAGGCCCCTTTTTACGATGGAATGCATCGTAAAAAGGGGCCTCCTGTTCAGCCAAGGTGAATGCGAACGATACGCTTCAATGGCTGATCATCCAGGGCCGAGCGGTCGGAAAGCTCTTGGCGCCACTCGTTGTGGTCAGCATTGGCCGTTTCTTCTTGCTTTTCAGGCCACCCGAGCAGCACGCGCAGCCAGCGCCATGTTTGGCCTTATATTCATCGCTCGTCATCGGCGCATGGCTCGCGCGCTCGTTGACGGCATGGGCCTCAAAGCGTGCGCGCGACATGCTGGAAGAGTGCGGCGCGGTCAAAAGCACGCGCGGCGCAAGGGCGCCACAATCCGGACAGGGTTGCGGATCGGAATATTCGCTCATCGGCCGCATTGCGGTGAAATCGCCACATGTATCGCACAAATACTCATAGACCGGCATGGCATATCCTCATCAACATGGAAACGGGATGGCATCAGCCATCCCGCGCATTCATGCGTGAATCATCACTTTGGATTACACATCCTGGGCGATCGGCATATCAATGGAGCCGTCAAGATATTTCGTCGGACCGGCCGCTGAAGGATTGATGTCGAAGTCGAAGATCTCGGTCGGGATCCACAAAGTGGCGCAGGAGTTCGGAATATCGACGACGCCGGAGAAATGGCCCTGCACTGGCGCGGTCCCGAGGATCGAATAAGCCTGCGCGCCTGAATAGCCGAATTTCTTGAGATATTCGATGGCGTTGAGGCAGGCCTGACGGTAGGCGACATTAGCGTCCAGGTAATATTGCTTGCCTTCCTCATCCACCGAAATACCCTCGAAGATGAGATAATCCTTGTAATTCGGCGTGATCGGCGACGGCTTGAAGATCGGATTCTTGATGCCGTATTTCGACATGCCCTCCTTGATAAGTTCGACCTTGATATGCAGCCACGCGCCAAACATTTCGATGGCGCCGCAGAAAGTGATCTCGCCATCGCCCTGGCTGAAATGCATGTCGCCCATCGAAAGGCCGGCGCCAGGCACATAGACCGGAAAATAGATCTTGGAGCCGCGCGACAAATCCTTGATGTCGCAATTACCGCCATGTTCGCGTGGCGGCACGGTACGAGCGCCCTCTGCCGCGACCTTCTCTTTCGCCTCGCCCTTGAGTCTGCCGAGATGAGCAGTCTTGGCGAAAGGCGGATTGGCGAGCGGCGGCACGCGGGTCGGGTTGGTCGCGATCAGCCCCAGTTCACGCGCGTTCCAGGTCTCGAGCATCGCCTTGCTCGGCAAGGTGCCGATGAGGCCGGGATGAATGAGGCCGCCAAAGCTGACGCCCGGGATATGGCGTGAGCGGGTGAACATGCCATCGAAATTCCACACTGATTTCTGCGCCAGCGGGAAGTGATCGGTGAGGAAGCCACCGCCGTTCTTCTTGGCGAAGAAGCCGTTGAAGCCCCATTCATGCCCCTTCAAGGGACCGGCATCAAGAATGTCGACCACCAAGAGGTCGCCCGGCTCGGCTCCTTTCACCCCGATCGGACCGGAGAGATAGTGCACAGTAGACAGATCGACATCGCGGATGTCATCGGCGGAATCGTCATTCTTGATGGCGCCGCCGGTCCAATCGACAGTCTCGACCAGGAAGTCAGCGCCGGGTTCGACCCACACCGCAATCGGAATGTCCGGGTGCCAGCGATTGTGGAGGTTTTCATTCTCTGTCGCCGGCCGTGACAGGTCGACGGAGATAAGGGTATCAGGCATTAAAAGCTCCGTTTCCGTAGGGTGGTTCAGACTGAGAGAAATTTGGCGACCTTGGCCTCGTCGACTTCGGCGCGCAGATTTTCATGGACGATCTCACCGTTCTCGATGACAAGCACGCGGTCGGCGATATCGAGAGCGAAGGACAGCACTTGCTCGGATACGACAACGGAGAGGCCTTTCTCGTCACGTATGCGCTTCAAAGTGCGGCCCATTTCCCGAATGATGGAGGGCTGAATACCCTCCGTCGGTTCATCAAGCAGCAGCACTTTTGGCTTGGTGGCGAGCGCCCGCGCTATGGCGAGCTGCTGCTGCTGCCCGCCAGACAGATTGCCGCCGCGCCGCTCCTTCATTTCAAGCAGCACCGGAAACAAATCATAGAGATCGGACGGCACCCTGCTTTCGCCACGCGCGATGAGCCCGGTTTCGATATTCTCCTGCACAGTCATATTGGAGAAGATCATGCGCCCCTGAGGGACATAGGCGATCCCCTCCACGACGCGTTCGTAGCTCCTGAGTTTCGTGATGTCGGTGGGACCAACGCGGACCGCGCCGCTTCGCGTCGGTATGATCCCCATGAGCGCCCTCATGAGCGTGGTCTTGCCCATGCCATTGCGGCCCATGATGGCGACAATCTCATTGGGCGCGACAGTCAAGTCGAGACCGTGCAGCACTTCGCTCTGTCCGTAAGCGACAACGAGTTTGGAGACGTCGAGCATTGCCCCTCCCCTCAATGACCGAGATAGACTTCGATGACCTTGGGATCCGCCTGGACCTTGGCCATCGTGCCTTCGGAGAGAACCTTGCCCTGATGCAACACGGTGACTTTGTGGGCGATATCCTCAACGAATTTCATGTCATGCTCGATCACGATCACCGAGCGGTTCTTGATAATGGTATTCAACAATTCAGCGGTCTTCTTGCGCTCGGAAACACTCATGCCGGCGACCGGCTCGTCGAGCATCAAAAGTTCAGGGTCCTGGATCAGCAACATGCCGATTTCCAGCCATTGCTTCTGGCCATGGCTGAGATATTCCGCGCGTTGATCGAGCTGGCCGGCGAGAAAGATGGTTTCAGCGATCTCTCTCACCCGCTCCTTCACGGCCGCGTCGCGGCGAAAGGTGAGTGCGCCCAGCACTGAACGCCCTTTGGGATAGGAGATTTCGAGATTCTCGAAGACGGTGAGATCCTCATAGATGGATGGATTTTGAAATTTGCGCCCGACCCCGGCACGCACGATTTCATGCTCCTTCATGGTCGTCAGTTCACGGTCCTTGAACTTGATCGAACCGTCGGTCGCCTTGGTACGTCCGCATATAAGATCGAGTACCGTTGTCTTGCCGGCGCCATTCGGGCCGATAATCACGCGGATTTCGTTCTCATCGACATAGAAGGAGAGATCATCGACGGCCTTGAAGCCGTCGAAGGAGACGGTCAGGCCCTCGACCGCCAGCACGAAGTCCTTATTCATCTGATTGTTCCGTTGCGGGTTCATTGGGTGCTCCTCACTCGGCAACGGCCGGGGCGCCGCTGGGCGTCTTCGGCTTCAGGCCGAAGACCTTGCCCAGATGCGGGGCCACATACGTCTGGTAGAGGCCGGCAAGGCCATTCGGGAAGACAAGCACCACGGCGATGAACAAGCCGCCGAGACCGAACAGCCAGAGTTCAGGAAAGCTCTCGGAGAGGGATGTCTTTGCCCAGCTGACGAGCAGCGTGCCATAGACCGCTCCCAGCAGGGAAAGGCGACCGCCGACGGCGCAATAGATGACCATTTCGATCGAGGGCACTGTTCCGACGAAGGACGGCGACATGAAGCCGACCTGGAGTGTAAACATCGCACCACCGATCGCCGACAGAATAGCGGAAAGGCAGAAGATGAAGACTTTGAAATTGGCGACGTCATAGCCGGAGAAACGGACACGATCCTCTTTATCGCGCATGGCGACGAGTATGCGGCCGAGTTTGGAGGATTTGACGTAATAGGCCAGCAGAATGGAGGCGAGCAGCAGACCGACACAGACGAAATAGAGGATACTCTTCGCCGCATCGGTGCGGATATCCCAACCGTGCAGCGTCCGCAGATCCGTGATTCCGTTGATGCCGCCTGTATATCCCTGCTGACCAATGATGAGGATGGTCAGGATCGAGGCGATGGCCTGCGTGATGATCGAGAAATAGACACCACCCACGCGCCGCTTGAACATGGCAAAGCCGATGATTCCCGCGAAGATGGCAGGCACTGCGACAATGGCGAGAGTCGTGAAGCCGAAGCTGTGGAAAGGCCGCCAGAAATAGGGCAATTCGGTGAGCTGGTTCCAATCCATGAAGTCCGGAATGCCCGGTGTCGACTGGATCTTGGTGTTCTCCACGCTCGAAGCTTCGAGCTTGAGATACATGGCCATGCAATAGCCGCCAAGGCCGAAGAATATGCCTTGGCCAAGCGAAAGGATGCCAGCATATCCCCAGCATAGGACCAGGCCAAGCGCCACGAATGCATAGGTCAGATATTTGCCAACCATTTGCAGGCGAAAGCTGTCGAGTGCGAGAGGCAGAATGACGATGAGCAGCGCACTCAAAATCACAATGCCAACGATATCCTTGCGGGCAAGGAAGAAACTACGGTCGAATGGTGTCATTTACCCCTCCTCAACGCCGGACCTTGATGGTGAACAGACCTTGTGGACGAATCATCAGGATGACCACCACGCCGAGCAGAGTGAGCACTTTCGCCATCGAGCCAGATAAGAAAAACTCCAGCGTCGACTGCGCTTGGGAAATTGTAAAAGCCGAAGCGATGACGCCAAGGAGGCTCTGCGCGCCACCAAACACGACGACGAGGAATGTATCGACGATATAGAGCTGACCGGCGGTCGGACCCGTAGAGCCGATCATGGTGAAAGCGGAGCCAGCGATGCCGGCGATGCCGCAGCCAAGGCCGAATGTATAGCGATCGGTTTTCTCTGTATTGATACCGACCGCCCCCGCCATGACACGGTTCTGCATCACGGCGCGCACCTGTTTGCCCCAGCTCGAACGATAAAGCAGAAGATAAACAGAAAGGGTAATGACGACGGTGAGGCCCATCACGAACAAGCCGTTGATCTGGACTTCGATCGTGCCGGTAACAGGCAGCGAACCCATCATCCATGGCGGCAGTTCGACACCCACCTCGCGCGCGCCAAAAATGGAGCGGTAGCTTTGTTGCAGGATGAGACTGAGGCCCCACGTGGCCAGGAGAGTGTCTAGCGGCCGCTTATAAAGAAAGCGGATCATGCTCCACTCGACAAGGAGGCCGAGCGCGCCGGAGGCGAGAAAGGCGACCGCCATGGCGACGAAGAAATAGATCGAATAGAGCGAGGGCAGATAGGTTTGGAACAGATTTGACGTGAGATACGTCATATAGGCGCCAAGGATCATGAACTCGCCATGCGCCATATTGATGACGCCCATCTGGCCAAAGATGATGGCCAGACCCAGCGCCATCAGGACGAAGATCGAGAACAGGATCAGGCCGGCAAAAGCCTGCATGACGAAGATCGAACCGAGATCGCCGAGCGAATAGTCCATGAACATCTGCGTTCCCCGCGCATGAGCCAAAGGGTACGCCCGCCCTCTGTCGTCAAAGAGAGCGGGCCATTTCTACAGCTTATTGATATCCTTTGGGGAACGGGTTCGGCTCTACGAGATCAGGGGTCTCGTAGACCACCTCGTACTGGCCATTGACGAGCGCCTTGCCGACACGCGTCCGGCTCCACAGATGGTGGTTCGGATGGATCTTGACGTAGCCTTCGGGAGCCTCTTTGAACTCGATGCCGGGAGAAGCTTCCACCACTTTGTCGACGTCGAAGCTGCCAGCCTTCTCAACGGTCAGCTTCCACAGCCAGGGCCCCAGATAAGCCGCCTGCGTCACATCGCCGATCACCACCTTGTCGCCATAGGCCTTCTTGAAGGCTTCCACGAACTTCTTGTTGTTCGAGTTGTCGAGGGACTGGAAGTACTTCATGCACGCATAGGCGCCGGCAATATTTTCGCCACCAATGCCCAATATCTCGTCCTCGGTCACGGAAATGGTGAGCAAGGTCTGCTTGGAAAGATCGATGCCTGCCGCCTTGAGCTGCTTGTAAAAGGCAACATTGGAACCGCCGACGATGATTGCGTAGATCACGTCCGGCTTGGTCAGCTTGATCTTATTGATGACGGAATTGAACTGGGTGTGGCCGAGCGGGAAATATTCCTCTCCGACCACCTTCCCCTTGAGGAAGTTTTCAATATGCTTCCGCGCGATCTTGTTGGAGGTACGCGGCCAGATATAGTCCGAACCAAGAAGATAGAACGACTTGGCGCCCTTGACCTTGGAAACCCAGTCGAGACCGGCGATGATTTGCTGGGTCGCCTCCTGGCCCGTATAGATGACGTTTTTCGACTGTTCCAACCCTTCGTAAAAGGTGGGGTAATAGAGGATGCCGTTATATTGCTCGAAGACCGGCAACACTGCCTTGCGCGATGCCGAAGTCCAGCACCCCATGACCGAGGCGCATTTATCGTTGACGAGCAGCTTCTTCGCCTTTTCGGCGAAGGTCGGCCAATCGGAGGCGCCATCTTCCTGAATATATTTGATCTTGCGACCGAGCACGCCGCCAGCGGCATTGATCTGATCGATGGCGAGCTTCTCGGCTTGCACCGAGCCGGTCTCCGAGATCGCCATTGTGCCGGTGACGGAATGCAGAATGCCAACCGTCACCTCAGTGTCGGTGACGGCTAATCCTGTCGTGTTGACCGCCGAGGTTGCTGGCGCCTGGGCATAGCCAGCCTTCGGAAATAATGCGGCAGCCGGCAGGAGCGCGGCAGCTGGAACAGTCGACAGGACTTTCAGCACATTGCGACGGCTGACAGAACTATCTTTCGAGTGATCGTCATTTGAAGACATAAGTCCCCCTCCACGGTTTTCCGCGCGGCCTTGACACGCGTTGATGCGCTTTTGTCGAGGGGGAAGATTGACGGTATGACGCGTCGCAGCAATACGTGGATTACCGTATAGGGGTTTGGCCCAACCCATCGGACAGTATGCACACTTTCTCCCTACCTTCGCCGTGGAATGGAGTGTGCTTTGGCGTGGTGCTCAACAAGCCTCGTGCTGATTGATTCCATGTTCCAGGACCGGCGAAAGAGCAGGAGCATCGTGGGGAACGAAAGGCGGATATCGATCGACGAGGCAGCGAGGCAGGCCCCGATGGCGGCGGAGCAGAAGATCATTCGGGTGCGGCGTCGCTACAATCAATGGGTCGTCAATGAGACGCTTGAAGATTATGCGCTCCGCTTTACCGCAAAGAATTCCCGGCGATGGTCGGTGTTGCGGGTCGCCAATACCGCCCTCGGCGCGGTCGCCTTTCTGGCGCTGGAAGCGATCGGCGGCGCCATCACCCTGAGTTACGGCTTTTCAAACGCCGTCACCGCCATTCTCGTGGTCTGCGCGCTGATCTTCGCCACGGGTCTGCCCATCAGCTATTATGCCGCCAAATATGGGGTCGATATCGACCTGCTCACGCGCGGCGCCGGCTTCGGCTATATCGGCTCGACGCTCACGTCGCTGATCTACGCATCCTTCACCTATCTGTTCTTCGCCATCGAAGCGGCGATCATGGCGCTTGCACTCGAAATGTGTTTCGGCGTGCCGCTGATGATCGGCTATTTCGTCAGCGCGCTCGTCGTCATCCCTTTGGTGACGCATGGCATCACCTTCATCAGCCGCTTTCAACTCTGGACGCAGCCCCTCTGGATTTTCCTGAACGTGCTGCCCTTTCTCTTCATTACCTGGAGCAGCGACGGCACATTGATGGCGGGCTGGACTGGTTTTCCGGGTCTGCTTGACGGCGCAAACGGCTCTTTCGATTTGGTGAGGTTCGGCTTAGCCTCGACATTGGTTTTCGCCGTGATCACCCAAATTGGTGAGCAGGTTGATTTCCTGCGCTTTCTGCCACGCCGCGCGCAAGGCTCGACGCCGGGTGTATCTCCCACGGCATGGTGGGTGGCCATGATATCGGCCGGGCCAGGCTGGGTCGTTCCGGGCGGGCTGAAAATGCTCGGCGGTTCCTTTCTCGCTTATTATGCCTTGCAGCATGGCGTGCCATTCAGCCATGCCGCCGAGCCGACCCAGATGTATCTCATCGCCTTCAAGACCGCGTTGTCACCGCAAGTGGCACTCGCTTTCACCGGTCTGTTTGTGATTGTGGCGCAGCTCAAGATCAATGTCACCAATTCCTATGCGGGCTCAATTGCCTGGTCAAACTTCTTCTCCCGCCTCACGCACAGCCACCCCGGACGTGTCGTCTGGCTGGTCTTCAATGTCGCCATCGCGCTGATGCTGATGACGCTCGGCATCTACAAGATTCTCGAGAAGATATTGGGCCTTTATTCCATCATCGCGGTCGCATGGGTGGCCGCGATCGTCGCGGACCTTATCGTGAACAAGCCGCTCGGTCTCTCTCCGCCCGGCATCGAATTCAAGCGTGCCCATCTCTACGATATCAACCCAGTCGGCGTCGGGGCGGTGATGGCTGGAACCGGTGTCGCCGTCTTCGCCTTCGCGGGCGTTTTCGGCCCGCTGCTCCAAGCATGCGCACCATTCCTGGCGCTCTTCGTTTCTTTCAGCACCGCGCCCCTGATCGCCTTCCTCACCAAGGGCCGTTATTACATCGCCCGCCATCCACGCGAGAATTGGCACGATAAGGAAGCGCTGAAATGCTGCATCTGCAAACATAAATTCGAGATCGAGGATATGGCGCATTGCCCGGCCTATGATGGGCCGATTTGCTCGCTCTGCTGCTCGCTCGACGCACGCTGCAACGACCGTTGCAAGACGGAGGCGCGCTTTCCCGAGCAGATCCTCGCGGCGCTGGGGGCGGCACTGCCGGCCTGGATCATGGAGCGCATCAATTCCCGCCTCGGCCATTATCTCGGTGTGTTGGCGGTGCTTGCCTCCATTATCGCAGCCATATTGGGTGCGCTCTATTTGCAGGCCGCTCTCGCCCCTGCCGCTGAGCGTGCGGCAATTGGTGCGATGCTCTTCACACTCTATTTCATCCTGCTCATCATCGCTGGCATTGCCGCTTGGCTCTTCGTGCTGACGCAAGAAAGCCGGAGTGTGGCGCAAGAGGAAAGTCACCGCCAGACCGCGCTTTTAAGGCGCGAGATCGAGGCCCATAAGCGCACCGACCAAAAGCTCCAGAAAGCGAAGGAAGTGGCGGAGGCCGCCAATCTCGCCAAAAGCCGCTTTGTGGTCGGCTTGAGCCATGAACTGCGGACGCCGCTGAATGCTATTATGGGCTATGCTCAGATTCTTGAACGCGATGTCTCAATCCCTTCTCACCGGCGCAATGCCATTCGCGTGATGCATCGCTCGGCGGAGCACCTGTCCGGCCTCATTGACGGACTGCTCGATATTTCCAAGATCGAGGCGGGACGTTTGCACCTGTCGCGCGACGAAGTCCGCTTTGGCGAATTCCTCGACCATCTGGTTGATATGTTCCGCCTCCAGGCTACAGCCAAAGGGATCGATTTCGTTTATATCCGCTCCGAACATCTCCCGGCCGTGGTCTTTACCGATGAAAAGCGGCTGCGGCAGATTCTGATCAACCTTCTGACCAACGCCATCAAATTCACCGCGGAAGGCCGAGTCACCCTCCGTGTTTCCTATCGCTATCCGGTCGCCAGGTTCGAAATCGAAGACACTGGCATGGGCATCTCCCGCAATGACCAGGAACGCATCTTCTATCCCTTCGAGCGTGGCCAGCATGCCGGCACCTATGCGATCATTGGCATTGGTCTTGGGCTCACCATTACCAAATTGCTTACGGAAATCATGGGCGGAGAAATCTGCTTGACCTCGGAAATTGGCGTGGGCAGCACCTTCCAAGTGAAGATCATGCTCTCCGAGGCGACCCATCCTGTCCATGCGAGGCCCATCGAGCAAAGCATTCGTGGCTATCTTGGCCCGCGTCGCACTGTGCTCGTTGCCGACGACAACGTGGACCACCGTGATCTCATGCATGAATTGCTGATCCCGCTGGGTTTCACAGTGCTTTCCGCTCCAGATGGCGTCGCCGCGATGGAAATGGTGCGGCAGTGGGATCCCGATCTGCTTCTGCTCGACATTTCAATGCCAAACCTGGATGGTTGGGAAGTCGCCCGACAACTTCGCGATGAAGGCTTCACGCGCCTACGCATCATCATCATCTCAGCCAATGCTGGCGAGATCCGCGAGGATGTGATGGAGAAGCGCTATCATGACGATCAGATCGTCAAGCCGGTTCATCTGCCGGGTCTCCTCGAAAAGGTACAGACATTGCTTGATCTGGAATGGACCGACCAGGTGGAAACCGGCGAGACCAAAGCCCCCCTACGCCCGCCGCTCTCGATACGCCCGCCAGCCAGCGACCATATCGCCGAATTGATCAAGCTCGGAGAAATCGGCTACGTACGGGGCATCCAGGCCAAGCTCAATGAGATGGAGACCCTCTCATCCGAACATGATGCCTTTGTCGCGCATATGCGTGACCTGATGGATGTCTTCGACCTTAAGCAATATATGACTCTCCTGGAGGCAATACGTCGCGATGACGCATAGCACACAGCGGCGTGACATTGTTCTTGTTGTGGACGATTCGCCTGAAACATTAAGCTTTTTGACCGACGCACTCGAAGCGGCCGGAGCGACCGTATTGATCGCGGTCGATGGCGCCAATGCCCTCGCGCTTGTCGAACGGATTACCCCTGACATCATCTTGATGGACGCCGTGATGCCGGGCATGGACGGTTTCGAAACCTGCCGCCGTCTGAAGCGCGATAAGATTGTGACACACGTGCCCGTGATCTTCATGACGGCTCTTTCCGATACCGAACAGATTGTCATGGGCCTCGAAGCCGGCGGCGTCGATTATGTGACGAAGCCAATCGCTTTGGACGAGCTCATGGCACGTATGCGCGTCCATCTCACCAATGCCCGCGAGACCTATAGCGCACGAGCCGCACTCGACGCGGCTGGCCGCTTTCTGCTCTCCGTCAACCGGTTGGGCCGCGTGCTCTGGAGCACTCCACAGGCAACAGCTTTGCTCACGACCATCACGAGTTCGGCACCCGTCGACGGTTTCCTGCTCCCTGAAACTGTACGATGCTGGCTCGACGGGCTGCGAGGAAAGACAGGAGATGAGACCGAGACATTCGAACTGCGGATCGAGAATGCAGACCGGAGGTTGAAAATATCCTATGTCAGTCAGGTCGGTCCGGATGAATTGCTGCTCAGGGTCATGGAAGACAATACCCTTTCGCCCGAGCAGACACTGAAAACCCGGCTGAACCTCACCTCTCGCGAGGCGGAGGTGTTGACATGGGTCGCTCGTGGCAAATCCAACCGTGACATAGGCGAAATCCTGGGCCTATCGCCACGCACCGTGGACAAACATCTAGAGCAGGTCTACGCAAAAATCGGAGTCGAAAATCGCGTAGCAGCGACAGCGCTCGCCATCCAGACATTAACGCCGAAGTAGAACGATGGTCTGAAAACTCATGCGCCTTCACTCGAAGGCGAGGTATCGGGTATGTGGCCTGGTGGCTATTCTGTACCAACTCAATTGAGACAGACTTCTGATTTAGAAAGAGCACAGTCGTAGAGACGCATCATACCTCCATTTCATAACCGGCAGGTGCGGCTTTCCTCTTCTGGAATGTAACCGGGCGGCCATACACAGGCCGCCCGCTAGATATATTCGGTCAGATGAGATCGAACCGGTCGGCGTTCATGACCTTTGTCCAAGCAGCCACGAAATCCGTCACGAATTTCGTCTGCGCGTCCGCGCAGCCATAAACTTCGGCCAGGGCACGTAGCTGCGCATGGGAGCCGAACAGCAGATCCACTCTGGTGGCGGTCCATTTCACCGCCTTGGTCTTGCGGTCATGGCCCTCATAGACACCGTCCTCGGCGGCGGGTTTCCATTCGGTCCCCATGTCGAGCAGATTGGTGAAGAAATCATTGCTCAGCACGCCGGGCCGCGTAGTGAACACGCCATGCTTCGAGCCACCCGTATTAGCGCCCAGCACCCGCAGGCCGCCGATCAGCACGGTCATTTCCGGCGCCGTCAGGGTCAGAAGCTGTGCGCGGTCCACCAGCAGATGCCCAGAGATTTCCGCCAGCTTGGCGGGCACGTCATTACGGAACCCATCGGCCGGAGGCTCCAGCGGCGCGAAGGAATGAACATCCGTCTGCTCCTGGGAGGCATCCGTGCGCCCCGGCGCGAAGGGCACAGTGATTTTTTGGCCCGCCTCGCTCGCGGCTTTCTCGATCGCAGCACCACCCGCCAGTATAATGAGATCGGCCAGCGAGATCTTTTTGCCGCCGCTCAGCGCGGCGTTGAAATCGGCCTGGATCACCTCCAGTGCCTTCAACACCTTGTCGAGCTTCTGCGGCTCATTCACCGCCCAGTCCTTCTGCGGCGCCAAGAGGATGCGCGCGCCATTGGCGCCGCCGCGCTTGTCGGAGCCGCGGAACGTGGAGGCGGAGGCCCAGGCGGTCGAAACCAGTTCGGCCACGGTGAGGCCGGACGACAGGATTTTCTCCTTCAGCGCCACCACATCCGCCTCATCGACCAGCGGATGGTCCACGGCCGGAACCGGATCCTGCCAGATCAGCTCCTCCTCGGGCACGAGCGGCCCGAGATAGCGCGCGCGGGGCCCCATATCGCGATGCGTCAGCTTGAACCAGGCACGCGCAAATGCATCCGCGAATTCGGCGGGATTTTCGAGGTAACGGCGGGCGATTTTCTCATAGGCCGGGTCTGCGCGCAGGGCGAGATCGGTGGTCAGCATCGAGGGCGCATGGCGCTTATTCGGGTCGAACGCATCCGGCACGCTGCCGGCACCCGCACCGTTCTTGGGCCGCCATTGATGCGCGCCCGCGGGACTCTTGGTGAGTTCCCATTCAAAGCCGAACAGGTTTTCGAGATAGTGGTTGCTCCATTGGATGGGAGTCTGGGTCCAGATCACCTCCAGCCCGCTCGTGATCGCATCCTTGCCCACGCCGGTGCCGAAGCTGCTCTTCCAGCCCAGCCCCTGCTGCTCCACCGCGGCAGCCTCCGGCTCGGAACCGACATGATCGGCCGGGCCTGCGCCATGGGTCTTGCCGAATGTATGCCCGCCCGCGATCAACGCGACGGTTTCCTCATCATTCATCGCCATGCGCGCGAAGGTTTCGCGAATGTCGCGGGCGGCAGCCAACGGATCAGGATTGCCATCCGGCCCTTCCGGATTCACATAGATCAACCCCATCTGCACGGCGGCCAGCGGGTTTTCAAGGTCGCGGTCACCGGAATAACGGCTGTGCTTGTTGTTGGGATCATTGCTGAGGGCGAGCCATGTGGTCTCCGCCCCCCAATAAGCGGACTGATCCGGCTCCCATGTGTCGATGCGCCCGCCGGCGAAACCGAATGTCTTGAAGCCCATCGATTCCAGCGCGACATTTCCGGTCAATATCATCAAGTCCGCCCAGGAAATCTTGCGGCCATATTTTTGTTTGATGGGCCAAAGCAAGCGGCGCGCCTTGTCCAGACTCACATTATCCGGCCAGCTATTGAGCGGCGCGAAACGCTGCTGCCCGCCGCCTGCGCCGCCACGCCCATCCCCAATGCGGTAGGTGCCGGCGCTGTGCCAGGCCATGCGGATGAACAGACCGCCATAATGGCCGAAATCCGCCGGCCACCAGTCTTGGGAGTCGGTCATCAGGGCCTTCAGGTCCGCGATAACAGCATTCAGATCCAGGCTCTTGAACTCCTTCGCATAGTCGAACGCTTCGCCCATCGGGTTGGACAGGCTAGAATTCTGGTGAAGGATCTGAAGATTGGGCTGCTTGGGCCACCAATCCCGGTTCGTCCTGCCGTGTTCCGCATGCACAAACGGGCATTTGCCCTGGGCCTTGTCGTCTGTCTGCGCGTCCATGGTCCCTCCTGTTTGCAGCGAATTGAATATCGCTGGACGGAAAATTGCCGTTTGGCCGTCTCTCTGTCCAATTGATTGAAGTGAAAACAATAATCGGTTTTCTCAATCGAACTAAGCCTGTCTTAGGCGGACTAAACACCTAGGGAGCCATCTGCTTTTCCGCCATGCGAAGGAGATATTTATGCTGCCCGGAAAGGACGAGTTCTCCCCGCTGGTTGTGCACCGTTGCTCTCGTCACGACAGTGCCGCCAGCTTCACCGGGTTCGAGAGCCGTGATGGTCAGCATAGGGTAGAGCGTGTCCCCTGAATGAACTTCTTTCAGAAATTGACATGACAATTCCGTAAACGCGATAAAGGCCTCGCCAATGAAATGGGGAAAGAGTGTCGCTCCTGGCGCTGTGAAGGCGAGCACCTGCAGACCATGAACCACAGGTGCAGAATGCCCGTGTCTGCGCGCCCACTCGACATCATAATGGACCGGATGATTATCGGCGGAGACGGTTTGAAAAGCAGCCGCATGGGCGTCGGTGAGCGTACGGCTGGGGGCGCGGAAGACCTCCCCTACTTTGAGTTCCTCGAACGTGCGCGCCGGGACGACCAAAAAATGCGTGGGATCGAACTCCGCATTGTCTTTTTCGTGAGGTGTGTTCGGACTCGATGACAATATCGTCTTGTCCGAACTGGGCGTGTCCATTTTTTTCTCTCCATCTGATGTCAGGTTCGACGTTGATACGGTTCAACCAGCCCAACCATCGAGAAATTCCAGCAGCAGCTTGTTCACGCGCTCGGGCTGTTCCTCATGTGGCAGGTGACCACATTGCGCGATCGGTTCGGCGCGAAGATTGTGTGCCATCTCGGCCCAGATGGAAGGCATATCGAACATTTTGCCGACGGCTTCGAAATCCTCTCCCCAGAGCGAAAGGACGGGACAGGTGATTTTCACGTCGGCATCGATCTGATCTTGCGCATTATCCTCGAGATTGGCCCGGTAATCCGCCATCGCCCCGCGTACCGCACCGGGCCGCCGATAGGCCTGAACATAAGTGTCGAACGCTTCCCCCGAGATTGTGTGAGGGTTGTAACACCAATCGGAGAAGAAATGCCGTAGCCACAAATCCTCCCGGCCAGCGATCAGCGCTTCGGGTAAATCCGGCACGAGGTGAAAGAAGAAAAACCAATATGCCTTGGCAACTTGCGCGTTTACGCTTCGTGCGACGATCCGTGTTGGCACATTATCCATCACGACCAAGCGATCAAGGAGAGCTGGATGATCCTTGGCGAAACGCGTGGCTACACGCGCACCACGATCATGGCCGATGAGCGCGATCTTGGGGATATCGAGAGCTTTGAGCAATGCGACGATGTCGAGCGCCATCGTGCGTTTGTCATAACCTGCCGCGGGCTTGTCCGTTTCGCCATAACCGCGCAGGTCCGGCGCAATCACCCGGTAATGTTCGGCGAGCACGGGAATCTGATGGCGCCATGCATAGCTCGTTTCAGGAAATCCATGGAGCAATACGATGGGCGGACCATTGCCAACCTCAAGATAGTGCTGGCGTATGCCATTGGCATGGACCGTCTTGTGGCGGATTTCAATCATCGGAAAATCCCTCATACCATGCAAGTGCAAGGAAACAGATTCTCTTGCCGAGCGATTTTTCATCATGTTCAATCCGCACGGAAAGTCGTCAGTACCGTACGCCCGACACGAAAGAAGCGAAGAGACATCAACGAGCGGGCTGGCCGCCAAGCAATCGAACAGCAAGCGCGAACAAGGCGAGCCCAGTGCCATAAACGCATACACCCGGCCAATCGGCGATATTCCAGGCGAAGGTCGCGCCGGCGGATCCAATCGCCCCACCGACGAACATCCCGCTCATGAAGATTGTGTTCAGACGGCTGCGCGCCTCAGGACGCAAGGCAAAAACCATGTGTTGGTGAGAAACCAATGCGCTCTGCATACCAAAATCCAAGACAACGACACCCACCACGAGGCCCACCAAGCTCGTCCAAACGCCGAAAAGGATCCAAGCCAGCAGGACTGAACCAAGTCCAAGCAAGACGACAGGGCGAGGCCCACGCCGATCGGCAAGATGCCCAGCCATCGGAGCGGCAAGGATGCCAACCGCGCCAACGAAACCAAAGAGACCCGCTACATCCGCGCCAAGATGAAATGCCGCGCCTTGCAGGCGCAACGCCAGGATCGTCCAAAATGCGGTGAACGATGCAAACAGAGCCGCCTGCACGATCGTCACCTGGCGCAGGATCGGCTCATCCTGCCAAAGGCCCGCCAATGATCGGATGAGAGCCGGATAGCGGATATCCGAGGAGATCTGGCTCAAAGGCAATACAACACGCATCAACACACCGCCGATTAAGGCAAGCGGGACACCAATCCAGAACATTTCACGCCAGCCAAAATATGTCGCGACATAGCCGGCAAGCGTCCGGCTGAGAAGGATTCCGCACAGCAGACCTCCCATCACCGTTCCGATCACGGCGCCGCGTTCACTGGCGGGCGCGAGGGATGCCGCGAACGGGATGATCTGCTGCGCCACCGTTGCGGCAAAGCCGATACACAAAGACGCGATGACCAGCGTCCAAGCCGAGGGGGCGAGACCAGCCAGGGCAAGGACGATGCCGAGCAAAGCGAATTGCATGACAATGAGCCTACGCCGCTCGACCAGATCCCCAAGTGGCACGAGCAGGAACAAGCCAGCCGCATAGCCGAGTTGCGTCGCAGTCGGGATGAGCCCGGCTGCGCCTGCATGATCAAAAGAGTCTTCGATCACGCCGAGCATCGGCTGATTGTAATAGATGTTGGCGACAGCGATGCCGCAAGAAGCAGCCATTGCGAAGAGAAGCCCCTTGCCGACCGATGTCGTCGCGGCACTTGCGGGTTGAGTGATTTGCATGTGAATACGCTCTTCCCCAACGCGAACGATATGGCCAAAGCCAGGAAAATTCAGATGTATGCCAGAAAGGTGTGCCGGCACGACGTTAACGTATGGCTAGCTCCGTCCGCGAACGCAGCCGGAGCGCTTTGCCGACCGCGTTCGCAAGTTGATCGAGTGAGGTAAGAGTTGACGAATGTCGCCGCCCGGTTACGGTTTTAGTGCGAAGACCGTGATGGTCGGATTTCCGCCGCCAATCTCTGGCGCCATCTGGTTGTAATAGCCACCCACGAAACCAGAGACCACGGCAACATATTGCTTGGCGCCAGAAGCGTAACTGACCACGCCCCCTGCGGCAGGGCCGCCAAGGCTATGCTTGAAGACAATTTTGCCGTCCTTCGCGTCGAAGGCGAGAAAGTCGCCAGTGAGCTCTCCGACGAAGACCAGGTCGCCGCCTGTAGCCGCCACGCTGCCGATTATTGGCTTGCCAGACTGGTACTGCCAGCGCTTCTGACCCGTCGCGGCGTCGAACGCGGTAAGCCAGCCACGCGCGTTGGCCCAGGGCTCGAACTGGAACTTGCCACCGAAAAACTGGCCTCGCTTGTTCTCGCCTTCCGGGTTTGGCTGCTCCGCCGCCGGCTGGATCTGATTGCACCAGTCTGTCGCCGGCATAAACAATGTGCTGAGCTGTGGGCTGTAAGCGCCTCCATTCCACTCATGGCCGCCCAAAAGGCCGGGACATATGCGCTTGGACAAGCTGCTGATCGGACCATCGGCGTTCTCCCGTGTGGTGAAGGGAACGCTGTAAAGCACCTTGCGCGTGTCACGATCCAACACCTGCATCAGGCCGTCCTTGCCATTCAGGGCAATGAGCGTGCGCTTCTGGCCATCGACCTCGATCGTGAAAACCGGCGCGGCATGACTCAAGTCGTAGTCTCGCACATCATGCGGGATCGCTTGATAGTACCACGCCAGCTTACCGGTGCGGACATCCAACGCCACAACCGAGTCCGTGTAGAGATTATCGCCCGGGCGATTTTTATCATAGAAGTCGGGTGCCGGATTGCCGACTGGCACATACAGCAAGCCCTTTTCCACGTCGAACGACATGGGTGTCCAGAGATTGCCACCCCCGTGTTTTAGAACGTTGGGATCGCTACCCCATGTTTCCGCACCCGGCTCATCGGGGTCCGGCACCGTGTTGAACGTCCACACGGGTTCGCCATCGCTCAGCCGGAAGGCGCCAACCCAACCCTTGCTGGCGAACTCAGATCCCGCCGGGCCAATCAGCACGAGGTCATCGTAGATGAGTGGCGGCATGCTGAAGAAATAGCCGTCGCTGGGCTTCACAACCTGCCGCGACCACAGCACTTTGCCGGTCTCGGCATCCAATGCAAGGAGATAACCGTCAGCGGTCCCGCGCACGACTTTGCCATCTTTGATAGCGGCGCCCCGATGGGTGACGAACGTCTCATGATCCCGCGGCTTCCATTCGGATTGCCAAATCACCTTGCAGTTCGCACCATCAATCGCCACGGTATAGTGCGTGGTCGTCGCGAAGATGGTGCCGTTATAGACGATCGGCGCGGTTTGCGCCGGCATTTTCTCCGGGAAGCTGTAGGCGCAGATCTGTGTGAGATCGGCAGCATTCTTCGCATTGATCTGATCAAGCGGCGTATAACGTTGGCCGCGATAGTCGTGATCCACATACGGCCAGTTGGCACTATCCGTGGTGGCGTTATTCAGCTCCTGTTGCGTCGGACCCGCCGCCAGCGCGGCACCGGTCGCTAGAGACAGAATAGAAACGCTTCCGAATGCAAAGGCTTTGGCACTCATTGTGCACTCCTTAGAGATAGACGATCGCACGCAATCGCGCGCCACAATCGCGTGCGTTACTCTTGTGTTGGCCTTCAATGATTGATGTGGCCGATTATTCGGGGGCCATCGAGTCTTCGAGAGCCGGCCGCTGTGAGAACATATTCCGAAAAAGCTGGGGGCTTTTTGGATAAGAATATGCGCTATAAACAATGCAATAGTGACCTATTTCCGATTCTATTTGATCGGAAATTGCTCTAGGTCCCATGCATTGATTGAGAGCTCCAGCGTGAACCTTCTGGCTCTTTTGTTCAGAGTTTACGAATGTCTTTAAACCGCGTGAGGCCCTTCAATGCCTTGAGTCATCGGCCATAGGTGTATGCATTGATAAAGTCCACCAAATGATTACCGATCTCGGCGAAGATTCGGGGCTCCACCCAATTCAGCAAACGGCCTGGGTTTGATCATCTTCAACTCCTGAAAGGGATGAACCTGTCCCTTTCAGGAGCTGGAAAATGAACCTCGACTGTATCGAAGAAAAGAGAAATAATGGAATGACATCAGTTCCAGTTCTTTAGGATATCTCATGGCTTTACCGGACCTCGAAGCCTGGGCTATTTTCGCCAAGGTGGTGGAAACCGGCTCTTTCGCAGCGGCGGCAGCCGAACTCGGGATTACAGGGCCCACGGTTTCGAAAGCTTTGGGTCGCCTCGAAGCGCGCTTTGGTGAACGATTGATTCATCGGACATCGCGTCGCTTTTCCTTGACTGAGACCGGCAGAGTTCTAGCGATCCGCGCTGCTCAGATCCTCGCCGAGGGTGAGGCTATTGAAGCGGAGGCCCAGGCCAAATCGGCAACGCCGCGCGGCAAGATCAGGCTTGCAGCACCTATGTCCTTCGGATTACGCCATGTCTCGCCGGTTTTGCCGGAGTTCCTGGCAATGTATCCGAACGTATCGATCGATCTCCAACTCGACGATCGCATGGTCGATCTGGTGGCTAGCGGGATCGACGTCGCGCTGCGCATCGCGGACTTACCGGATTCAAGCCTACTCGCGCGGCGGCTCTGCCCAGTGCATCGCTGGGTCGTGGGTACGCCAAGCTATTTTGAACGCCATGGAACGCCGCTGCGGCCGCGCGACCTCGCGAGCCATGCCTGCCTCAGCTACAACTATCTCATGAGCGGCGAGATCTGGCACTTCAAAGATACCAAAGGCGTGGAGGAGAGTGTCAGTATCAATGCCCGCTTGAGTTCCAACAATGCTGAAGCTCTGTGTGCCTCGCTTGAGGCCGGCGAAGGGATCGCGCTTCAACCGGACTTCATCGCGTGGCAGGCCGTCAAGGCTGGGCGCCTCATCGCCGTCCTGACCGACTGGACCTCCTCACCTTTGGCGCTGAACCTCATAACGCCTGCCGGACCTCGCGCGATCCGCACCCAGGTTCTGCTGGATTTTCTTACACGCCGCTTCGCGACCGGCGTGGCGCCGTGGACGATCGCTGCATCGACACCGTAGTATCTGTTTTTCGCCGCTTTGTGCGGCTGCTTCTATTCCACCTGCTGATGGTCAACCTGATGACCAGCAACATCGCCGGCAGAGCGGTTTTTTAAGATTGAGCTTTTGGAGAAGGCTCATCTACACCCATTTTTGGGGTCCTGCGTTCGACGGCAGCAACGGCCTCATGAGGTGTCGTCCCAACGATCGCGACTAATGAAACGGGCAAACGCGGGGCAAAGCGATAGCCAAGCAAGATGCCGCCTATCACAAGGGCCGGGCTAAGCCGCCAGCACAGCGATAGAACGCTCCCTATATCCACCTGCTCACCACAACAGTCAGAAATAATCGACGATAATGGAGTTAATGCTCGGCAGACGGATGCTGAGAGCTTTCTGCCTTCTTCTTGGCCAAGTGACGGCCCGCCAGACATCCTGCCGCAGCGCCCAGAACGGCATGATGACCGGCATAATGGCCAGCTATGCCCCCGACAATAGCGCCTTTAATACATCCCTTGGCCTCAGCAGCCACGGGAGCGGCGATGAGCGATCCGACACAAAGGATTGTCACGATCATTTTACGCATATGAATTCGTCCTTTTCACCCTGGCTTCTAGAGATGATCATAACCTTGCAGGCGACGCTCGAGGTGCGGATGGCCTGCTGGTTGCCCTGCCCTACCAACTGAATGCAGCCTCGCAATCCGAATAGTGACAAGACTTGAATGCGTCCGTCTGTTCTTCGATGCTTGAGCTGAATCGTTAGTCAGCAAAGAATGGATCACATAGAAACATAACAGCACATGAATGATGGGCTCGCCCCCTTCGCCAAGATCTTTTGCAACCTCGAGGAGGTGCGGACCTGCTTTTGGGCTGCTACAATCGCTAATGAGACATCAGAACGGGTATGGTTATACGGTCGAGAAGAGACTGGGTTGTGCCGCCGAACATGAATTCGAATAAGCGCGGGTGGCCATAAGCCCCCATAATCAAGAGATCCACCTGCAAATCCGCGATATAGGTCAGGAGCACATCAGGCACGTGCTTGCCGCCGGAGGAAACCTCCATCAGTTCAGCTGAGATGCCGTGCCGGCCAAGATGCGTCCGCGAAGAGCGGGCGAGATGGCGCATGCCATTACTCGACAGGCTTTCCCCAGCCAAACTGAGCCTCAGCCAGCGTGTCTGGATGTCGATCTTGCGCGCTTACCTCGTTATCTCCATCATTCTGGTGATTGTCAAAGTCTTCCAAATCGCAAGCGGTCAATAAAGCATAAAGATCAGGCCTGTTGACGCTGATCTGTGTCAACAGGCCAATTTTGCGGCACGCCCGCCTACTTTATCAGAAGCGTATGGTCATGCCGCCATAGATCGTGCGGCCTATTCCTGCAACAGGCGTTTGTAGGACGCTATTAAGACCGGCCTTGTAGCTGGCAATATCGACGCCGCCGAGTGGTGAATAATACAGCCGGTCGAAGAGATTTTCGACGCCGGCATCAAACCGCAGATTGGCGAATTCAAAGGCGGTGCGAACATTCATCAGGCCATATGCGGGGGTTTGCGGTTCGAGACGCAGGGTCTGAACATTCGTCTTTGCCGCAACTGCTTCTCCTTCGAGAGCTGTTGTCAGAACACCTCCGAGCAACGGGATCTGATGCTCGATCGCGACTTTGCCGTTCATCGGCATCATATGATAGAGGCTGCCGCTGTCATCGAGGCGCCTTCCGCGTGTATAGCTTGCAACACCCGTGAGCGTCAAAGTGCCAGCATCCTCTGAACGGAACAGGCGAGCTCTTCCCGAAAAGTCGACACCAAAAATTTCAGCATCATGATTGGCGAATTGCAGCAGATTGACCTGGCCGGAGCCAGTGCCGAGCACGCCCAGCTTATCGACGTCAATATAGTTTTCGATATGCATGTAATAGGGTGTGACCTTCGCCTCAAAACCTCCTTCGACCGCGTCCCGCCAGCTCGCACTGATACTGAACGTATGCGCAACCTCTGGTTTAAGGGCAATGTTGCCGACGTAACCGTTACCGTCACCAAACCAGTTGTTCATTTCCGAAGCCATGGCATTCGTTGACCACGTATAACGTTCGTAAAGACTGGGGGAGCGTGTCTTGCGGGTGTAGCCGGCCTCGATGAGGCTGCCGGCGTCAGGAGCAAAACGCACGAGCGCTGTCACATCAAAATTGATATCCATGCGGGCATGGTTGGAGGCATTGAATCGAGCAGCATCTGCACCATACATCATGGTATTGTACCCCTCGACATTCTGCGTATTGGTCCAGACGAGATCATTACGTATCCCGATCAGGGTCGACCAGCTTTGTGTCCAGCTTCTCTCCCATTCGACGTAGGTTCCAAGCCTGTCACGTGTACCATTATTGATGTTCTGGAACGTTTCGCAGCACATCATGCTGCTCATGCTCATAGACATGGAACCCATGCTGGGCGTGGAACCAGCGACGGGTGGCCACCAGTCATTGAGCGATTGTCCGTGAAACTCATTACCGATTCGGATGCTATCAATCTGGCTGGCTAGAATCTCGCTCTTGAACCTATAGCCGAAATCCGTTCCACTCGTATACATCGGCATTCCGGTCGTTGATGTTGCTTCGATGCCACCGTTCTTGTCAGCTAGAAAATTCATGTAATGCCGTGTATGTTGGTAATAGGCATTGGCCTCGGCACGTCCCCAGTCGAAGCCACCTTTGTAAGTTAAGTCGAAATTCAGAGATTTGTTTCCCAGCATATCCATGCGCTGATTGACGAAGCCCTGGTAGGGAATATCCTGATAGGCGGCACGGAGCGCAATGAATTGATCCTCTTTGCGATAGGCGATGGTTGCGGAATGGTTTTGCGCCGCAAAGCTTGTCGAGGGGACCTCGACGCCACCACCTGCGTGATAATTCGATGCCTTGGTCCAAGCGCCCGTATAATTGACACTGAAATGCTCAGTCGCGGCTGATGCCGTTCCGGCAATGGTCGGATTTTTATTGTTCGAACGATAGAAGAGCGACAGGGAACCGCTGAAAACGGGTGTATTATCCGAAGCCAGAATTGGCAAGTTGTCCTGAGTTACTGATACTTGCGTGGGGACAGGAGGCGCAAAGATAGGCTCGCGCGGGGTCACAATGATTGACCCACCGATGGAATCGCCGCCTTTGCTGACAGGAATAAGCGCCGTCAGGACTTCGATTTTAGAGATATTACTCGGGTCGATATAGGATAGTGGTGGATTCATATGGTTGCCGCAGGCTGAAGTGATCGATATGCCGCCGATCTCAATGGCATTGCGGTCATCATTGAGGCCATGAATGACCGGCAGGCTTGATAGGCCGCCTCCCTGGGCGAGGCTTATGCCCGGCACCTCTTTCAGCAAGAGTGCCGTATCGGGCGAAATAACTCTCTTGCTGGCGAGGCGTTCGCCACTCACCTCATGCCCCATCGCTGTATGGTCGATAGGGTTCATCGGTGGCTCGTCACGTTTACCAACGACTTCGATGGTTGGCAGATTGGATGGTGTCGCCTGTGCCAGACAGGAACTTGGCACAAGTCCCAGTCCCACGATCAAGGGAGTAATATGCTTTTTTCTCTTATGGCGAGGTGAAGAGGCTGGCGATTTGGCAATTGCACCAGTGTGCTCAAGGGGAGCAAACATACATGTCTCATTTGAATTGACTCAATCCCTTCCCTATCTCGCGGCGAGCGTTCATGCGCATGCAGGGTGTGCACGCGGTCGCCGCTTACGATCGATGAAGCGGATGAGCTTGAAGGAAAACACAAAGGCAGCCGCAGCCCGCGACACGAATCCTTTGTAGGATTAAGGCGTGACGGATCATCACCGTTACAGCTGGGTTACCACAGCGCACCAGCGTTAACGGTCTTGGAGACGCGTCACACTGAGTTGAGGGGAAATTACCCCACCTCAGCCGGAGAGTTCACAGGAGGCGCGCGTGTTCGCGGCGGCGAATGACTCGCGGAAGCAAGAGTTCCGAAACCCCGCGCGACAATAAAGAAGGGCTTTTGAACGGGCTCAATGGTGAGCCACAGTGCCAGAAAGACGGCAGGCAGCAAGCCGCCACCCAGCATAGGACATTCAGCAGTACAGCAATCGGTTTGATGGGAATGGATTGGCGCCTGATCCGAAGGGGTGCCGGGTGGGTGACTGTGACTGGAGCAAATGACAGGGGCGAAGGTCTGTCCGGCTTCACCGGACATCGCTTCGGCACTCATGACAGAGCCAAGGGCCAAGCCAGAGGACAGCATACGGATGACCAGCAGCCCAATCACTGCAAGCGCGATCCAAAAGTTGCCCCTCGAGCCCATTCCGCCCAAAATCCTGATCCCATCCTGGCGCTTCAGTCACAAACCGAAGCCTGATACTTACAAGAATCTATACGAAACAGCCTTGTTTGTATTGGTCGAAATCAGCGCAGTTTCGTTGAGGCAATCACATGGCTTAAGGCTTGCCGCCTATTACTGTGTCAGACGCTCAGTCAGGACCGACCTGACCTCTTGGCAACCCAACGCAAGCGTTGGGTTCACGCGGATTGGATTGGTGTGGTTGTGCTGTAAGAAATCCAAACACTAGACGACCGATCTATTCTTGTCGCTATATAGCCCCATTTAAATCGTTATAGAGCCGCATTTCAAGTTCTATTAGCAAAAATCATTCGTTCCATAATCAACAATAAATAGGCGAGACACGCCTATCAATAATACTAAACATCATGGGGACTTTATATTGCTTAAATACGCGAAAATATATAGAAAATGCCGCTATCACCTTCCGAAATCAAACTTAACTCCGCACCCTTCAATCTTTAAGCTCCTACTCCTTGGGGGACTTCTTGTAGCCAATGCATCCGCCTCTGCTGAACAAGCACATATGGCGGATCAGTTTGTCGATTCAGTAGGCGTTAATGCCCATTTCGACTTCTACAACTCGCCCTATTATCTTCATTTTAAAGATATTATCATCCCTGCTTTTAAGAGTTCAGGTATCCGTCATGTGCGTTTTGCTGCCTTTAATACGCCAACCGCCGCGACCACGAATGTGGCGACGCTGATCAGCACTCTCAGGTCCTATAATGGGACGCGCATCGGCCTTGATCTCGTCGAGTTTCCATCGACATGCCCGCTTACAAATGACATCCGAACAAGCGGGAATTTAAGTTGGGTATCTTACACCAATATCGACTATTTCGAGGGATTGAACGAATATAATGGGAGCAATAACCCTTGTGGCGGGAATTGGTACGACAATGATCGGTCTTTCCAAAAAGCTCTATGGAACAAAGTCCAATATGATAAAAGTGGCGTAGCGGTATTAGGCCCCAGTTTATACGGGACTCTCAGCACCTATGCCTCTCAAATCGGTAATCTTTATAGCCCTCAGTATGAGACTTACGGGAATGACCACTCCTATCCTTATAATGGAGGCCCTCCCTCTAATAACATTCACGGCTATCAAACCGGCCAAGCTGTGATGAATGGCAGCTTACCTTTCGTAACATCAGAAACAGGGTATCCAACAGATCCTGGACTGGTCAATAATTCCTCGATAAGCTATCGAGCCCATGGAAAATACTTCAGCAGGTTGTGGTTCGAATATTTTAATGCGGGCTCCGTCAGAACCTTTTCGTATGAATTGATCGATGATCCTGTCGCGGCGGGACCCGTGTCCGAGCAGCATCTCGGTCTTCTTGATCAACATGGAAACCCCAAACCAGGATTCACAGCCATCTCGAATGAGATCGCACTTCTTAAAGACCCTGGACATAATTTTACGCCGGGAGCTTTGAATTACACGTTAATAAACGCTCCGAGCCAAGTCCATCATACACTTCTCCAAAAGCGGGATGGCCGGTTTTATCTTGCCCTCTGGCAAGAGGTTGCCAGCTTCAAGCAGCAATGCTGCGATATCACCAATTCCTCTGTGGCAGTGACAGTCAAATTTGCCAATACAATGAATACGGTCAACCAGTATAACCCGATTGCATCAGCAACCGCTTTCGCAACCAGCAGAACGGTGAGCTCCCTGACTGTTTCCGTGCCAGATCAAGCAATCATATTGGAAATTATTCCGTGATACGATTTGCATCCGTTCGACCAGGCCGCAACAGCTATCGCGCCATGAATGGGTGTTTTGGTGATTTCCATTGCATGGTGGAAATCACCAAATCTCGGGCTCACTACACCCGTTGAGCTCGTTCTTGATGCCGGAAGCGACGGTCCGCCGCCTTATCCAGCACCGGCTCATGGCCGGACTAAACTCCAAGGGGAACGCGTTCTGAAAAACCCAACTACTAGACGACCGGTCTAATTTGGTCTAGAAAGAGGCCCATGAACGCAACGCCTGTCCATACCGATGTCCGACAACATATTCTGGAAATCGCCCGGCCTATTTTGAGCGGCAAGGGGTTTTCCGCCGTTGGTCTGAACGAGATCCTAGCGGCAGCCGGAGTGCCCAAAGGATCATTTTATCATTATTTCCCATCCAAAGAGGCGTTCGGTGAAGCGCTTCTGGAGCAATATTTCACATCCTCTCTGGCTCAGATCGACACCCTTTTGACGCAGCCCGGGGGCACGGCTGCCGACCGGCTGATGCGCTATTGGCAGAACTGGCTCAACTCCCAGGCAAGCAGCGAGACGCAGGCGCAATGTCTTGCCGTCAAGCTCGGGGCGGAGGTCTGCGACCTCTCCGAGCCTATGCGCACAATTCTTCAGGACGGCACGATGCAAATCGTGCGGCGTCTGGCGCGCTGCATGGAGGAGGCGCGCGCGGATGGGTCACTGCCAGATCTTGGAGATTCCCAGCACATGGCGATGACCCTTTACCAGCTCTGGCTGGGCGCCAGCCTGCTGGCCAAGTTCACCCGTGATCCTCGGCCTTTCGAAGAGGCCATGATCACAACCCGCAAATTGCTCAACCTTCCAGCGTCCTAAGCCGGGGAAAGACGTAGCCTATACCAGAGGTCCCCTTCATGATTTCTCTATAGACGACTGGTCTAATACAACCGGCAAAACAACCTTTCCCAACCAGCTTGCCCCCAAACACGAGGCCAGCCTCGCCGCGAAGTCCAACCCTTCTTCTTTCCCAGGAGATTTCACATGCCGACGCTTTTTGATCCCTTGACCATTGGCGATCTGAAACTGCCCAATCGGGTGGTCATGGCGCCACTGACGCGCCTGCGCGCGGGAGAGACACATATCCCAAACGGGCTGATGACCGAATATTACACGCAACGCGCCTCGGCCGGACTGATCCTGTCCGAAGCGACACCCGTCACACCACAAGGCATTGGCTATGAAGGTGTGCCAGGCATTTGGGCAGAGGCGCAGGTCGAAGGCTGGAAGCATGTCACGCAGGCCGTGCATGAGGCCGGTGGTCGGATCTTCCAGCAACTCTGGCATGTCGGACGCATTTCCGATCCTTTCTTTTTGGATGGTCAACTCCCCGTCGCGCCCAGTGCCATCGCGGCCCAGGGCCACGTCAGCCTGTTGCGTCCCGAGCGGTCATTCGTGACTCCGCGCGCATTGGAGACAGACGAGATCCCCGGAATCGTGGAAGCCTTCCGGCGCGGCGCGGCGAATGCAAAGGCCGCAGGGTTCGACGGCGTGGAAATCCATGGAGCCAATGGATATCTGCTGGATCAGTTCCTGCAGGACAGCACCAATCATCGCACCGATCTTTATGGTGGTTCCCTCGAGAACCGGGCTCGGCTGCTTCTGGAAGTCACAGATGCAGCGATCTCCATCTGGGGAGCAGGACGCGTGGGCGTCCATCTGGCGCCCCGATGCGACGCGCATTCGATGGGGGATTCCAACCCAGCCGCCACATTCTCCTATGTCGCGACCGAATTGGGCCGCCGGAAAATCGCTTTCCTCTGCGCGCGCGAGGCCGTCGGACCGGACAGTCTCGGACCACTTCTGAAGAAGGCGTTTGGCGGTCCCTATATTGCCAATGAGCAGTTCTCAGGCGCTTCAGCAGAAGCCGCAGTGGCGGAAGGCTGGGCGGACGCGGTCGCATTCGGCAAATCCTTCATTGCCAATCCCGATCTGCCCGAGCGTCTTCGGACCCATGCGCCTTTGAACGAGCCGGATCCTACAACATTCTACGGTCTCGGTGCCAAAGGCTATGTTGATTACCCAGCTCTTGCGCATTGAACAGGTTGACGTATCCGGCGGAAATATTCCGCCGGATACACTCACGCCCCAACATTGAGACGTTCAGCCAAAGCCGCGGCATCGGCTGGGGCCCGAATTTTGGCATCGTTATCGAAAAAGACGAAGACATCCCGTCCTTTCCCAAGCCGCTTCGTTGGTCCTAAGACACGTTCGGCATCCTCTGGCTCACCGCCACCAGCCCAGGCACGCACACGGCCCGCCCATCGATCGAGCGCTTGATCATCATACCCACTTGCGTAGAGCTCTTCCGATCCATGCAGGCGGCAATAGATGAAATCGGCAGTCAGATCCATCAAGAATGGCCATTCCACACTATCGGCGCAAACAAGCGCTGTTTTGTAATGGCGCAGCAATTCGATAAAGGCTGGTGCGCGGAAGCTATCATTGCGTATCTCCACAGCATGCCGAAGCGGCATTTCGACATCACTCTCAAGCCAGCATCTGTTGTCCAGCCATGTATCGTGACGCCGCGCCAAGACGCGCGCTTCTTGTGTATCATGCGGCAACAGGGCAAGAAATGACTGAAACAAATCGGCATCGAATGTCATGCGCGATGGAAATTGCCAGAGGATCGGCCCGAGCTTCGGCCCAAGCCGCAGGAGGCCGGATGCGATGAAATTGGCGAGCGGTGCCTCGATATCTCTGAGCTTGCGCATATGCGTGATGAAGCGTGATGCTTTGACTGCGAAGACAAAATCATCCGGTGTGTCATTCCGCCAGCGGGCAAAGCTTTCGGGTCGTTGAAGGCCATAGAATGTTCCATTGATCTCGATGGACCGAAAATGCCTGGCTGCGTAGGAAAGCTCCTGCTTCTGAGGCAGTCCTTTGGGATAGAAGGTTCCGCGCCAGGGAGCATAGGTCCAGCCCGAAATACCGATGCGAACCGCTCCACGCGTCGTCATGATCTCTCTCATCAAGATCTACAGCGCCATTGGCGCGTATCCTTCGTCAACACCATTGCCATGACATCGTTCCGCGCTGGAGCGCTTGCGCCGGTCTCCGCAAAAGGGTCTCGGCCAACCTTGCTCACACGGACTTGCGGGCAAATTCCCCTCGCGATCAAGCTATTGGAACTACTTTTGAATTTCCTGATTGTGGAACCTCCACAGGCCTTGGCGATTTCTGCGGGAGCGACAGGCGGCTCCCGCACCATGCTTCTCGACACGTGTCCAATTTGTTGAGGTTTAGTCATGTCACAATTGTTTCTGGAAAAGGTCGAGGACGTCCGGATCGAGCCTGAAAATCTGAGCGGTCTCCTGGGTGTGCCGGAGGGTGCGCAGGGCATTGTGATCTTCGCGCATGGGAGCGGGAGCGGGCGAATGAGCCCGCGCAACAATTATGTGGCCGCGGCGCTGAGACAGGCGGGTCTTGCAACTTTTCTGCTTGATCTTCTAACACCGGCCGAAGAACAGGACCGGCGCAATGTTTTCGATATCGATCTGCTGGCAGCGCGTCTGACGCGCGCCACACAATGGATCGCGGAAAAGCCCGAGACGGCGGCCCTCGTACCCGGCTATTTCGGAGCCAGTACCGGTGCTGGAGCCGCACTCAAGGCCGCCGCGCGTCCGCAATCGGACGTTGCCGCCGTGGTGTCGCGTGGCGGGCGTCCCGATCTCGCCCTCGATGTCCTGCCGCACGTACGCGCACCTACGCTCCTGCTGGTGGGCAGTCTCGATGGTCCAGTCATCGGCATGAATCAACGTGCGTTTGATGCGCTGCCAGGCAAGAAAAAGATCATCATCGTCGAAGGCGCCAGCCATCTCTTCGAAGAACCGGGGACATTGGACGAGGTCGTTCGCCACGCAACCGATTGGTTCCTCACCTATCTCGGCCATCCGAGACAGAGGAGGTGACGATGCCCCGTTCCCCATCAGCTTTTCGGGATCGCCGTGATGCCGGCCTTCGACTCGCCGAGGTTCTGGAGACGCGCCATTTTTCCAATCCTGTCGTTTTGGCCCTGCCGCGAGGCGGCGTACCTGTCGCTTTCGAGATCGCAAGGGCCCTGCGGGCACCGCTTGATCTGATGCTTGTTCGCAAGATAGGCGCCCCTGGTAATCCGGAATATGGAATTGGCGCCGTGATCGACGGAAGCCACCCGCAAATGGTCCTCAATGAAGAAGCCATGGCCATTCTGAGGCCTTCAGCGACCTATGTGAATGCGGAAAGGCAGCGTCAACTCGAAGAGATCGAGCGCCGCCGGGCGTTCTATCTGGGCGGGAGGCCTCCTGTTTCCCTCAAGGGACGCACGGCGATCGTGGTCGATGATGGGATTGCAACGGGGGGCACAATCCGTGTCGCGCTCAAGGCCTTGCACGCAACAGAAGCCGCCTTCATCGTCCTGGCCGTTCCTGCGGCGCCTCAATCCGTGATCGAGTCGCTTCGCAGCGAAGCCGACGAGATTATTTGCCTCGGGACACCCGAGCCCTTTCACGCCGTCGGTTTATATTACAAGAATTTCGAGCAGACTTCGGATGAGGAAGTCGTTGCCTTGTTGCGGGAAGCGGAGAGCTTTTCTGGAGGAAGCGAGCCGCCACCACAAGGCTTTGCGCCGAAAGGCAGCATGAGGTCAACAAAGAGCCCTTGAGGGAGCGCCATGCTGTCTCATCAAACGGGCTCAATTCACGCAGCCGCTCCAAACACGCGAAAGCACATGGAAGCCGAGATTGCTCACCAAGATTGCTCCTGGCCGTAATGCTTTATGATAGGTTTTTTCGTTAATGAAATTCGGCTTAAATGGCACGCAACAAACCGACGCCTTCGAGTTTAGCGAGCGCAGCCTCCTCCCATGGCTTCCCTTTCTTCCCAATTGCGCCGCCTCCTAGGCCTTTCGTATCCAGCTCTGCAAACCCTTCTGCGCCGGACTTTCTTTCTCATTGGCGGGCTCACGGTCGGCGGTGTAGCTGTGCTGATGGCCTTTTGCGCCGATCAAGCTCAGACTGCTTTCACGGCTCTCCTTGGCCGGTGGCCCAATGCCGCCTTTCTCATCACGCCAATAGGCTTCGGCCTTGCCTGTCTGCTCGCGCAGAAAGTCTTTCCGGGTTCGCAAGGCAGTGGCATTCCGCAAGTCATCGCCGCGCGGCGTGTCATTGACCCGAAATCCCGCCTCTCGCTGGTTTCCGTCCGGATCGCCATTGGCAAAATTTTGGTGATGATCCTTGGCCTTCTCTGTGGCGCCTCGATTGGCCGAGAGGGGCCGACGGTTCAGGTTGGGGCTTCGATCATGGGGGCCTTCGGTTACAAGGCTCCCCCTTTTATCCAGCCGGGCCTTTTACTCGCGGGCGGAGCGGCCGGCATTGCCGCAGCCTTCAACACGCCACTCGCCGGCATTGTTTTCGCCATCGAGGAATTGAGCCGATCCTTTGAGGCCCGGACAAGCGGTCTGGTTCTCGGCTGCGTTATCGCCGCCGGCCTCACCTCACTCGCAGTCGTCGGTGATTATACTTATTTCGGTTCGACCGACGCCATTCTGCCGCTCGGCCCCGCCTGGATCATCGTCCCCCTCTGCGGTGTCATCGGTGGGCTTGCCGGAGGTCTTTTCAGCCGGATTCTCATCCTGTTTTCAACAGGTTTGCGCAGCACATTCGTCAAGCGGCGCCCCATTATCTTCGCCATGATCTGCGGCCTCGGAGTCGCGGCTTGTGGTTTTCTGAGCCAGAATTCCATCTATGGAACTGGCTACGAGCAAGCCCATGCTATCGTCCATGGTGACGACACGCTTCCCGCCACTTTCAGTCTGTTCAAATTTCTGGCCTCGACCTTCTCATCAATTGCCGGCATTCCCGGCGGTGTGTTCGCGCCCTCGCTTTCCGTCGGCGCCGGGCTTGGCGCTTCGATCCATCACCTTTTTCCCGTGGTGCCGCTCGGTGCCCTCGCCCTTCTCGGTATGGTCGGCTATCTCGCGGGCGTCGTGCAAACGCCCATCACCTCTTTCGTAATCGTCTTGGAAATGACTGAGGATCACGCGATGATCATTCCAGTCATGGTCACGGCCCTCATCGCCAATGCGGCCTCGCGGGTCATCTGCGGCGATGGACTCTATCACGCCCTATCGCGCTCCTTCCTCGAGAAACTGCCCAAGGGCCATGTCCTGCCCGAACAGACCGAAGGGCTTTAAAACTTTCACCAGATGAACGACGGCCTGTTCCTCGATCCCGCTTGGGCAGCGGAGAGCTTTTCTGGAGGAAGCGAGCCGTCGCCACAAGGCTTTGAACCGGCGCAGTCACGCCGTTTGGCGTGATCTCAACGCACGCAAAGCATCAGGCCGAGAGTTGCACGGCAAGCTCCTCCAATTGCGTGAGACAAGTGCCCCACCCCTGGAAGAATCCCATTTCTTCGTGCTTTGTCCGATCCTGCGCGCTCTTATGGCGCACAATTGCGCGATAGCGCGTGCCATCAGCCACCGGCTCCATCGTAATTTCAGCCGTCATGAAAGCTTCGGCGTTCGGCCGGTACTGAGGACCGAGACCATCCGTCCAGACCAGAGCCGTTCCGGCTCTACGGCAAGGACGCACCCCGGCCTTTCCGGAAAGGCTTCCCCTTCTGGCGAACACATCACGATATTGAACTGGCCGCCCGGTACGAGCTCGATTGCGGCCTTGGTCACGCCGTAGGGCTTGGGCGCGAACCATTGCTTCAGAAGATCAGGCTCGGTCCAAGCGCGCCAGAGTTGCGCCGGACTCGCCTTGACCGTGCGTTCAAGGACGAGATCGAGTTGGTCATTTATGTCCACGTGTATTTTCCTTTGCAGCCAGTGTTTCGACGAAGGCATCCAGCTGATTCAGCCGGGTTTCCCAAATGCGTCGCTCTTGTTCGAGCCAGCCTTGTGCTGCTGTAAGCGCGTCAGGACGTAATTCGCACATGCGGACACGACCCGTTTTGCGGGAGACGACGATCTCGCTCTCTTCAAGCACGCGGATATGCTTCATGAAGCTGGGCAGTGCCATGTGATGGCGCTGCGCGAGATCACTGATGCTGGCCGGGCCACAGGCAAGCTGCGCGATAATTGCGCGGCGGGTGCCATCTGAGAGAGAATGAAAGACGCGATCAAGGTGAGCCATATGGCTAACTAATTGCAACCTTTCCCCTTTGTCAAGACACTAATCCATCTGGCTTAGTATTATCCTTGGAGGCTGGTGCACGAATTGGTTTTTCGTCGACACCGGGCATGGCCGGCTCTCTCGCGGGCGCCGTGCAAGCGCCCATCACCTCTTTTGTGATCGTCTTGGAAATGACCGAGGATCATGCGATGATCATTTCGACAACGGTCACGGCCCCCATCGCCCATGCGGCCTCAGCGCTCTCCTTTCTCGAGAAACTGCCCGGGGCTTATCCTGCCCGAACAGACCAAAGGGCTTTGAGACTTTCACCAGATGAACGACAGCATGTTCCTCGATTCCACTCGCCTTGATCCCACTCGCGAAGCGGCGCCGGGAGAACTCATCCAGCTCACGCCGCTGGTCCGCCGCATTCTCGCCGGTAATGCGAGCGCGATGACCTACAAAGGCACATGCACTTATGTCATCGGTCATGGCGAAGTGAGTGTCATCGACCCCGGGCCGGAAGATCCGGACCATATCAAGGCCTTGCTCACAGCCCTCAAGGGCGAGAGCATCGCACAGATTCTCGTCACCCATACACATCGCGATCATTCGCCCGGAGCGCGCCTTCTGAGCAAGGCTACTGGTGCGCCGATCTATGGCTGCGCCCTGCCCTCACCCGCACGCCCAATGTCGGCATCCGAATGGGATCGTTTCAAAAAGAGCCATGATCTCGACTACGAACCGACCTCCATTCTTTCCGACGGTCAACGCCTGGCAGGAATGGATCATACTTTCACCGTTATCGCGACGCCTGGCCATACGACAAACCATCTCGTTTTCGCCTTGGAGGAAGAAGCGAGCCTGTTTTCCGGCGATCACGTCATGGGCTGGGCCACGACCGTCATCGCGCCGCCGGATGGAAAGCTCAGCACATACATGGCCTCGCTCGAAAAATTGCGCGCGCGCAAGGACGAGCTTTATTGGCCGGCTCATGGCGGTCCCGTGATGGAGCCACAACGTCTCCTGCGTGGCTTTATCCAGCATCGCCATCAGCGCGAAATGGCTATTCTCAATCGGCTGGAAGCCGGCGATCAGACCTGTGAAACAATCGTCCAGAATGTTTACGGCAATCTCGGTCCGGGCTTGCAGGGAGCTGCCGCCTTATCGGTTCTCGCCCATCTCGAGGATCTTGCCGAAAGTGGACGTGTCACGATTTCGGGAGACGGCGGAATAGAAGGCCACTTTGGCTTAGCATAAACGGCAGCACCGCTCATTCATACAGATTGAGGAGCGGTGCTATAGGCCACTCTCTTTGAAAAAATCGCCTCACTCCTCGGCAGGCAGCCAAAGGTCCTTATTGGCGTCGCCCCAGGCTTTCAACGCCACGATGACCGGCTCCAGACTAAGCCCGCGCTCGGAGAGGCTATATTCGACGCGAGGCGGTACTTCCGCATAGACCGTTCGCTCGATGAACCCATCCCTCTCCAATTCGCGCAATTGATTGGTCAGCATCCGTTGCGTCACATTCGGCAGGCGCCGCCTGATTTCGTTGAACCGCAGCGTGCCCTTGAGCAAATGGTAGAGGACCACGCCTTTCCACTTGCCGTCGATGAATTGCAGCGTCGCCTCGACGGCGCAACCAGGGCTGCAAGTCAGTTCCTTATGACGAATCCGGGCCATGACGGTATCATTCTCGACACTATGAGCGATTAAAGTGCGTTCTTGTCACCTTTGAAAATAACCTGTCTTTTAGCCGCTGTGGAAGAGGCCGGATCATAAGGATTCGGCATGATGGAGACTATTCATGCGCGCTGTCGGCTATCAGACTTCGCTCCCCATCGACCAGCCAAACGCCCTCGTCGATATCGATCTGCCGAAGCCCGAGCCGAAGGGTCGCGATCTGCTCGTCGCGGTCAAGGCGATCTCGGTCAATCCGGTCGATACCAAGGTGCGCCTACGCGCGGCCCCGGAGCCGGGAGACTGGAAAGTCTTGGGCTGGGACGCTGCGGGCACCGTCGTTGCCACCGGACCCGAGGCGAATCTGTTCAAACCAGGCGATGAGGTCTTTTATGCCGGCGCGCTGGAGCGGCCAGGCAGCAATGCGGAATTCCATCTCGTCGATGAACGGATCGTCGGCCTCAAACCCGCCTCGCTCGATTGGGCGGCCGCCGCCGCCCTGCCCTTGACCTCGATCACGGCCTGGGAAGCCTTGTTCAATCGGCTCGACATCAACAAGCCCGTCGCTGGCATCAAGCCGTCGATCCTCATCATCGGCGGCGCGGGCGGGGTCGGTTCGATCGCGATCCAGCTCGCGCGCCAATTGACTGAACTTGAAGTGATCGCGACGGCCTCCCGGCCGGAGACGCGGAAATGGGTCGAGGATCTCGGAGCTCACCACATCGTGGATCATAGCAAGCCTTTAGCGCTCCAGATCAGCGCGCTTGATCATTCTCCCGGTTTCGTCTTTTCGACGACCCAGAGTGATCAGCATCAGGCCGATGTCGCGGATTTGATCGCGCCGCAGGGTCGCTTTGCACTGATCGATGACCCGCCATCGTTCAATATCGCTCTCTTCAAACGCAAGAGCGTTTCGATCCATTGGGAGTTCATGTACACGCGGTCGATGTTCCAGACAGCGGACATGCAAGAGCAAGGAAACTTGCTCAATGAAATTTCCAAACTGGTCGAAAAGGGCATTTTGCGCTCGACCCTGGCGGAGCATTTCGGCCTGATCAATGCGGCCAATCTAAAGCGAGCCCATGCCTTGCTCGAAAGCGGTCAAGCACGCGGCAAAATCGTGCTCGAAGGATTCGTCTGATCCTCAACAGCCCATCGTCTTCTTGACGATCGATCGTCTCTTCGTCGATCCTGCGGATGGCGACGCCACCAAACTCATCACGGCCATGCCGGGATGACATCTGTCATGAGGGCCGCATCGATCCTGTGAGCGGCCCTCTCATTTGGGAAGAGTCTCATGTTCAAAGGGTGGTTGATCGATAAGATCGACGGTAAGCAAAGCGTCGCCTTCACGGATATCGACGAAGCCAATTTGCCGGAGGGCGATGTCCGGGTTCGGGTCGCCTATTCAACGATCAATTATAAGGATGCCTTGGCCTTGACGGGCAAAGGCCCGGTGGTCCGGCATTTTCCAATGGTGCCCGGCGTCGACCTCGCAGGCCATGTGGAAACCAGTTCGGACCCCGCTTTCAAGCCCGGCGATGAGGTTTTTCTGAACGGCTGGGGCGTCGGCGAGACGCATTGGGGCGGTCTTGCCGAACTGGCGAGCCTCAAAGCCGCCTGGCTGCTCAAGCCGCCGACAGGACTTTCCCTCCGCCAGATCATGGCGCTCGGCACGGCTGGCTATACAGCCATGCTCGCGATCATGGCGCTCGAAAAACATGGCCTTAAGCCCGGCGACGGCCCTATTCTCGTCACGGGCGCCTCTGGCGGTGTCGGCGGCTTTTCGATTTCCTTTCTGGCGACGCTGGGGTTCCAGGTAATCGCCTCGACGGGACGGCTGCAGGAAACTGATTATTTGAAATCGCTCGGCGCAAGCGAAATCATTGACCGCGCGGAATTAGCAAGCCCTGGCAAGCCGCTCGGCCGCGAGCGTTGGGCAGGCGCCATCGACAGCGTGGGCGGTCATACACTCGCCAATGTCTGCGCCTCGACGCGTTATGAAGGTGCCGTCGCCGCATGCGGCCTCGCGCAGGGCATGGATTTTCCGGCGACCGTCGCACCCTTCATTCTGCGTGGCGTGACGCTCTACGGCATCGACAGCGTTTATCGCACCAATGAGACGCGGCGGGTCGCTTGGGATCGCATCGCCAATGTGCTCAATCGCCAGCAACTCGATCTCATCAGTCATGAACGCCCTCTGGCTCAGGCGCTCCAAACCGCCGAGGATCTGTTCGCCGGCGCCGTTCGCGGACGTGTCATCATCACCATTGGTTCATGAGAGACTAGAAGATCCGGTTCTCACTCTTCGTCGCCCTGAAGCGTCGTCATGAATTGTTGTATGCGCCGCGCATTGGCGCCAAAATCATGCGGCAAGAGAGTGGATACGGAACGCATGTCGATCCGCGTCTCCGCGCCGAGCGGCTGAATGCGGATCGTAATATCATTCGGAAACCCGAGAATACGGCCCCGCGCGATCGCATCGATATGGCCAGCATTGCGTCCTGAAGGCGGCACGGCCTCGACGATCCGCCAGCCCATGGCCGCCGCCGCCTGCCTGACAGAGCGATAGGCCGCTTGCGCGTCGGAATCGAGAAGAACCGGTTCGATCTCCGGATAAAAGCTTTTCTGAAGCTGACGCTCGGCCTCGGAGGGGATCGCCGGCGTTGTCTGACGACGCGCCGCAAGCGCCTTGGCACTCATGGAAAAGGCTGGAGGGTCGGCAAGATCCGTCGAAATGTCGCTCAAGGCTGGCAAGCGCCAGGCAAGGCTGGCGAGATAGGCTGGATAAGCGAGCAAGAGAAGGGAGAGGAAGAACCCCGCGAACATGGCCCCAAGCCCCTTGCGGCCCGTCCGCCAGATGATCGCCATGGCAATGAAACTGGAGATCAAGGCGAGACAGGCCGAGAACACCGCCGCGGCTAGAACCACAAAAACCATTCTCAGATCGAGACCCTTGATATGAAAGCTCCGAACGTCGAGCCCATAACGGGAAGCGAGGATGCCGAGGCCAGCTAATAAAAAGGCCAAAAGCGCGAAACGGCGACTCCAGAGCGCCATGGCCGAATAAGGCTCTTCCACAATCCGACGGCGCATTCCGAAAGGCCTTTCCCAAAATAAAACTGAAAAGCTTTTAATCGATAGAGCCGGCATTAACCTCGCAGCCGCATCATCGTTGCAGGCAAAACGAGCGCCTTCCACTCCGAGAGAAACGAGACAGCCGGGCAAAATGCCAGCACTCACCTGTCTCAGGCCGATGGATTGCTCGAGACCCTTGAGTTGACCAAGCATTGACCCCAGCGAGGATGATGAGCCATGAGCGAAGCTGAAGCCCCCCTTCCCCAATCCGGAGCGCGCGATCTTCTCGCACGCCTCTACCGCGAGATTGGCATTTCCGCCGTCGCCGCGGCTCTCGAATCTTTTACGGGGCGGTCCGACCAGGAGAACGCGGAACAATCTTCTGTGTCCACGGTCTCAAGGCTCCCCATGCATGAGCATGATGTGCACAAAAGCGATCTCCAAGATCAGGAGCACGATAAGGCTGCCTGAGGCAGCACCGCCTTTTTTGCACGACCGGGAGGTTCGTCATCAACGAGCCTTCCGGAATGGAATCCTTGACCGCTGAAAAAGAATCCAAAAATAGTTATGATCTGTTCAGGGCAAAGGTTAAGAATTTTTCACAAAATACAAATACTGATCCTTCCCTGTTTTCTTACGCAAAATAAATGTATCTCATTGGGTAGAAAAACACTCCCAGAGGACCATCTTAAAGCCGGATCAGCTTTTGGAATCAGTTTGAGGCTTTTTCCAAAAAGCCTTCGCTTTCAGATGCTTTCCCGCGCGCTGCTCCCCCTGAAACTGGCGGATCAGACCCATCTTTGCCGTTCTGGCTCGAAGAACGCCTATTTCTCCAAAAATTGATTGAAATTTGTTTTCCCTGCGGGGAGATTCCTGTATCTTTAAAAGATTATTTCAGCTTATCTTTGCGCTGCGGTCATACACAATGCTTAGCATTAATTCTGCCGTCTTTCCGTGGTGATATTCTTTTGAGATCGCGTTACGACAAGTAAGTTCCAGACATGCCTCTCTTCACACGGCGAAATTTTCTTCTCGGCGCCGGCACCTGCGTCCTCGCGGGGGCCGGGACCACTGCCTATGCAACCGCCATCGAAGCCGGACTTCGTCTGGAAGTCACCCGCTATTCGATCACTCCTCCTCATTGGCCGAAGGATTTGACCCTTCGGGCGGCTGTCATTTCCGATATTCATGCCTGCGAGCCTTGGATGCCGCCCTCCCGCGTGCGCCTGATCGCCGAGGTGGCCAATTCCCTTTCCCCCGATATCATTTTCCTCTTGGGGGATTTCAACGGCGGCAACCGCGTCGCCTCCCAACCCGTCTGGCCCGAGCAATGGGCGGAGGCTCTGTCGATCCTGAGCGCCCCACTCGGAAGCTACGCCATTCTTGGCAATCACGATTGGATGCATGGGCCGCTGCCGTATATACGGGGCGACAAGGGTGAATCCATCCGTCGGGCCTTGGCCCCCGCCAACATCAAGCTCCTCGAAAATGACGCCCTCCGCTTGAACAAAGATGGCCGAGCTTTCTGGGTTGCGGGACTTGGCTCTCAAACCGGCTATTTCGACGATCATCATCGCTGGACCAGGGGCATGGACGATCTGCCGGGCACATTGGCCAAAGTGACGGATCAGTCTCCTGTCCTTTTCCTCGCGCACGAGCCTTATATTTTCCATAAGATCAGCGATACAGCCACGGATTTGGGTGACCGTCGCATTTCCCTGACCTTGTCCGGCCATACGCATGGCAATCAGATCAATGTTCCCTTCTTGACGCCGCATCTTGTCAAACGGCCTTTTGTTCAAGATCTCGTCTATGGCCATATCGTCAGGAACGGCCATCACCTGCTCGTTTCAGGGGGGCTTGGCACCTCTGTCGTGCCGGTGCGGATCAACCGGCCGCCGGAAGTTCTTGACGTGACCATCAAGGGGACGGGACCGGCTCTCGCGGCCAGCATGTGAGCGCCCCGGCGCGTTCTTTCCTCTCCACGTTTTTGAACTTCCCTCTCTACATTTTTGAAAATGCATCAGATTATTCCGAAAGAGGTATCCACTTTCGAAGATGATCATCTATGGTCTGCTGTCAGAGCATCAGACTCAAAGGCCTACCCACTTCCAGGTCCGGTGTTCTAGTATCATTCATGCATCGGATCGTCCGTCTCGGGTCCGACCCGAGGCTTAGGAATTTTGCCCGCGCACCTATCGAGCCGAAAAAGCGAAGCTGCTTTCCGGCTGGATATTGTAAACATGGATTGATCGTGACGACTTTGTTTCTCAGCCATCCCTCCAGCGCCGGCCATGATACCGGCCCTGGCCATCCCGAACGTGCGGACCGGATTCGCGTCATCGATCAGATGCTCGAACATGAACGCTTCCAGATGCTGCATCGCGCGCTGGCGCCCGGCAATGACCGGCAAGCTATTTTACGGGTCCATCCGGAGACCTATGTCGACGCGATCCACGACGCCTGCCCCAAGGAAGGCTATGTCGAAGTCGGTCCCGATACGATCCTGAGCCCTGGCAGTTGGGAGGCCATCGCCCATGCCATCGGCGGAACGACCGCCGCAGTGAATGAAGTCATGCGTGGCGATGCCAAAAACGCTTTTCTCGCCGCCCGGCCACCGGGTCATCATGCCGAGCGTGAAGTTCCCATGGGCTTCTGCTTCTTCAATACGCCTGCGATTGCCGCGCGCCATGCCCAGGCGGTCCATGGCGCCGAACGCGTAGCAATCGTGGATTTTGACGTCCATCACGGCAATGGAACCCAGGATATTTTCTGGTCCGACGCCAGCGTGCTTTATGCCTCGACTCACGAAATGCCTTTGTTCCCCGGCACGGGCTCCGTGGCCGAGACCGGCGAACACAACAATATTGTCAACGCCCCCTTGAAGGCCGGCGACGACGGCGTGGCCTTTCGCGAAGCGATGGAAAGCCGGATCCTGCCGGCGGTCGATGCCTTCCATCCGGATTTCATCGTGATCTCGTCAGGGTTCGACGCGCATCGCCTCGATCCGATGGGTCATCTCAATTTGGTCGAGGCCGACTTCATGTGGGCGACGGCAAAGATCATGGAACTGGCGGAGCGTCATGCCAAAGGCCGCGTCGTCTCCATTCTTGAGGGTGGTTACGATCTCGAGGCTTTGGCCCGATCGGTCGCGGTCCATGTCCTGACCCTGATGGGTGCTTGACCCTTCAGCGACGGATCAGGGCACCGCAACCCTGATCCTCTTAGAATAATCCGGCGCCGAGCCCGCCTCCTCGCCGAGACGGGTGATCAAAGCCCGCTGCTTGACCATTTCAAGCGGCAAATTCTTGTCGACGATGCCATGTTCATAGAGGTAGTCGGGGAGATAGCCCGATAGAAGAATGCGCCAGTCGAGCGGTGTCCCCGGCTCGATGAGTCGCGCCAGCTTGAAGATGATGGTCGTGCAATTGGAGGTGATCGTCTGATAGAATTCAGGCGTCCCCGCCAGCCTGTTGCCCATGTCCAGAAAGGACAGAAAGAGCGCGCGGCGCTGCTCCGGCGTCAGCCGCAACCTGAACATCGAGACCGTTTCGTGCCTGATATTGGTGCGCAGGCGCAAGATGTCACGCTCGTCGGCCGCGATCAGGACCAGTTCGAACATTTTGAAAAAGCCGCCGAGTTCGGAAAAGGACTCGTGCCTTTCCTTGCGGATTTCCGCTGAGAAGACGACAAACCGCCCATCGTCGAAGCCGAAACTGATCAGCGTATGAGCAATGGCTGGGTTGGACCAGACGGAACTGATCAGATCGACAGAGCTGAGAGCCGCGATCGGATAAATCCGCGTTTCCCAATGCGGGGTGAAATCCGTCTCCGAGCGCCAGTCGAAATCGCGAATATTGTGCAAGAGAGCGTCGCCGTCCTGCAGCTCTGCGGTCACGCCATGTTCGACATCGGGCGCCCAATCGCGATCATTGGAGGGTTTGATCGAAATCCACCAAAGGACAGCGACACCCAAAGCGATCACGAGGCCGCACCAGGCAAAGCGTGAATCGCCACGCTGCTGCAAGACGAGCAAACCGATGGCGATTGCACTCACCAGCGCCAGCCATAGCCAGCGTCTGAGACCATCAGACTGATACCAGACGGCGAAACCAACCAGCACCGCCGCGACAAGCACCACAGGCCAGAAGAGCAAAAGCGCGGCAAGCCCAACACCGCTTGTCTGACGGACGTCATCCACGCTTTACGCTCCGAAAAAGCTCGTTGTCAGCTCAAGCCTTCGGTCGAAACGATTTCTATGCCAAAGCCGGAGAGGCCGACATAGGTCATTGCGGCAGAGGTGCAGAGCTTGATCGAGCTGACGCCGAGATCACGCAAAATCTGCGCTCCGAGTCCGACCTCGCGCCATTCCTTGGTCCGCAAAGCTTCCGAATCCATTTTGTCCTGGCCGGTGATCTGCGCCGGCACACCGGCCGTTCCGTCCCGCAGATAAATGAAGACGCCACGCCCTTCCGTCTTGAATTTTGCAAAGGTTTTGCGGATCGTCTCGCCGCCGGTAATGACGTCGGCAACGATATCAACGCGGTGCAAGCGGGTCGGCATGGCCCGGCCATCGCCGATCTCGCCCTCGACGAAGGCGAAATGCTGAACGCTGTCATAGGGTGTGCGATAGGCATAACCGGTGAGCGGTCCGCAAGGCCCTTCCACGCTGAAACTCGCCACCCGCTCGACAAGCTTTTCACGCGCCTGGCGATAAGCGATGAGATCGGCCACCGAAATCCGCTTTAGCCCATGGTCCTTGGCAAAAGCATTGATCTGCGCGCCGACCATGACGGTGCCATCGTCATTGGTCAATTCGCAGATCACGCCAACCGGCGGAAGCCCGGCGAGACGGCAGAGATCGACCGCCGCCTCGGTATGGCCGGAGCGCATCAAGACACCACCCTCGCGGGCGATCAGCGGAAAAATATGGCCCGGCCGCACGAAATCGCTGGCCCCCATATTACCGTTGGCTAAGGCCCGGACGGTATTGGAGCGCTGCTCTGCTGAAATGCCGGTGGTCAGCCCATGTTTGCCATCGACCGAGACGGTAAAGGCTGTGCCATGGGGGGCATCATTGGCCGCGACCATGGGGGAAAGATGTAAACGGCGCGCTTCCTCGAGCGTGAGCGGCGCGCAGACGATGCCGCAGCAATGGCGGATGATGAAGGCCATTTTCTCCGGCGTGCAGAGCGAGGCAGCACAGATGAGATCGCCTTCGTTTTCGCGATCGTCATCGTCGGTGACGATGACGAGTTCGCCCTTGGCGATGGCCTCGATGGCCTGGGCGACCGAATGGGGCATTGGGAAGCGCTCCTTGCTTGCGCGGGATTCGAGAAGGGCGTTGGACAGGAAATCATTGGGCGTGACGGCGCCTTCGGTCGCGCGCACGATCAGTTCGGCGGTTTCACGGGAGGGCCAAGCCTTGTGCTGATTGCACATTTGTGAAATCGAACCCTTGGAAAGGCCGATCTTCCGGGCGAAATCCGATCGCGTGAGATGATTGCGCTCTAGCCACTCACCGAGTTTCATAAAGCCATTCTAGTACGCCCATGGGTTTAGTCAAACTAAAACAAACCACGGCAGCCAGCCAAATGTTCATTTTTACTAAACTTCTGATGCGGGTTTTCTTACCCCTTTTCCTCTCGGCTGGCACCGCGTGGGCCGAGCCCTGCCTTCCTCTCACCGAGGAAGGAATCAATTATGTCGTCTGCCGGTTCGATACCAAGCGAAGCGATTTGCGGCTTTTCTGGCAACAGCCGGGCGGCCAGCCTTATGGCGGCTTTGCCCCCTTGCGCGCCCAATTACAGCCCAAAGGCGAGACGCTCGAATTCGCGATGAATGCCGGCATGTTTCAGGAGGATCTCAGCCCCGTCGGGCTTTATATTCAGGAGGGCCGCCTGCTCCATCCCGCCAATATGCGTAACGGGCCGGGCAATTTCCATATGAAACCAAATGGGATTTTCTATTTCAGCCAGACCAGCGCGGGCGTTATGGAAACCGGCCGTTTTCTGCAATCAGGCCTCAAACCCGATTATGCGACTCAATCCGGCCCGCTGCTCGTCGCCAATAATCAGTTGCATCCCAAGATTGAACCGACCGGCACCTCGGAGAAAATTCGCAACGGCGTTGGGGTCAGGGACAATCATGAAGTGATTTTCGCAATTTCCGAGGCGCCGGTCACCTTTTTCCGCTTCGCCCGCCTGTTCCGCGACAGGCTCCATTGCCCGGATGCTTTGTTTCTCGACGGCTCGATTTCAAGCCTTTACGCACCTTCCCTCAACCGCGATGACCAATGGCGGCCGATCGGGCCGATCGTCGGCGCCGTCTCCAAACCCACGCAAGGCGCAGCCGGAAAATAGAAGATTTCTCCCTTTACAACCAATTGCGGAAACTTCCTTCCTCTTTATGTCTCCGGCGCCGAATTTGCATTGAAATCAACATTGGTCGGGTCTAGTTCTCGGTCGCTCAAGCTTGCGGCCCCTCTTTCACCTTCGCCCGCGCCGGCATTTCTCGCTCATGCTCAATCGTCTGGAAGATCTGCTGCAACCCACCGAGGTTGCGCCCGAGGCCGCGCCACCGCAAAGCCTCATCGGTTTCTATTGGCATTTTGCGAAACAGGTCAAAGGCCTCGTCCTCATCCTGTTCGCGACGAGTTTCACGGTCGGGCTGATCGATCTCGCTTTGCCGTTTTTCCTGGGTCGCATCGTCGGGATGGTCGATTCCACGCCACGCGAGGTGTTCTGGCCCACGCATGGTCGTGAACTGCTTTTCATTCTCTTCGTGATTCTCGTGGCTCGGCCTTTTGTCTTCTTCGGCCATGGTCTCATCACGAACCAGGTTCTGACTCCCGGCCTGACCAACCTCACCCGCTGGCAGAACCATTGGCATGTGGTGCGCCAGAGCTGGGCTTTCTTTCAGAATGATTTCGCGGGACGGATCGCGAGCCGCGTCGTGCAGACCGGGGCATCGCTGCGGGAAACCATCGTCACCTCGGTCGATATCGTGTGGCGGGTTCTCGTCTATGGCGCGAGCGCGTTGTTCCTGCTTTCGGCGCAAAGCGTCATCCTCGCTTTGCCGCTCGCCATTTGGTTCGTCTTCTTCATAGCGCTGCTACGATTCTTCGTACCGCGCATGCGGGATCGATCACGAGCCAATTCGGACGCCCGCTCGGCCCTGACGGGGCGTGTCGTCGATAGTTACACGAATATTTTGACGGTCAAACTGTTCGCCCGCGCGCGTGACGAGGATCATTTCGTGCGCGACGCCATCGACAATCACACCAAAGCCTTTCGCGCTCAGCAAAGGCTGAACACTTTGTTCGGCCTTTGCCTTTCCTGCTTGAACGCGAGCCTCATCAGTGGCACCGGGATCGTGGCCCTGAATCTGTGGTCGCGCGGCGCCCTTTCGGCCGCCATGGTAGCGACAGGTTTGACGCTCACGTGGCAGGTCGCCAATCTCGCCTGGTGGATTTCGCAAAGCGTCACGACGATTTTCGAGGCGGTTGGCGCCGTGCAGGAGGGCATGCGCTCGGTGGCGGTGCCACGGCAAATGCCCGACCGGCCGGATGCGAAAAAACTGCATGTCACCGAGGGCGAGATCCGTTTCGAGCATGTCACTTTCGGTTATGGCACCACGCGCGGCGTGTTGCATGATCTCAATCTGACCATTCGTGGCGGCGAGCGCATCGGCCTCATCGGCCATTCAGGGGCCGGTAAATCGACACTCGTCAATCTGCTCTTGCATTTCTTCGATGTCGAATCTGGCCGTATTCTCATCGATGGGCAAGATATCGCCAAGGTGACGCAGGAAAGCCTGCGCGCCCGGATCGCCATGGTTACGCAGGATACATCCCTGTTGCACCGCTCGATCCGCGACAATATCCGCTATGGACGGCTCGATGCCAGCGAAGCCGAAATCCGTGCCGCCGCCGAACAGGCGCATGCGCTTGATTTCATCGAAAGGCTGGAAGACCATCAAGGCCGGCACGGTTTCGAGGCCCAGGTCGGCGAGCGCGGCGTCAAACTTTCCGGGGGCCAGAGACAGCGCATCGCCATTGCACGCGTGATCTTGAAGAATGCGCCCATCCTCATCCTCGACGAGGCGACCTCGGCACTCGATTCAGAAGTGGAAGCGGCGATCCAGGAACAACTCGGCACTCTCATGCAAGGCCGGACTGTCATCGCCATCGCGCATCGCCTCTCGACCATTGCGCAAATGGACCGGCTGATCGTCCTCGATCATGGCTCGATCATCGAGCAAGGCACACATAAGGAATTGCTTGCCGCCAATGGCGCCTATGCCCGCGCCTGGAAACGGCAATCGGGCCAGTTCGAAGCCGCCCGTTCCAACAAGGCCGATGCCATCTTCGATCTCGCTGAAGAATAAGCATTGGGCCGCAATATGACGCGCAACTCTGCCCTAAAGCATCAGACCCAAAAGTGGGCTCCACTTTTGGGTCCAATCTGATGCGTTTACAAAAACTTAGAGCATCGGACACGAGTCCATTTGAACATCCGATGCTCTAGATCTTGCGACTGATCGGTGCGTCATTCTGAAGTGACTTACACTTGGCCCAATACCTTGTTACGGCATCACAAAATCAAAGAGTGAGACGCAAACTCATCCGTATCCTCTAGGTATCCGAACCTATGGTTTCCAGTATGAAAAATCAGGAGCTTCAACGAAGTGAATGCGTTGTCATGCTGTCGCCCGACATGGTGGGTCCGGTCGCGGAAGAGGCATTTCAAACACTGCGTCAACAGCTTTTGGCGAAGCTGCCGAAGGATGTCGATATTGAACATATTGGCGCAACCTCTATTCCGGGTTGTCTTACAAAAGGTGATCTCGATATCGTGATCCGAGTCCAGCATGCTCAATTTGCCGAAGTAGATCGAAACCTTGCCCGATTATTCATTCGGAATGTCGGGTCGGTTCGGACAGACAGCTTCTCCTCATTCAAAGATGACGCAAGACACCCCCGCTAGGGATACAACTCGTAGTTCGGGGTGAACCTCTGGACATCTTCATTGCTTTTCGAGATCGCCTCCGCGCTGAGCCTATATTGTTAGCACGCTATAACGCGATGAAGCAGCGTTACGATGGAGCGAGTATGGAACTCTACCGAGTTGCAAAGGCTGCTTTCGTGGAATCAGTCCTGGCGGAACGATCGTCGCTTCGAGTCGATCATGCCCAAGACGACCGTCGATAAAACGTAAAGCATCGCTCATGCATCTGATTTAATGAACGATCTTCGCGGAGGGATCAAACCAACGAAATGCAATGAGCCCAAACAGAAAGCCGCCGATGTGGGCCTCCCAGGCAATCGTCGCATCGGTGAGGCCTAACGAGCCAGGCATGACGCCAAATAGGAAATTGGACAGGAACCAGAAGGCCAAGAAGGTCAGCGCCTGCCGATCCGAGAACACATCACGCAAGGGAAGCGCTGGCTGACGATAAAGGTCATCCCCTTCGACATCGGAGAACCCCAGGGTGCCGCCAAGCGGCGCGCCCGGCTGAAACACGAAGCGGATCGCCGCCGCCATGGCTGCCGAGACCACTGCCGAGGCGCCGACAATCGGCTGTAAATCCGCCATATGCGTCAGAAAATGCATGAAGGCTCCAGCGATTGCACCACCAGCGCAAAAGAGAAGAAAACGGCCGCTTCCAAACCGCCGCGCAACTGCCGAGCCAAAAGCGCCAAACCACAGGCCGTTCATGCCGACATGCGCCCAGCCGCCATGCAGAAAAGCATAGGTCAAGACGGTCCAATAATGCGGCTCGCCATTGTTCAGGAAGAACAAGGCCGCCTGCATCTTGAGTTCGTCTTCACGCGCCAGCGCATTCAGCACATCCGTCACCCGGTCGGGATCGATCTGGAAGGTGAAACGGCCAGGAACAAAGGAGAAATTTTGCAACAATCGCAGGAATTGCTCGGGTGAAAGCCAGTCGCAAAGAGCCTGTATGGCAAAAAGCACGACAAGAAGCGTGAGAATGACCGGCGGAATATTGAAGATTTTTTCCCGTTTCGCCGGCATGAATCTCGTACCCGTTAGAGCATCAGACCCAAAAGTGGTTTCCCGCTTTGGGGCCAATCTGATGCGTTTTCAGAAAAGATAGAGCATCGAATAGGGTTCACTTTGAAGGTCCCGATGCTCTCGAACATCATGGAGCTCAGCCGGACTCGTCTGAGCTCCATGAATGATTGGATAAATAATATTCGAGAGCACGATGCACGAAGATATCGCGCTCTCGTAAAGCAGGAAGCTTATTCCACATCCTCGATGGCGACCGGTCCGCCGCCATTGACCTTTTGCGCAAGCGCCGCTTCCATGAACGTATCGAGATCCCCATCCAGCACTTCGTCCGGCGTGCCGGAGGTCGTGCCCGTGCGCAGATCCTTCACGAGCTGATAGGGCTGCAACACATAGGAACGGATCTGGTGGCCCCAGCCGATCTCCGTCTTGGTCGCTTCGGTGGCATTGGCCTCGGCCTCACGCCGCTCCAATTCCTTTTCATAAAGACGAGCGCGCAGCATGTTCCAGGCGGTCGCCCGGTTCTTATGCTGCGAACGCTCACCCTGGCAGGCGACGACAATGCCTGAAGGAATATGAGTGATGCGCACGGCGGAATCGGTCGTGTTGATGTGCTGGCCGCCGGCACCCGAGGAGCGATACGTGTCGATCCGGCAGTCGCTTTCCTTCACGTCGATTTCGATCTTGTCATCGATCACTGGATAGACCCAAACCGAAGCGAAGCTCGTATGGCGCCGCGCATTGGAATCGAAAGGTGAAATGCGAACCAGACGATGCACGCCCGACTCGGTTTTCGCCCAGCCATGCGCATTATGGCCTTTGACGAGCAAAGTGGCGGATTTGATGCCCGCCTCGTCGCCCGCCGTCTCTTCGATGATTTCGACCTTGAACCTGTGCCGCTCGGCCCAGCGCGCATACATGCGAAACAGCATGCGCGCCCAGTCGCAACTTTCCGTGCCGCCGGCACCCGAATGCACTTCTATATAAGTGTCATTGGAATCGACTTCGCCGGAGAGCAAGGCTTCGATCTGGCGCCGTTCAGCCTCGATCTTCAAGCCCTTGAGCAGGTCTATTCCTTCTTTCTCGCTGGCCTCATCGCCTTCGGCCTCGGCCAATTCGATGAGCGTCGCCGCATCGTCGAGGTCACCCTCGAACTGCTTGATGGAGCCAAGCCGTTCTTCCAGTTCGGTGCGTTCGCGCATGATTTTCTGCGCGGCTTCCGCATCGTTCCAGAGATCGGGATTCTCGACTTTGGCGTTTAATTCTTCAAGGCGTCGCGTCGATGTATCGACGTCAAAGATGCCTCCTCAGCAATCCCAAGGATTGCTTGATCGTTTCGACGAGCGCTTCGGCTTCGGCGCGCATGATCTGCGAACTTTCCTGATTGGAGCATCGGATTGATGAAGACCCGCGAGGGGATCAATCCGAGGCGTTACGAAATCGGTCGGTCACCCCAGAGGAAGGACCAGCCTTGGCCCGTGAAGTGACCCTTGTCTTCATATAGTGCGTGTGAATGGCCTGAACCTTAAGAGACGCGCCCCCGCTTGTAAACTTTTGCTGTGGTTGATCGTGGGAATTCCGGCCAGAATCTGGCTCCACTGGGGAGAAAAAGCGAATTTGCCCCTAGACGGCGGGCTCCAATTGCAAAAATTTCAAAAAAAATTTCACTCGAAAGAGCACATTGGCACATTTTGACGCAGGTTAGGCTTAGCCATTTTGAGTGCAAAAAGCATTGCTTTTGCAAAAATTGCTAAGCTTTTGATGAGAATTTGCTCTCAAATCGATAATTTGCCCACACAGAATCATGCGTGGTGTGCCATTTGAAAATTTCAAGAGGCAATTTGTTCAATTCACGATATGCGTCAACTTGACACATGCCGAGGGGTTGCCCTGCTTCCGTGACCCACCTTACGTTATCCGACAACACCGTGACCCAACCCCGCGGACAGGCCTTTGTCCGCACGACGCCATGTCGAATCCGATCAGGAGAGATCGCTCCTCCGCGTCCACCAGGAGTTTTTCTTTGACTTTCTTGCACTCCCCCTTCGGCCCTCAAAAGCCCGCTTTCACGACCATCGATCTCCCCGATGAAGGAGGAGAAGATGCCAATGGCGAGCAGCCCCAGCTTTCCACCGCCGTGCTCGACACCATGCCGGAAAGCGTCCGCCGTCCAGGCTATGATGTGACCAGTCTCACAAGCGGCATTTTGCATCTCGGCTGTGGTGCTTTCCATCGCGCCCATCAAGCCGTCATCACGCAGAGAGCCATCGAGGCGGAAGGCGAGAAAGGTCTGTCCTGGGGCATTGCTTCGGCGAGCCTCAGACGGCCGACGACCCCGGACGCGCTGGAGCCGCAAGATGGGCTCTATACGGTGCTTGAACGGGATGCCAGCGGCACCAAGGCCGAAATCGTCGGCAGCCTGAGCGAAACCTTCTATGCCCCCACGGACGAACGCGGCCTCGTCGATCGCCTCGCCGATCCGGCCACCAAAATCGTCACCTTGACTGTCACCGCCGGTGGCTATTCACTCGAACCATCGAGCGGCCGGCTCCAGGCCGACGATCCCGACATTCAGAGTGATCTCACGGCGGAACGTCCGGTCACGACGATCGGCACTTTGATGCAGGGTCTCGACGCCGTGCGCAAGGCGGGCCATGTGCCGCCCGTCATTCTGAGCTGCGACAATCTCGGCTCCAATGGCGACACGGTCCGCCAGGCGGTGATCGATTGCGCCGCCATGACTGATGACAAGCTCGCGTCTTGGATTGAGCGCAGCGTGCAATTCCCCAATACGATGGTGGATCGCATCGTGCCGGTCACGACAGACGAGGATCTGCGCACCGCCCAGGATGTTTTGGGCGTGCTCGACGCGGCCCCGGTTTCCGCTGAACCCTATCTGCAATGGGTGATCGAGGATTTTGAAGGCGAGAGGCCGCTATGGGAAGCCGGCGGCGCCGAAATCGTCGGCAGCGTCGCGCCTTGGGAGGCGACCAAGCTGCGCCTTCTCAATGGCACGCATATGGTCCTTGCTTATCTCGGCGGCCTCGCTGATCATGGCACGATCGCCGAAGTGGCGAACGATCCGCTCATGGTCGACTTCGCCCTGCGCTTCATGCTCAATGAGCAAGCCCCGACCCTGCCCTCGACGGCGCCGGATCCCTATCATTATGCCAAGCTTCTGTTGAAACGCTGGCGCAATCCGGCCCCTGCAGCATGATGTCGGTCGTATCGGCCGCAATGGGTCTGAAAAACTCGCCATGCGCATTCTGCGCCCCTTACGCGAGAATTTGCGCGCTGGCCGCCCCTCCCCCTGCGCGGTGCTGGCAATCGCGAGCTGGATTCGCTGGTTTGCCCTGGATGATACATCCGGCACCAAAATCGAGCTCAATGATCCGCTGGAGATCGAACTCCGCAATCTTTGCGCAGCGATCGGCGAGGATCATACAAAAGCTGGCCAAGGCCTTCCTGAGTATCGAGGAAATTTTTGGCCCTGAGATCAGGAACAATGGAGAGCTGGTGCAGGACCTCGGCCGCGCTCTGTCCGATCTGCATCATCACGATCTGCGCAGCGTGATCGCGTCGCGGCTGAATTAATCGCGACGACATACACTTTTGAACCCGGCGGGCTGTGTGTGAGTCTGGCAGCCCACAGGGTTCAAATCCCTCTTCCGTCTCCGGAAAGGGAATCACACACCAAAAGGATAAGTCTCCGGCACGCCATGCGGGCGGCTGCTCGGCAAGGGTGTCACGGCTTTCGTTTCCTCGAACCAGACATAGGCATCGAACTGATCGGGCAGGACAGCTTCGAAATAATGGCTATGGAATTCCGTATCAGGGCGATAGATAACGCCGATCGCCCGTTCGAGCCGAGACTGCGTCAGAGCCTCTCGCAAGGCACCCCGTCCATGCCCCCGCAGCTCGGTCAATGAGCGCGGCATACCGGCCTTCAAAAACAGATATTCGTAGGAATCGAGCCTTGCCGGCAGCACGTTCTTGATGCGCATAGGGCCGTCCCAATCGTCGGCGGCAGCAACCGTACCGCGATCGGTGCCGAAGCCGATCGACACGGCGTCGTCGCCATAGGCCGTCTTGCAGAATTCGCCGATATTGAATTCGCCCTGCCAGCCCATCACGGTCGCCGCCGCATTGCCGATATGGGAATTATGCGCCCAGACCACAGCCTTGGTTTCCGGGCCGCGGGCTTTCATCACATATTGCAATGTCTCGAACATATGCCGGTCGCGCAGATTCCAGGATTCCGTCGAGCCGCGATACATGATCCGATAATAGGTCTCGGCGGCACGCACGATCCGCGCATTCTGCACAGCATCAAAAAGATCCTCGCCATCCTTCGCCGTGGCATCGAGTTCACGGTCAAGCATGGTTTTTAATTGGGCGACGACGGCATCCTCGCAACTGTCATGAGTGCCGCGCAGGACCGCCCGGCCATACCAGGCCGGGTCCATGTGCCAAGCCGACAAGCAGCCATAACGCTTGCGCGCGATTGCGGCCGCCGCCGGATCGACACGATCAAGATAAGTGAGCACGGCTTGTACGGAGGCATGCAGGGAATAGACATCGAGCCCGCGAAATTCGGCCCGCTGTTCCATCGGCAAAGCTTCATTATGCTGACGCATCCACGTGACGAAGGCGCCGACCTCTTCATTGCGCCACATCCAGGTCGGGAAACGGGCGAAGGAATCCTTATCATATTGGCCCGGCCCGCGATGGCGAACATAACGGTCGATACGATTGGCATCGGGCCAATCGGCCTCGACGATGACAATGCTGAAACCGTGACGTTCGATCAGCCGCCGCGTGATCGCGGCACGGGCGCGATAGAATTCGGAACTGCCATGCGTCGCCTCGCCAAGCAGCACGACACGCGCGCCGGCAAAACGATCGAAGAGAGTCCCGAAATCTTGTTCCGCATCGGGATCCGGCAGAGGCAAAGCCGCATCGCGGAGCAATTTGACCGTCTCCGATCCCTGTCGATCCAGGCCGGGAAAAGTCATATCGGTCATACGAACCTCCATCGTTGGCGAACGCGGGAGAGATCGTGTCCAAGTTAAAGCTTGGATGATGCATTCAGTCCGATTTAGGCACCATTCTCCCAGCTTCTTGAGAACGCACAAAATTGCGCGGAGTTGTCTTTGCTGGAATGGGCCATATGGGACCAGATCAAGGAGACGTTCTCTTCAAGGGCTCTGCAACACGGCGTGGTTCATTAAAAAGATGACGACGCAGGAAGAAGGAGAGAGGAATGGGGGCTTCAACAATCGCCTCGATCCAGCGGCCGATCGTCATCGTCAGCGACGATCACCTTCCAGAGTGAACCTCCATCCGCTACGATGACGCGCGGCGGTATTTTGGAAGTCGTCGTGCTCTCGCCATCCGGCTCCGGCACGAAATATCGCTATGATGGGGGAATTGAATTCTGGAGCAAGGAACAAGATGCCCTCGTCGAATGGAAAGGACAGTCTTTCCAATGCACGACGAGGAAATCATGATGGTAGCCCGCCCAACAAGAAAAGCTCCCAGCGCGCGACGGCCTTCTTACTGACCGAAGGGATTACTGCTTGGTTGCGGGCGCGGTCTCGGGCACGCTCGAACGGATGAGTTCGGCGACGACATTCAGATCGTCGGCGACCATGAAGACCTTTTCGAGCATTTCATCGGTCGGACCCAAAAGATCCGGCACCATGATCACCCGCATTCCTGCCGCATGGGCGGCCCTGACACCATTGTGGGAATCTTCCAGGACCAGGCAGCGTTCGGGTGGCGTTTGCAGGGCCTCGGCCGCGCGAAGGAAGGGATCCGGATCAGGCTTACCGCGCTGGACATCATCGCGCGTGATAATGGCGCTGAACCGCTCGCGAATGCCAATGAGTTCGAGATGATGATCAGCCTTGCGACGGCTCGAGGAGGTCGCGACCGCCTTGCTGATGCCTTGCTCCTCAAGTGCGCCGAGAAGATTTTCGACACCTGCCTTCAATTGCAAGTGGCCGGCTTCGACCAGTGATGTGAAATGCTTGTCGGAAGTTGCGAAATAGAGATCGAGCGGGAAATCCTCACCAAACCGTTCGGCGACAAGGCTGCGGCAGCGATCAATCGGCACGCCGATCATCGCTTGGCAAAAGGAAAACGGCGTATCATAGCCCATCTCCTCGCCCGCCTTATTGAGCGCCTTCATCGCAAGGCTCTCACTATCGATCAGGAGCCCATCCATATCGAAAATCACGGATTGCGGCGCAACCCAGGTTTGTTCAGAAGCTGTCATTGACCTGCCTTGGCAAAAATTCCATCTGTCGGGATCGCGGCACGCGACCCTCTAGAGCATCAGACCCAAAAGTGGCTCCCACTTTTGGGATCAATCTGATGCGTTTTCAGAAAGATAGAGCATCAGATTGGCTTCAATGTGAAAGTCCGATGCTCTAACAGCGGAATGTTGAGTTGGTCAGTTCAGCGATCCTTCTCAGCGATCGCCAGGTTCAGTAAAGACCGCCAGTACCGGTGCCGACGAGTCGGTCAGCATCGGGATTGACGGTTTGCGCGCGCGGCGCGGAATCGCTCGCCGCATAAGTATCGGGCGGCGCGGTGCCCGGTTTGAAGGCCTCAAGGATGGAACCAGCCCCGGTGGAACGCAAGCCTGACTTGGCATTGACCGAGATCAGCTTGATGCCAGGCGGCACGCGAAACGGCACATCAGGCTTGTCCTTCAGGGCCATTTTCATGAAATCCCGAAAGATCGGCGCCGTATATTGCGCGGCCTGCGCGGAATCGCCCAGCGAACGCGGCTGATCGTAGCCCATGAAGACGCCAACCGCGAGGTCGGGCGAGAAACCGATGAACCAAAGGTCCTTCGCTTCATTGGTCGTTCCGGTCTTGCCGGCCAGATGTTTGCCGACTTCCTTGATGACCTGTCCGGTCCCGCGCTGAATCACGCCTTCCATGATCGAGGTGATCTGATAAGCAGTCAGAGGATCAAGCACTTGCTCGCGTTTGTCGATCAACCGCGGTTCCGGCTGATTGGCCCATTTCTGGGCGTCGCAGCCCTCGCAGACACGATCATCATGCCGATAGAGCGTATGGCCGTAGCGGTCCTGAATGCGATCGATCAGGGTCGATTTGATCCTTTTGCCGCCATTGGCCAGCATGGAATAGGCGGTTGTCATGCGCATCAAAGTCGTCTCGCCGGAGCCGAGCGACATCGACAGGAACGGCGGCAGATCGTCGTAAATGCCGAAACGCTTGGCATATTCGGCGATGAGCGGCATGCCGACATCACGCGCCAGACGCACGGTCATCTGGTTGATCGAATGTTCGACGCCATAACGCAAAGTATGCGGGCCGCTCGAATGGCCTTCGAAATTTTCCGGCCGCCAGACACCAAGACCAGGCCCTTGATCGATTTCGATCGGCGCATCGAGCACGATCGACGACGGCGTATAGCCATTGTCCAGCGCTGTCGCATAGACAAAGGGTTTGAACGAGGAGCCCGGCTGGCGCATGGCCTGAACCGCGCGGTTGAATTCCGACTGATCGAAGGAAAAGCCACCGACCATGGCAAAGACGCGGCCCGTATAGGGGTCCATCGCGACAATGGCACCGCCGACCTCTGGGATTTGCCGCAACCTGAACTGCCCAGGCTTGCCGTCGAGGGGTTCGACGTAAACCACGTCGCCCGGGATCAGCGAGGCACGCCCGCCAAGGCCGCGCGTCCAACGCAATCCGACCGGCGCCAACGTTCCGGATTCCCGCTCGCGCGCGATTTCTCCGGATTTTTCCCGCTTCGGCTGCAAGCCTATGCGCGCATAATTATCCGATGCATCGAGGATGACAGCGAGCCGCCAGGGCGCGACATCGCCCAAGACCGGAATTTCGGCAAGCGCCACGCCCCAATCCTGGCTGATGTCAATATGGCGCATGGCGCCGCGGAATCCATGAGCCTCGTCGTAGCGCACGAGACCATCGACCAGCGCACGGCGCGCCATGAGCTGCATTTTTGGATCGAGCGTCGTGCGGACCGAAAGCCCGCCTTCATAGAGTTTCTTTTCCCCGTAACGATCGCCGAGTTCACGCCTGACCGCCTCGGCGAAGAAGCCCGCCGCATAGGCATTGGGAGAAAGGACACGCGGATTGACGCCGAGCGGCTCGGTCTTCGCCTTCTCGCCATCGGCGCGCGAGACATAGCCATTATCGACCATGCGATCGATGACCCAATTGCGGCGTTCGATCGCGCGATCGCGCTTGAGGAAGGGATGATAATTATTCGGCGCCTTGGGCAGAGCGGCAAGATAGGCAGCCTGAGCAATGCTCAGTTCATGCACCGATTTACCGTAGTAATTCAACGCGGAGGCGGCGACGCCGTAATTGCCGAGGCCGAGATAGATCTCATTGAGATAAAGCTCGAGAATGCGTTCCTTGGAATAGGCGCCCTCGATCCGGAAGGCGAGCAAGGCCTCACGGATCTTGCGATCGAAGGAGCGTTCATTGGTCAGCAGAAAGTTCTTGGCGACCTGTTGCGTAATCGTTGAAGCGCCCTGGACATGATGGCCACCCTCGACCAGCACCATAAAGGCGCGCAGGATGCCTTCCGGGTCGACACCGCTGTGATTATAGAAATTCTTGTCCTCGGCCGAAATAAAAGCCTGTTTGATCAGTGGCGGGATCGCCGTGCTCGGCAGATAAAGCCGACGCTCATGCGCATATTCGGCGAGAATCGACCCATCGGCGGCATGGACGCGCGTCATTACCGGCGGCTCGTAATTCTTGAGCTGCGTATAATCGGGCAGGTCGCGCTGGAAATTCCAGACAAGAAAGCCTGCCGCGCAAGCGCCGACAACGAAGAGAATGGCGGCTGTCGCGAAGAGGAAACCGAAAAAACGGGCGATAAGCCGCATCAATCAAGCCTCGATATCACGCGCGTGAAGGGAGACCGCGCCTTGGATGAAATGGCTCCGGCGTCCATGAGCCGGTGGAAGCAGGAAACGTGCTGAAACAAACTCGCTAGAGCATATTCAGTCAAACTGAGATCGGATGCCATGCTCTATAGTTGAAAAACGCGACAAACTTCCCCAAACTTGTGATCCGTTTGGGTTTATTGCCCGCATATCCCGGCCATACCGACCGGCCACTCGAGATCTTATATCGGGAAGCGGCGCCTCGTAGAGGCCGCGCGGCCAACCAGCGACAAGCTTGAAATAATCCTCATCAAGCCAAACCGCAACCGCAGTTCCCCATGATTCAGGCAAACTAACCAGTCTTTAATCTGTCTGTGAATAGGCAAGTATTTCATCATGCATGGGTGCGATGATTTTATGGTCTTAATTTGTCACTCTTGGCTTGGCCGAACCTTGCGGCGACTTACCAACGTCTTTCCTTGCCGACATCTTTCAATGCGCTAACACTCCCGATGAACCGTTTGGATTCCTTCGTGGAATCGTCTCAATGCGCATCATGGGCAAGATCGGTCGTGGCTGTACCGCGCAGAATGGATGCGGAATCGTGCCCCCTCGCCCGAGCTTGCGTTTCCCCTTGAAATTGTCCTGGTCCTGGAAACTGCCCTTGAACTTGAGTCGGACCGCGCGCGGCGAAAAATCGATCGACCGCCTCGGCGACCTTGGTCACAACTTTTCCGCGCCATTCCGGTGAAGCCAAGGCCGCGTGATCATTCTCATTGGACAAATAGCCGAGTTCGAGCAAAACCGAAGGAACATCAGGCGCCTTCAAAACGCGAAAACCCGCCGAGCGCTGAGGGTTTTTGTTGAGCCGGCCGACGACTTTCCAGTAATCGACTAAAGTCCTCGCGAAAACATGGCTGTAGGCTCTCGTCTCGCGCCGCGTCAAATCGAATAGAATATCGGTAATTTCCGGCGTTTCTTCCTTACTTTCGAGACCGCCGACAAGATCCGCCTGGTTTTCCTTATCGGCGAGACGTGCGGCCTCGGCATCCGAGGCCTTGTCCGAAACCGTGTAGACGGTGGCACCACCGACATCCGCCGTCTCTGAAAGAATATCGGCGTGGATCGAAATGAACAGATCGGCATGATGAGCCTGGGCAATCTTGACCCGCTCTCCGAGGGGAATGAAAATATCATCCTCCCGCGTCATGATAATCTGATAGCGCCGGCTAGCGTTAAGCTTATCGGCCAGGCTTTTGGCAAAATCCCGCACAAGGTTTTTTTCGACGAGCGTACCCGCCATCGCTCCGCTATCGACGCCGCCGTGGCCCGGATCGATGACAATGACAGGCCGATCCACATTGGGTCCCGGCTTCGGCGCAATCATAGGCGCATTGTCCGGCAAAGCCGCCGGGGCCTGAGCGGATGCCAGCGCGACTTCCTGCCGGCCATTTTGCGCCGCCGCCCGAAAACTCGCCCGATCGGTCGCGGCCAGGACAATGACGAGGCGCGCCCGGCCAGACGATGAAGTGTCTTGAGCGGCTTCCATGCCCGCTCGGATCACGCGAGCTGGCTCCTTGAGATCGATGACGATGCGCGATCGGCCGGGTGCGAAAGAGCCGAAACGATAAGCCGCAATGAGCCCGCTCGGGGCCACAGTCTGCGCGGTGGAAGCATGGCGCCCCCGGCGATGACGAGCCAGTGCCGCAGGGGCAGGCGCGAAAGTGGGTGGCGCGAACATGAAATCGACGGCGGGCAGATCGATGACCACACGATCAGGCGCGGAAAGCACCATGGCCTTGACCTCGACCGGAGCGGAAAGATCAAAGACAAGCCGGCTTCCCTCGCCACGCGTTTCGAGCCATGCCGCCGAGGCCTGAACCGGCGCCTGTTCGGCGGCAAACGAAGAAACCGGGCTCATGAAAATGAAAAAAAGCCACGCTGCCCACGCCCTGCCCGGCTTGGAAAAGCCCTGAAGCAAAGAGAAGAATCGATCCAGCGAAGCCCGCACTGGATGGCCATTCCAGTCCCAAAACATCATCGGCCCGCGCACCCCAGACAACCCAATCCCCATCCTTCCGGCTTGCCCAAGCTGGGTTCTCCAAAGACCGTTCCCAAGGAACAGGAAAGTTCGCGGCCCGGTCCGAATCATCGCTTTCGAATCAATACCGTTCGGCCCCAGCTCCGCTTCCCCTTGTCCTCGTATCTAACTCTTATCCTCTTGAATCCTTGCCTTTTCTCTGAAAAGATTCGAGCGTATTCGAAAATGATGCCCTATGAAAACGATCCAATTTGCCCAAACTTGCCGGTGCCAGCATAAATGTTGTGTGGTTAATGACTTATCACCAATTCAATGCTGGAAAAAACGATCAAAAAAACGCGGATTCATGCCAGAAGCTTGCCAAACCCCTGATATCCTCGATATGAATAAGTGAACCAGTTCGCACAGAGGGCGCGCGGTCTTCCTATCCGCAGGCGCCTCACAGCTTCAGCCCGCGAATGCGGCGTGGCCTCGACGCATCCAAGCAGATCGAGGACTTAAAAGCTGCAACCGCGTGCTTACGACATGCCCGTTGAACTGGGCGGAACCGGATTCCTCGGAATCCTCGTGCAACCTAGCGAGAATATGGTCTGACCCGTGCGGGGTAATTTATCGACCCGGACCAATCAGCAAAAGGCCATGCAGCCGATCTCTCGGCTGCCGTTCCTCGCGCCACATTTCTTCTCGACCTCAAAAGGGGAGACAGCGGTCTTCCCACGCATTGCGACTCTCGAGTTTCACCTTCTCGGTTCCCTTGCTCTCAAACCCTTAGTTTTTTCCCATCCAACGCATGATACGCCGGAAGCCCGGCGGCCCCGCCCGGAAAGGATCCGGCCGGCTCTGCTCATGAGCCTCGCCCCCAAAACCACGCGGCGGACGGCACCCAGTCGGATGACCCTTGGCGGGATAGTCCCTAGCGGAATATTTCGTGGTTACGTGACGCTTGCCCGGACAAGACTTGCCCGGCCCTTCAACGGCCAGATCAGCCACGGTTTGCCTCACAAGGCTCCGCTCGGCTCGGCAAGTCCCTCTTCCTTCAAGCCGATTTTCCACACAATCGATCAGCCTCAAGCCGATCGAGACCAAGGTGTTCAGCGGCCTAGGCGCCCGCGCGTCATGCCCGAACGAGTTTCCCATGGCCAACAAAATGCTTATCGATGCCTCCCATCCGGAAGAGACCCGGGTGGTGGTTCTGCGTGGTAATCGCGTCGAGGAATTCGATTTCGAATCCGCCAGTAAAAAACAGCTTCGCGGCAATATCTATCTTGCCAAAGTCACCCGGGTCGAGCCGTCCCTGCAGGCCGCTTTCGTCGACTATGGCGGCAATCGCCATGGCTTCCTGGCCTTTTCCGAAATCCACCCGGATTATTATCAGATTCCTGTCGTCGACCGTCAGGCTTTGATCGAAGAAGAGGCACGCGCCCAACACGAAGAAGATGAGGAGCCACAGGCTCCACGCCGCAGCCGGCGCTATCGCCGCGGTGACCGCAACGGCCAGCGCGCCGCCGAGAAACGGCGCAATGAAGACGACGTGCTGGCCCTATCCCCCGTCTTGCCCGAAGCGGTTGAACCCGCGCCCGACCAGGCGGAAATGACCGACGAACCGCAAGCCTTTTACACGGCGGATTCAACGGATCATTTTCCCCATTTCGAGAACGGAGCGGTAGAGACACCGGACGCCGACGAGACGCAGGCGGACGAACCCTTTCTCTTCCCGCCCCACGAAACCACTGCGGAGGAGTTACAACCGAGCTTCCAATCGAGCTTCCCGGCAAGCGAGGAGGAGCCCGCCGATTTCACGCGCCACGAGCAGCGGGAAGTCTCAAGCGACGAGAACGACGAAGCGCCTTCGGAGGAGCTCCCCTTCAACGCAACGGAATTGGCCGGCACGGCTGTGGCCGCCCCGGAAGCAATTCCGACACGCGATGATTTCGGCAACGATTTCAATGACGACGAGGGAGATGAAGGGGACGAGACCGAGGAAGAAGACGAGCAGGTCGAGCAGATCGGCGGCGACAGCGATGCCATGGAAGAAGCCATGCATCGCGCCCCCCGCTATCGCCGGCAATATAAGATTCAAGAGGTCATCAAGCGGCGCCAGATCCTTCTCGTCCAGGTGGTGAAGGAAGAACGTGGCAACAAAGGCGCCGCGCTAACCACTTATCTTTCGCTCGCCGGACGCTATTCCGTCCTGATGCCGAATACGGCCCGTGGCGGCGGCATTTCCCGCAAGATCACCGATGCGGGCGACCGGCAGCGGCTGAAGGCCATCGCCCAGGAACTCGAAGTGCCGGAAGGCATGGGCGTCATCCTGCGCACGGCTGGCGCCGCGCGCACCAAGGCCGAGGTCAAGCGCGATTTCGAATATCTCCTGCGCATGTGGGAAACCGTGCGCGAAATGACCTTGAAATCCACGGCCCCGACCCTCGTCTATGAAGAAGGATCGCTGATCAAGCGCGCCATCCGCGATCTCTACAATAAGGATATCGACGAAATCATCGTCTCGGGCGAGGCTGGCTATCGCGAGGCCAAGGACTTCATGCGCATGCTCATGCCGAGCCATGCCAAAAGCGTCCAGCTCTATCGCGATCCGCAACCGATCTTTGCCAAGGCAGGTGCCGAGGCTCAGCTCGACGCCATGTTCTCGAACCAGGTCACCTTGCGGTCGGGCGGTTATCTCGTCATCAACCAGACCGAGGCGCTTGTCGCGATCGACGTCAATTCCGGCCGCTCGACGCGCGAACATAATATCGAGGACACGGCCGTCCGCACCAATCTCGAGGCTGCCGATGAAATCGCCCGGCAATTGCGCCTGCGCGATCTCGCCGGTCTCATCGTTGCCGATTTCATCGACATGGAGGAAGGCCGCAACAATCGCGCGGTGGAACGCCGGTTGAAGGAAGCCCTCAAGAACGATCGCGCCCGTATTCAGGTCGGACGCATCTCGCATTTCGGCCTGCTCGAAATGTCACGCCAGCGCATCCGCACCGGCGTTTTCGAGGGCTCGACCGTTATATGTCCGCATTGCCTCGGCGCCGGCATGGTGCGTTCAACCAGCTCGATCGCCCTGCATGTGCTGCGGCTGCTCGAGGATGCGCTGATCAAGAATGCCGCCTATGACATTACCGTCAAGACGCGCACGGTCATCGCGCTCTATATCCTCAATCAGAAACGCACGAATCTGCGCGAATTGGAGCAACGTTTCGGAGTGAGCATCACGGTCGCGGCGGACGAGAGCCTGACCGGAATGACCTATCACGCTTTGGAACGCGGCGAACTCGCCAGCGGCACCAAGCTGCCCGTGCGGGAAACAGCTATCGGACCGGCCGATATCTTCCCTCTCGACGAGGAAGAAGAGATCGAAATGGAGGCCGAGGAGCTGGAACCCGTCTCCGGTTCGGATGAGGGTTCGAACGAGGACGAGGAAGCCACCGCCGAAGCCGAGGGTGAAACGGAGGCCGATGGCCGCGCTCGCCGTCGCCGTCGCAAGCGCCGCCGTGGCGGGCGTGGCAGCGACCGGGAAGGGTCAGGCATTGCCGCCAATGCACCGCAACCGTCCGATGATGCCTTGGGCCTGATCGCAGGCATGTCGCCTTATGCCGCTGCGGATGACGAAAACGCCGCGGCCTTCACAGCGAGCGAAGCAGAGGAAACTCGCGACGAGGAAACCGAAGGTGCGGAGACCGTGGAGGCAAAGGGCGAGGACATAGCCCCCGCGCCGAACCGCAGGCCGCGCCGTTCCCGCTCACGCGGACCAAGACGGGCCAATGCGGAAGCGGCCGAGTCATCGGCAGGTTCAGCGACAGAGACGGCGATTTCGCAGGAACCTTTTGAGCCAGAAAGCTCGCTTCCATCAACAGGTGCCGAAGCTGAACACTTGGCTCCATCTCAACCTGTGGAGCTGAGCCACGCCGAAGATTTTGCCCCCGTGCTATCCCCGGCTGCACCAGAGGAACCGCATATTGTGGAAAGCGTCCCGGTTGCTCCGGTGGCCTTGCCCATGATCGTGCCCGAGCAAGGGAGCACGGCGCTTGTGCCCGTCGAAGCGGAAGCGGAAACGGCCTCGATCACGCCCCCCGTTGAGGAAAGCGGTCCGCCGCAACCCAAACGCTCCGGCTGGTGGCAAAGAGCCAAGGCCAGTCTGCGGGGCTGATCAGTCTCTTCGTCTTCATATGATCAGTCAGGACAATGGCCTTCGATATTATCAGCGTCACCTGGAGCCGCTTAACCTAACGTCAAGCTAGAACGTCCAAGATCGCGAAAATCCTCCGGATTTTCGCGATCTTTTCATGTGCGACGGCGGCCATGACGAGAGGGATGCGGCGCTGGACTGGCACATCCACTGCTGCCATCCCGAGAAATCCCCGGATTTAGATCAAATACGTGCCAAATTTGAACATTGGCCGGCGGGCCAAGCTCATTTTGGTTCAGGAGGCCATGATGAGACATGCTGCGAGTCAGCATTTATATTCTTATTGGAATCAATTACGGCGCGATCGTCCGGCGCCGGAACGTTCCGAGATCGATCCCGCGGAAATCCGCTCTATTCTCGCCTATACATTCATATTGGAAATGGATGCGCAGGCAGCTTTTCCCTTTCGCCTTTCCGGCGCCAGGATCAACGCTCTCTTCGATAGGGAACTGAAGGGACGATCCTTCATCGGCCTCTGGCGCGACAAGGAAGCCGCCAGCATGGCAACCTTATTGCCCAGGATCGTCGATCATGCCTGTCCGATTGTCGCGAGGATCAATGCCGCGCCACAAGGTTATGCGGAGAGCGCGTTCGAGCTTCTGCTGCTGCCGCTCTGGCATGAGGATATGACGCGATCGCGTATTCTTGGATGCCTCGCCGGTTTTGACCACCCCGCCTGGCTCGGCCTTCTGCCGGTCGAACGTCTCGTCTTGCGCGGGCTGCGGCAGGTTCAGGAAAAAACCGCGCAGAATCAGGAAATAGAAAGCCAACACGAAGCAGAGCAAGCACGCGCCAAGCCGTTACAAAAAGCGAGCGTCTTCTCTCTCGGTGGCCATCTCGTCCGCCAATACGGCCATTTGCGGGTCTATCCCGGCGGCCGCCAGGATGCCTTGGCCTAGAAACACGATGCGATGTTTTCGCCTCTACTTGGTATCAATCGCCCTCACGGGCTGGAGAGAGGCGTGGGCGGCGGCGGGGCCGTGGAACCGGCGCCCAATGAGCGTTGCACCATGATGGTGTCAGCCCAGTGGCCGTATCGATAGGCGACACTTGGGAGGACGCCGACTCGTGAAAAACCGAACGTCTCATGAAGTCCAAGCGAGGCTGCATTATCGGCATCAATATAGCCGATCATTTGCCGGAACCCGGCTGCCGCACAGGCGTCAATCAACCCCTGCATGAGCAGCCGCCCTATGCCTTGGCCGAGATGTTCATGGTGAACATAAATCGAATGCTTGACCGTATAACGATAGGCCGGCCGCTTGCGGAACAGCACGACATAAGCATAGCCAATGACCTCGCCGCCCAGCATTGCTACCAGATGCGGGAAACGACGGTTGCGCAGGTTCTTGCGCCGATCGCGGAGATCGTCAGGTTGGGGCGTGCCGCTGTCGTCGACTCCTTCTTCGATGCCGCGCCGGATGTGCCGGCGGTAGATCTCCAGCATGGCCTCGACATCTTTGTCCTGTGATGGCCGGATGACGACAGCTTGTTCATTCTCCATCTATGACTCGGCCCGCGCATTCTTAATTTTATAGATAAATGATCCTGACACTTGCGAACCAAGTGTCAGGTTTATCCACTCTCATACCAAAGGTCGTGAATAACGACCTTTGGTTCCTTTCTTGAATTTTCGCTTTTTCAAAGCGAGAGCGAAAATTCAAGAGCGGTCCAACGGTCATTGATTATGACCGTTGGTATCACACCAAGTCTCATGAAGCATGCGTCTTGGAACATGCTCTCCTATTCGGAGACCACGTAAGTGTAAAGCCGGACGCGGCCGCCAGCATCCACCTCGCGATAAACGCCTTGAATCTCCACCTCGAAGCCGGGGAAGGCATTGAAGCTCGCCTCGAACATTTTGAGATAGTCGATCATCGGCTGCGCGCGCTCAGTGATACGCTCACCCGGCACGATCGTCGCGATCCCAGGCGGATAGACCACGAACGGTGTTGTGGCGATCCGGCCAAAGATGGCATCGATGGGGAGGTAATCGACGTCATTGCGTACGAGACAACGCGCCGCATCATGTGGAGACAAGGCGATCTCCGGCAGATGGTCAGGCGAAAACTGCTTCGCCTGCAAAGCGCTGACATCCGCGTCGCGGAAGAAACGATGCATGTCCGCGCAGAGATCGCGCAGGCGCTCCCCGGCATAACGTGCCGGCCTTCTCCGGTAGAATTCGGGAATGGCTTCTTCCAGCAGCACATTATCATCATGCAGTTTCTTGAAAGCGACGAGCCCGCTAACCAGCGTGCCGGCCTTGCTGGCCTCCACTCCAGGCGTCAGCAGGAAGAGCAGCGAGTTGAGGTCATTCTTTTCCGCGACAATGCGATTCTCGCGCAAATATTGGGCGACAACCGGGGCTGGGATGCCATGTTCGGCATAATTGCCAGTGGCGCGGTCGAAGCCAGGCGTCAGCAGCGTCAGCTTGTTGGGGTCGGTCATGGCAAAGCCCGGCGCCATGTCGGCGAAGCCGTGCCAGGCGGCACTCGGCGCGAGTTGCCAATAAAGAGGGTCGGTGGCGAGCTGGTCTGTCCCGATCGCCTCCCAGGCGACATCATGCACCGCGCCCTCGCGGGACACATCGGGGATCATGATACGGTCGGGCACGAAAGACTCGAAGAACCAGCGCCGCTCGGGACGTATTTCTTTCTCCTCGAACTCACGCTTTATGGCGCGAATCTTCTTGCGGAGCTCAATACCCAGCCTGATCGTATCGTCCCATAGCACCTCACCCGAACGCCCCTTCATCATCTGCGCGCCGACATCCAGCGATGCGAACAGCGGATAGAAAGGCGAGGTCGACGCATATTGCATGAAGCTCTCGTTGAAGCGGCGATGCTCGATACGGCGCTTTTGCCCCTTGATGTGACGATCCTTGATATGGATCTGCGAGGCCTGCGAGAAGCTGGCCAATTGCTTATGGGTCGACTGGGTGGCGATGATACCGGGGGCGTCAGGACCAAGGTCTGAAAGCCCCATGGCAAAACGCCCTGCATAGAGCGGATGAAACTTCATGAAGCCAGCCCAGGCCTCATCGAACAGGATGTAATCGCAAAGATGTCCGATGCGCTGGAGGATCATCTCGGCGCTGTGGATCGTGCCATCATAAGTGCATTGTTCGACCACGGCGACGCGGAACGGGCGCGGCCGGCGCCAAGCCTCGGCATCCTTGACCAGCGGATGAGTACGGATACGCTCGCGCAGTGCTTTCTCATCGAAAGCATCCCAGCGCATTGGGCCGATCAAGCCGAAGGCATTACGCACCGTCGGAAGATAGACCGGAATGCCGCCGCTGATCATCAAGGCGCCATGATGGGCGGCCTTGTGATTGTTACGGTCGAACAACACCAGATCGCCGTCGGTCACGAGCGCGGACAGCGCCACCTTATTGGAGGTCGAGGTGCCGTTGAGGACGAAATAAGTCTTCTCCGCGCCAAAAATCCGGGCGGCTTCCTTTTGGGCCTGCAAAGCCGGCCCTTCGTGGGTCAAGAGGTCGCCAAGATCGAGCACTGAATTGTCGAGGTCGTCGCGGAACACCGCCTCTCCGAGATGCTCCATGAAGACCCGGCCAATCGGGCTACGGCCATAGAACACGCCCCCATTGTGGCCCGGACAGGTCCATAGCTGATTGCCTTCTTGGGCATAATCGACGAGTGCGCCGAAGAATGGCGTCTTCAACGTCTCGGCATATTGCTTGAGACGGCTGATGAGATTCTTGGCGATGAAGGCAGGTGTCTCTTCCGAGAGAAAGACATAGCCATCGATGAAGTCGAGCACTTCGACGGGCAGATCCTCGAACCGCTTGCGGCGGATCAAGAGGATGATCGGAAAGTCGAGGCCACGGCGGCGCATGAGATTGATCAGCGCGGCCGTCTTGCCCTCGAGGCCCTTCTTGCCCCAGTCAACCACCATGCATCCGATGGCGGCGTCGGTCTGCACCGCAATCTCGGCGTCTTCGAGCTTGCGGGCCTTGACGACTTCGAAACCGGAGCGCTCGATCTCGTCGACGATCTGATTGAATCGGACGCCTTCGAGATCGTCCGCATCAAAGGCCGGTATCGCGAACAGGAACGTGAATCGTCTGAAATAGTCCATGCATCCCTCGGTCATATCCGAGGGGAGATGTCGGCTCATTCCATGACAGAGCGGTGACTATCGAAGGCGATGGCGCATCGGGCGGACCAATGCACCGGAGCGACGTGCAGGCGCGAGGCATCAAAGTGAGCCCAAAAGCGGTGCTCCCTTTTGGGTTTGATGCCCTCGATCTTCAGAAATCGTCGAGATCGATATCGAGGATCGCCATCTGAAAGGTGAAGCTCTTGCCTTTGGCGTCGTCGGCGGAGATCACACCGAGAAAATCGTCACCCGAATTCAGTTCGACGGAATCATTTTTTTTCGGGCGCGGAATGATTTTAAGCCGATCGTTCTCAAACAAGCGGCGCAGATAATCCTGCAGGACCGGGCGCTCGACTGGCACTTTCATCGCAAAGGCGAAGGAACGGTCGCCATCCTCGTCGTCGACCATGATTTCGCCGATCTGCCGCTCGCCAAGCAGGACATCCGCATCATCGGGATTTTTACGCGCCTGCGTGACTTTGATGCCCTGATTGCCGAAACTCTGGCGCAGGAAGCCTTGCAATTTTTGCAGCTCTGATTTTTCCAAGATGCTCTCCGAAACGCGGAACCTCGGCGCCGCCGCCAAGCTGCTCCGCCGCGATCAACCTTTCCAGCTTTATGAAAAGACATCGGACAGAGCCAGGGTCGTCTTCCCGCGCGTCCGATGATCGTTTTCGTGTTTAACCGCGGAATGTGGAGAGGGAAAGTCGGGCGATCGTTTCAGAGTCGAAGAAACTGACAGAAATCGATGTCAGTCCTGACCGCTCGTTGCCGCCAGAATCTGATCCATGAAACGAGAGGGCTCGGCGCAGCCGGCTTCGCCAACGATCTGCGCCGGGACGCCCGCCACGGTCTTGTGATCGGGCACCGGGCGCAGGACCACCGACCCTGCTGCGATTCGAGAGCAGCGGCCGATTTCGATATTGCCGAGGATCTTGGCCCCCGCGCCAATCAGCACGCCAGGACGGATTTTGGGATGCCGATCGCCGCTTTCCTTGCCCGTTCCGCCCAAGGTCACATCCTGCAGCATGGAGACATCGTCATCGATAACGGTCGTCGAGCCGACAACGAGACCCGTCGCATGATCAAGAAAGATGCCCTTGCCGATTTTTGCGGCGGGATGAATATCGGTTTGAAAGACTTCCGAAGAACGGCTTTGCAAATAAAGGGCGAAATCCGTGTGGCCAGCCTCCCAAAGGGCGTGAGCGAGCCGATAGATTTGAATCGCGTGGAAGCCCTTGAAGAACAGAACCGGCTCGATGATCCGCGTGCAGGCGGGATCGCGATCGATCACGGCAGCAATGTCTGCCCGAAACGCTTGGCCGATCGCCGGCTGCTGGTCCAGAATGTCGAGATAGGTCGTGCGAATGAGATCGCCCGGCACGTCCGGATGGCCAAGACGAGACGCCAGCCGATGGACGATGATCGCCTCGAGACTGTCCTGATTCAGAATGGTCGAAAAGACGAAACCCGCCAGTTCAGGTTCTCGCCGTACGGTTTCCTCCGCCTCGATCCGCAGCTTGGCATAGATTGGATCGGCCTTGGGGAGGCCCATCGCTTTGGCTGTGGCTTGCAAGGCATGGGTCACTTTAACCATCTCCTCGAGCATCAAAATCGAAAGGTATTTTTCCTTTCGAAGGCATTCGATGCATTTTCAAAACGCCGGACACGACATCAGCTTTCCAGCGAAAGTCATTCGCGCCCGCCTCTTCAACCATTCCTTGCCGCAAAACACGCGCGGCTCGGGACATTTGCTCTACTTCAGCCATCATGACAGGCGCGAGGCCCTCCCTATCTGTCCAGTGTTGCGACCGGACAGACGGAGTGCCGCGATTTGAAACAGTTCCGGCCCAAACCGGCTCCCGCCTGCATACGCTCGTTACGGCCTGTTTAGCAAGAATTCGACCACTCCCTTTTTATAAACGGGATCTCCCACTGCCCTATTATGGTCGCGGCCGGGAATGGGCAGAACGTGGGCTGCCGGCAGCAAAGCGGCAAGCTTGTGAGGATCCCCCGCGACATCATCGGTAGTCCCAACAGCGACCAAGGCGGGTTGGCGGATCTCGCCAAGCTGTGCCTCGGTCATGGTCTGGCGGGCCCCCCGGATGCAGGCGGCAAGGGCCTTGAGATCGCTTTTCGTTGCTTCCGCGAAGCTGCGAAACATGCGTTGCATTGGATCGGTCAGTGTGTCTAAAGAGGGGGCCTCCATCGCTTCGGCTATGCCGAGCGGCAAACCGGCGCCATCCACGAGATGATAGCCGAGCCCAGCCAGAATCGCCGAGCGGACCCGCTCTGGATGCGACCAGGCCAAATAAGCCGTGATCCGCGCACCCATCGAATAGCCCATGACATCGACCTGCTGCAGCCCGAGATGATCGAGCAGGGCTATGGCATCGCCGCACATCTCCTTGATATGATAAGCGGCAGGATCATAAAACTTTTCGCTGCGGCCATGGCCGCGATTGTCGAAGGCGATGACCCGGCGCCCGGCTTCCGTCAGGGTTTTGACCCATTGCGGAAACACCCAATTGATCGCATGGGTCGAAGCAAAACCATGAATAAGGAGGATGGGTTCGCCGCGATCGGCTACCACCGGCGCTTCGTCGATAAAGGCGATGCGCACCCCGCGCGCCGAAAACTCCTGCATGGTCTGCTCCTTCCTGCCGCCTCATTCGCCGTGGTAACCATGACTTGCGATCTTGGGCGCGACAGATCAAGCGAATTGATCATCAGATCTTGGCCTCAGACGTTCGACCCCTATCAAATCCTGGCCCGATCGCATAAAGGTGACCGGCAACCATTTGCTTTTCGCGGGGCTACTCGCTTTCATTCCCACAGTCCCGTTCGCGCATTCTGGAGTTGGTCCTGATGGCTTCGCACAGCACTCCGCATTTTCATAACCAACCGGGTGTCGAAACCGTGCGTGTCGGCGCCAAGGAATTCATGTGCGTCGGCGCCTTGCCGCCTTGTGACCATCCCCATATTTTCATCGATATGGGTGACGACAACGAAGCGATCTGCCCCTATTGCTCGACACATTATGTTTATGACGCCAGCCTGCATGGGGGATGCGAGCCGCCGGAATGCCGTTTCGAGCCCGCTCTCGAAACCACCAATGCCACGGCCTGATGGTTTTCTGATCCCGCCCGAAATGTTCGCACCCTAGACAATTGCATGCGCCAGTCCCATGCGCTCATTGCCGGCGCCGGCATCGGTGGCCTGACGGCTGCTCTCTGTCTTGCGCGGCAGGGTTGGCGCATCAGTCTGTTCGAACAGGCGCCCGTCCTCGAAGAGGTGGGGGCCGGGCTGCAACTCTCTCCCAATGCCAGCGCCATTTTGCGGGGGCTCGGCGTGCTGCCGCATCTGGAGCACGCCGCGCTGAGACCGCAAGAGCTCGTGCTCCGTCGGGCGCGTGACGGCGCCTCTCTCATCCGTCTGCCTTTGCATGAAGCCGAACATCTTTGGGGCGCCCCCTACCTCCTGGCGCATCGGGCCGATCTGCAACGCGCTCTGCTCGAAACGCTCGCGCTGCATGAAAACATCAGCTTGAGACTGGGTTCGACCGTCGCCGGTTTTGCCTCGGGCGCCGACGGCGTCCGCATCGTCGTCAAGCACGGACAAATCAAAAGCACGTTCGAGGGCGATTGCCTGATCGGTGCCGATGGCGTGCATTCCCTCGTGCGCGGCCGGCTTCTGGAAGCCTCACAGCCGCTCCCGCAAACAAAGAGAGAGCTTTGCAAACGGACGGCTTGGCGGGCGCTTGTCCCCGCCGAACTGGCCAGTACGGAGATGTTGAAGCCGCGCACCAATCTCTGGCTCGGTCCTGATGCTCATCTCGTGCATTATCCCCTGCGCCAGGGCACGGTCGTCAATGTCGTCGCCGTCATCAAGACAAGGCCTTCGACCGATTCCACGCAAACGTTCTGGGCTGGGATCGGCGATCCCGCCGAACTGGCGCAATCCTTTACCACATGGGCAGAACCCGCCCGCGCCCTGCTCGCGGCGGCGCCACAATGGCGCACCCACCCTTTGCTTGATTATCCACCTTTTCCCACCTGGTGCGCGGGGCGTGTCGCGCTTCTTGGCGATGCCGCCCATCCCATGGTGCCTTTTCTCGCGCAAGGCGCGGCCCAGGCGATCGAAGATGCCGCCATGCTAGGTCACGTTCTCGCGGAACCCCTCACAGGGACGCAAACGATCGAAACAGCGCTCGTGACCTATCAAAAGCAGCGTTACGCCAGAGCGAGCAAAGTCCAGGCTGCCTCACGCCGACAAGCCACAATCTACCATCTCAAAGGGCCTGCCGCCTTGGCCCGCGACACGGTCTTGCGTTTCAGCAATCCGGAACGCACCCTCGCCGGCTATGGTTGGCTTTATCAGGTTCAGAATTACCCACAGGACGAATTGACATAAATTCCGTTTGTTCTATTTTTGTTCTCGTCCGATGTCGGAACAAAAAGAGAATAAGCGGGGTGCGCCATGGTGGAAGCTGGACATCTGCTGAAACAAAACGTGGTCAAGACGCAGCTGGCCCCCAACTGGCTGAGCGTGCCATCCGATCGCGTCGCGATCAAGGACGTCCTGCCTACCTCTGAAAGACGGGGCCGTGGGGCTGTGTCCAATCGCGGTGGACGCTTCGAACAGGAAGCCCGCCAGCGTGAGCATGACGGCTGGCATGAAGAAGAGCCGCCGCCTCTCGCCACCAGCGTCACGCCGGAAAAAGTCCGCACCCTTATTACGCATAATGATTCCCCGGATATCGGCTTCGACCGTTCGATCAATCCCTATCGGGGTTGCGAACATGGCTGCATCTATTGTTTCGCACGGCCGACCCATGCCTATCAGGGTCTTTCTCCTGGCCTCGATTTCGAAACCAAGCTGTTCGCCAAGGCGGGCGCCGCGGCAGCGCTCGAACGCGAATTGGCCGCGCCTTCCTACCGTCCGAAAACCATTGCCATCGGCACCAATACGGATCCCTATCAACCCATCGAGCGGCAACAGAGGGTCACGCGTCAAATTCTCGAAGTTCTCGCCCGCACCAATCATCCGGTTGCGCTCGTCACCAAATCCGCGCTCGTGTTGCGCGATCTCGATCTGCTTGCGCCCATGGCACAAAAGGGGCTCGTCAAGATCGCCATTTCCGTGACGACACTCGATGCCGGGCTCGCCCGCAAAATGGAGCCCCGCGCCAGCACGCCGGAACGGCGGCTCGAGGCCATGCGGCTCTTATCGGAAGCGGGTGTGCCGGTGAGCCTGCTGCTCGCGCCCATCATTCCCGGCCTCAACGACAGTGAGATCGAAACAATCCTGACGCGCGTCCATGCCTTGGGGGTCCGCGAGGCCGGCTATGTCATGCTCCGCCTGCCGCTGGAATTGCGCGATCTGTTCAGCGAATGGCTGATGGAACATGCACCTGCGAAAGCCCGTCATGTTCTCTCCCTCGTGCAATCGGTCCGCGGCGGCAAGCTCTACGACGCCACATTTGGCAAACGCATGACCGGCACTGGCCCCTATGCCTGGATGGTCGGGCGGCGTTTCGAGATCGCTTTGGCGAAACTCGGTTTTTCCAAATCGCGCAAAAGGCTGCGCAGCGATCTGTTCCAACCGCCCATGCGGGAATCGGCGCAACTCTGCTTGTTTTAAAAGAGGCTGGTTCTTATTCCGATTTGCGGCGTTCATAATGGCCGGGGTAAGCCCTTGTGCACCGCTTGCCCTGGTCAAAGGCCTTCACGCGAGGCATCATGACGCGATCCCTGCAGTCGAGTCCGCATGCCCAAAGAGACACTCTCCAATCCGTCCCAACCGGATTTCACCTTCGAGAAACGCTTGCGAAAGCGTGGCTTTACCCTGATCGCCGGCATTGACGAAGTGGGGCGTGGGCCGCTGGCCGGCCCTGTGACCGCGGCCGCCGTCATCCTCGACCCAAAGAATTTGCCGCAAGGCCTCAACGATTCAAAAATGCTTTCCGCCGAGCAGCGCGAGGCGCTCTATGATCTGATCCTGGCGCGCGCCCTGGCCGTGGCCATAGCCTGCGTAGGTCCGGGTGAGATCGATCGCATCAATATTCGCCAAGCCACCTTGACGGCCATGCGGCGCACCCTGCCCGCTCTCGCCTTGGCACCGCATTATGTACTGGTCGATGGCAATGACTTGCCCGAAGACCTGGGGTGTCCAGGCGAAACCATCATCAAGGGCGATGCCCGCTCCTTGTCGATTGCCGCAGCCTCGATCGTCGCCAAGGTCGCGCGCGATCGATTGATGCAGCGTCTTTCAGCTCTCTATCCAGCCTATGGCTTCGAAAACCACGTCGGCTATGCAACGCAAGCCCACCTCACTGCGATAGAAGCATATGGGCCATGCCCAATTCACAGGTTGAGCTTTTCACCCTTCACTACCAAGTAAATCCTCAACTTCTCCAGCGATCCAATGAGCAGATCAAAGTGCGATGAGGCCGTTCCAGCTTTCCTCGACTTTCGCTGATGATCCTGGACATGAAAATATTCAAGGAGTTTACGGGAAGAGACGCCGACAAGTTTGAAGAGGAACATGCGATGATAGGAAATCATCAGCGAACTCTGATCCTCGGCTTAACTCTTCTGCTGGCATTGTCGACGGGAGCTTTTGCCAAAATGTCTCGCGTCAAAGCAGTAAAGAGGCACTATCCCCCCTATGTAGCCGAAGTCGTGGCGCCACCCTTTCAAGAGCCAGGCTTTCCGACGTTTCAGCGACGGATGAGGGAAAGCGGAAGTTATGGCGCCATGCTCGAAGGCAGAAATCCAGCCGCTGGTTCGCTTCCCTGAAGCATCCAAACGCGCGTGCGTTACACATGAATGCTTTGTGCTGAAGCTTGACTATTCTAAAGCTTGACTATTCTAACGTTCACATTTAAGTGATAATTATAACTTCCGGTTGTAGCCAAGGCCACGCTAATTTTTGCCGGCCGATCTTCTGTCACAGGCGCGTAGCCTTTGGAAATTTCTTTACCGCTGTTTAGCGGAAAGCTCTTTTTACAACCTATGCTCTACGGTTAGAGAAAGAACTCTCGACCATCCGGAAACGAACGATTCCGAATTGCGCCCCTGTTTGGCCCCTTTCTGCGACTTGAGGTTGCTTTAAGCACTAAGGCTAAATCGTGGCGAAGTTCCAGAAATTGCGCTAACTTTAATCTCATCCTATGCAATTGATCTCCTATGGAGAGATCCAACCGAGGCAACGCGGCTCATGTGCGCAGCGAAAAACGGCTCCGCTCTCCTCAAGCCTACAACGCTTCGATCACCGGCGTCCTGGGCTGCGAATGCGTCGACGGAAAACGTCGCCATCACCCAATTGCTTGATCTCGAAGCAAACCTTTCAGAGAGAACTCTGGAAGAATTCGCGGTTTTTATTCAAAAATATTATGAATTGAAGAATATCTTCTATATCTGTCCCAGTCTCCCGGGCCGCACAATTACGGATCCTTATATTCTCGGCACCTATAGTCAGGAATGGATCGAGCATTATCGAGAGCGCAATTACGTCAACCTCGATCCGGTGATCAATGTCGGCGCGCGGTCGCTGCTTCCGATCGATTGGGCCAAATTACCCCGGAGTTCTCCGAAAATTCAGAAATTTTTCGGAGAGGCGACGGATTTCGGCGTCGGCCGCCAGGGCCTCACTATTCCGGTCAGGGGCCCAACCAATGGCCTTTGGGCCCTCTTCTGCATGACCACAGATGATACACAGGCAGAATGGCAGGCACGCCATTATGAACTGATCCGCGACATGGTGCATGTCGCCCATTTCATTCAGCAACGCGCGTTTGAAATGCATCATCAAGATGAAGGGATCGATATCAACACGATCACCAAGCGGGAAATCGAGGCCTTGAGTTGGTCCGCGGAAGGCAAGACGCTCGAAGATATTTCTGTGCTGATGCGGATTTCACAGGAAACCGTCAAGGCGCATCTCGACTCCGCGCGCTATAAATTGGGCGCCCTCAATCGTATTCACGCTGTCGCCAAGGCAATCCGGGCCGGCTTGATTCGTTGAACTCCCCGATTCGGGGAATAGGCTCGCAGAGCCTGCGCAGACAACATGGATCATCTCTATTGATCGAGGGATGTCCAATGTTGCGCCTAGTATGCGGTTATGAACGAGACGAAAATCCAGAGCTCTTCACCGAAATGTTTCGGCAGAGGCGGATTATCTTTCATGACCAGAAGAAATGGGATGTCAAAGTCACATCCGATAATCTGGAAATCGATGAATTCGACCGTGACGACACAGTTTATCTCTGCGTGATGGGCCCCTCGGGCGAACTATTCGGATCGGTCCGCCTGCTCAGCACGATTACTGATCATATGGCGACACATGTCTTTCACAATATGTTCCCTGGTCTCGTCATTCGCTCACCGACGATTTGGGAAATCACACGTTTTGTCGTCTTCGATGATCAGGTCATCCAGCCGAACGGGATTTCTCGCACAGCCTGCGAACTGATCCTCGGCATCTGCCAGTTCGGGCTCGACCACGGCGTCACCCAAGTCACCTCGATTTATGAATCAAGCCTGCATCGGGTTTGGCGGCGTTGTGGCGTCAATCATATCGTGCTCGGGCGTTATCTCGGGGCACGGCCTTCAATCTTTTTCGGTCTGCAGGATATTGATCGGAATCTCGAGAAAAACATCCGCTTGACGACCGGTTTAACCACGGGAACGGAAGTCGATGTCCAAGCAGCTTAAAACCGTTCCCCAAAGCGACAATCGGATCAATCACGCGCTTGGTTTGGCTGCCGGTATCGAAGCGCTGGCCAAGGACGCCGTTGGCCTCGACGATCCCGTGGTCGATCTCTATCTCGCCCTGGCTTACGATTCCCTGCGTCGGCTAATCAACGAGATCGAGCGCCCCGAAACCGTGCGGAGCGCCCTCTCGGCCCAGGAACGAAGCTCTGGACTTTGAAAAAACATCCGGCTCAGAAGGTGGTCCGACTTCTGAGCCGGATGGTCTGGACCCGTGGGTAAATTGATATCGTGGAGCCGACTGATCTGGCGCTTGCAGATGCAAAGTTCAGGGCCGGCCCCAGGAATGCCCTTCCGAACTCCCGACGATCTACGCCGATGTGGCTAAAAAGCCGGTTCTCGTTTACGATCAGAGGTGTAATATTACAGGTCTCTTTTCGCGATCTTTGATAAAAAGCGTCCTTGAGTTTGTCCATGAACCGCTATGAACGTCGCCCCATATCGATGGGGGAAGCCGAAGTCCAATATCTCGACGGTGATCTCCGCATCATCCGCCCCGGTGCCTTTGTCAGATGCGCGGTGACGGGTGTCAGCATCGCACTCGAGGACCTGCGCTATTGGAACGTCGACTTGCAGGAAGCCTATGCTTCCCCTGAAGCAAAATTGCAGCGCCTTCAGCCTCTTTCAAAAAGCTAAGCAGCATTGCCCGCTGCAAGCCGTTATCGGCTTTGCAGCGTCAACGGCATCATTCAGGTGAATGGCCCGCGCCGATCTTTTTGTCGGCTTCCCTTTGCTTGGCTCCGCCATGGACGCCCCAGATCATTTTCAGTGCACAAAAGTTCACCGAAAATGATCTGGGAGGAATGAGGCTGGAGCATCAGATCCAAAACTGGCGCCCACTTTTGGAAAAATCCGATGCGTCTCAAAAGAATGGGAGCATGGCTCCCGTTCCGATCAAAGAGCTGGGCTCTTAGTTCCGTTCAGCCTTTTCCCTTCCACCCTTATCCAAATCGCCTTTATTCCTGGTTCCTGGCAGCGAATAATCTCTTGTCCGAGAGTGACGAGACAGCCAGGACGCCCAACTTAGGCTTCTTCTTTGACCTTCGTGGCCGGATCGAGAAGGAGGGACAAATCCGCGACGAAATAGCGCATCTGTGCATTGTCGACAGTCGCTTGCGCTTTGCTCCGCCACACGGATTCCGCCGTGGCGTAATCGGGATAGACTCCGACGATATCGATCTTTGAAAGATCCTGAAATTCGTGGCCAGAGAGATCTTTCAGTTCTCCGCCGAAAACAAGATGAAGATGCTGTTTGCCGGTTTCTTTACTCATCAGCGCTGGTCCGCGGTTGGAAATCAGTGGGGAATGGGAGGACTGGCACAGTCGAACTGCTCAGTCGCTTTCCCTTCAACCCTCCAAGATGCAAAAGTCAACCCAGCCGGTTGGACCGTGCCCTGCGCGCCGCCGCATTGACTTCCGCATGGATCCGCTCAGGCGCCGCCGTCAGGAGACCATGCCGCGTCTCTGGCCGATTATAAAGCAAAGGCAATCCTTCGAGACTGGCCAGCCGTCCACCAGCCTCATGCAACACGAGATCGGCAGCGGCAATATCCCAATCATTGGCATTTTCGGTGGCAAAGCCCGCATCCAGGATCCCGGAAGCCACCTTGGCAATGCGCACGGCCAGGGAAGGAATTTTCGGTTCGAGCGTGAAAGGCAGACCGGCTTGACGTAATTGCTCGGCCAACGGCAAGGGCGCCGCGATCCGGGCATCCTTGTCCATATGGGTGCGGGACGAAACCGTGATGGGCTTGTCGTTCAAGCGCGCGCCTTGCCCTGCCACGGCCAGATAGGTTTCGCCGAGAGCCGGCGCATGGACGATTCCGACGACGGGCCTTTGATCCTCAACCAAGGCCATCGCGATCGCCCAGCGTGGATCGCCATGCGCGAAACCGCGCGTCCCATCGATCGGATCGACGATCACCACCCGCTTTTTGCCAAGGCGCGCCGGTGAATCCTCGCTTTCCTCAGAAAGCCAGCCGGCATCCGGCAATAATTTCGCGAGATGTTCCTTCAGAAAGCGATCGACAAGATAATCCGCTTCTGTGACCGGAGAACCGCCGACCTTATGCTGAATTTCCGCGCGTGTGCGCTCTCCCGGCCTGAAATAGGAAAGCGCAATATCCCCGGCTCCGCGAGCTATGTCGGCAAAGGCGCCGACGAGATCATCAGAATGAGTGAGCGAGGCCAAGGGAAATTATCAAACCCACAGGAGAAACAAGTAGGATGAGGCTTAGTCCCCTCCTTGAGTGAAAACAAGCTTTTCATGGTGGCGCAACGAATCCGCGCGGCTCACATCATCATCCCAGGGAAAGGGCTCCGCTTCGCAGCGCGAATCCCGGATGAAAACAAGGATCGTCACGCAAACGGTCGAACCATTGTTGCGCGAACCATTCCGCGCCCGCTTCACCGGCAGAGGGCCGAGGCGCGTCGCGCCGCAGCCTGACCGACGGCTCGATACAGGATCTTTGACCATGCGCCGCAAGTCGCAAACAAAGATCCTGATCGAGCAAGGATGGAGGCAAGACGGGTTCGGCAGCAAAACCGCCGAGCAACAAGAATTTGCGCCGGGCTATGGCGAGGCAGCCGCCGCCCACAGCCGCCACTTCATGCAAGAGACTGTCACGCTCGCGCCAAAGCTCTGCCTCGGGACTATCCGCCACAATTATATCGCTGCGGGGTTCCCCCCCATCATCGCCAGAGCCAAGCACGAAAGCGGAGGGCAGGATCGCGCCGCGCGAATCGAGCATACGGACCCCGACCGCCCCGATTTCTGAGCGCATGGCAAGAGCCAGCAAGCGATCGAGCCAATCTTCACTGAGAATTTCGACGCCATTGTCGAGAAACACAATCATATCGGCGCGGCGCCGCGCCGTGGCGGCATTGCAGAGAGCCCCAAGACCGACCCCGCCCGGATTGTGCAAAACTGAAATAAGCCGGTCGTTCTTGATCAATTTGAAAAGATGTTTGGTGTCTTCCTCGACACTATCATCATCGACGATGAGGATCGAATAATTATCAAAGCGTGTGCGTTCATAAATACTGGCGATGCTGCGTCCGAGTTTTTCGGCGCCATCACGGATCGGCAGAATGATCATGGCCGAAGGATTGATCTCGCTCGATCGCGATGGGGACGGACTTACAGGCGGTGTCACCATCCCCGCGTTCGGACCACCTTCGCGCCGTTTGAGCAGAACACGGTGGAGCGGCAAAACCTCGCCTGGCGGCAGGGCCGCGAGCCGCGCCGCGGATAAGACAGATGCCGCGGGTGCCGCCCCATCGCTTTTCACGGCTTCGATCCGCACCGCGAAAGCCTTGCCGAGAAAGGCGCCAGCCTGAAAGAAATCCGGGCTCCAACCGGGTTTCAGCAAAATTCGGCCAACAACGGTTTCCTCGTCTCCGTAAAAGAGCGTTTTCTCGGGGTAGCGCATCGCGGCTTCCGCCAGACAGGCAAGACCCCATGCGCGCCATCGATCACCAGCATCGACCTCCGCCACGAGATCAGTCCCGGGCAATCCCATCACATATTCGGCGATCGTCCCGGCCGGCTGGTAACGCACATGTTCATCGTCGCAAAACGCACGGGCATCCGCCGCCAATTCTTCGGTTGGAAGGATCAAGGTCCAGCGCGGATAAATTTGTGCTTGAAGGGCCTCGATCGTTATTTTCAGTGCCTGTTTCCCGGCGCCTTGCCCGCTCAGAAGGATATGAATCCACGGTCCCTGGTGCCAATCGGAACGCGGCCGGTCGATCGCGGTAAGATCAGTCGGCCGCGTCCGTTCCGCGACCCACGCAAGCGAATCCGCAAGAGGCACGCCCGCGACGGCCTGTTCAAGAAGCCGCGCGGCTTCCCGCCTTTTGCCCTGCAGAAGCCGCAGCAAGGCCGCGCGCGTTCTGTTGCGATCGCGCACAAAAGCCAAACGGGCCATTTCGCTCGTGGAAACACGCCGGAGAGAGAGAATGGCGAAATCGAACCGCCCGGGCCGATTGGTTGGGCTGACGCTGATCGCCGTGCAATCGGCGGGTACAAAACCGCGCCACACCCCCTTGCCCGCGACGGGTCCTGGCGCGATCTGGTCGGTATAGGAGCCAGAGCCCGAGCGAAAGCGAAAGACGGGACGGACCGGCACATCCCACAGGCTCGCAGTATAGATGATTTCGACAAAAGCACCCGGGGCGAAGGCTCCCCAAGCCTCGATGATCAGCCAGGGCTGCGCGGACAAAGCCACAAACCCATCTTCACCGGCTGTGACATCCCTTTCAGGTGCCAGGGAGAAGCGTAAACTCTGCTTTTCCACGAAACCTCCCACGACCCATCTCCACACGGGATTTTCTCTTCCATACACGCTTTCGGCCAACAAGGCGGAAAAGCTTCGCTCGTCGCATCCGTCACTCGGCCCGTTTCGAAGCCGCTTCCGTTCATATCCTCGCGAGGTGGCAGCTCAAGCGTTGAGCTTTCCCCAGGGCCATGGTTGATAAGGCTCAGCGCGCGGTTTGTTACTCCCTCCACCCGAATCGTTTTCGGAGTTTGTCATGGACTATCGCCCCCTTGGTCGTTCCGGTCTCAAAATTTCGGCGCTGACGCTTGGCACCATGACCTTCGGCGGCAAGGGCGTTTTCGCCAAGACGGGTAACACGGATGTGAAGGGTGCCAGCCGCCAGATCGATCTCTGCCTCGAGGCGGGCGTGAATTTCTTCGATACGGCCGATGTCTATTCGGATGGCCTTTCGGAAGAAATTCTCGGCGAGGTGCTTTTCGGCCGGCGCAAGCGCGTGCTGTTGGCCACCAAGGCCCGTTTTCCAACGGGCGACAAGGGCCCGAATGATCGCGGCCTGTCGCGTCATCATCTGATCCGCTCGTGCGAGGCCAGTCTGCGCCGTCTGAAAACCGATCACATTGATGTCTATTGGTTGCATGAATGGGACGGGCTGACGCCGCTCGAGGAAGTTTTCGCCGCTCTCGATGATCTCGTGCGTGCCGGCAAGATCTCCTATGCCGGGGTCTCGAATTTCTCCGGCTGGCATGTCATGAAGTCGCTCGCCATTACGCAAGCCTATCCGCGCGCGCGGCCCATCGGCCAGCAGATCCATTATACGCTGCAGGCACGCGAGGCCGAATATGAACTGGCTCCCATCGCCATCGACCAGGGCGTCGATCTCGTCGTCTGGAGCCCGCTCGCAGGCGGTCTGCTTTCCGGCAAATACCGGCGTGGCAAACCCGAACCCGAGGGCACACGCAAAGCCGCTCAATGGACCGAGCCACCCGTCCACGATGTCGAAAAACTTTATGATATCGTCGAAGTCCTGATCACCATCGCCGATACGCGCGGCGTTTCCGCCGCGCAGATTGCTCTCGCCTGGCTGCTCGGACGTCCCGGCGTTGCCTCAGTGGTGATCGGCGCCCGCACCGAGGAACAACTCATTGATAATCTCAAAGCGGCCGATCTCATCCTGAGTGCGGACGAACGCGCGCAGCTCGACACCGTGAGCCAGCCACCCCTGCTCTATCCCTATTGGCATCAGGCGACGACCGCCGCCGACCGCCTCTCGTCGGCGGATCTCACGCTCCTCGCGCCCTATCTCCACGCATGAGCGCCGGCGGCAAGGCAAAATTCGCTGTGAAAGGGCTGTCACCGGCCCTGACGCTCGCTTGTGCCGTAGCCTGCGGCACCATGGTCGCCAATCTCTATTATGCGCAGCCGCTGGTTGATCTGATCGCACCCGACCTCGGCCTCGATGAGAGTTATGCTGGCCTGATCGTGACTTTGACGCAGCTCGGCTATGGCGCGGGCCTGCTCCTGCTCGTGCCTCTGGCCGATTGCCTCGACAATCGGCGTCTGATCCTGAGCACTTTGCTCGCAACCGCTGTCGCACTGGTCGGCGTCGCGACGGCCCCCTCCGAATTTCTTTTCCTCGTTGCCACGATTCTGGTGGGAGTCTGCGCATCGGGAGCCCAGGTCATCGTTCCCTTCACGGCCTCCCTGGTGCCCGAGGAAATCCGCGGCCAGACGATCGGCAATGTCATGGCGGGCCTGCTCACCGGCATCATGCTGGCGCGACCGGCCGCCAGCCTCATCGCCAATTATGCAGGCTGGCGCGCGGTTTTTTGGATTTCGAGCGGATTGATGCTGCTCCTGTTCACCTGGCTCGCCAAAACCCTGCCGAGCTACCGGCTGCAAGAGCGTGATCATTATAGCAAGATCCTGCGTTCCATGGGCCATATTCTGGTCAGTTCGCGCCCACTTCAACGCCGCGCGATCTATCAGGGCATAGCCTTCATGGTGTTCAATCTGTTCTGGACCGCCTCACCGCTGGTGCTGACACATCGTTTCGACTTCGATCAGAAGGATATTGCTCTCTTCGCCCTGGCAGGCGCTGGCGGCGCCCTCGCCGCCCCGGTTGCGGGACGGCTCGGCGATCGCGGCTATGTGCGTGCCGGAACCGCTGTGGCCTTGAGCACGATCACGCTGAGTTGCCTGTTCTCCGGGTTCGCGGTCTCATGGCACTGGCTGACGCCGCTCGTCATTTTCGCGGTGACGCTTGATGCCGCCGTGCAGCTCAACCAGATTCTGAGCCAGCGCGTGATCTTTTCCCTGCCAGGCCATGCAAGGGGGCGATTGAACGCCATCTATATGACAATCGTCTTCCTGCTCGGCGCCATGGGCTCGGCCGTCGCAACCTTCACCTATCATGAAGGCGGTTGGTGGATGACGGCGCTAACCGGCACGGGATTAGGCTTGCTGGTAACGGGCCTTTTCGCAACCGAATGGGTCAAACCCACAAAGACACACAAGCTGAAGAGATAACGCAAAGGTCACGAGATCTTTGCCCAGACACCGCGTAAAACAAGAAATCGGCCGACGAACAGGCCGAATACGGTGGCGAGGAGCGGGGCCACTCCTTCCCGGCTCGCCAGGATCAAGAGCCCTCCAAGGAGAACGAAACGGGCAAGGGCAATGGAGATTGCGAGAAGCGGGCGCCGGCCTTGCGCCAAAAGGCGCGTGTTCCACCACAAGGCCCGGAAATAAATCACACCCAGCAGAAAACCGCCAAACAAATGCGCGCCGAGCACAAGGGCCTGGTTCATGGGTGATAAATCATTGAAAAACCAAGGGCTCATCACCTCAGCATCCCTTGGCTGCTTGGCTACCGTGCCGGGCACGCTGCCTGAATTGACTATCGAGGCTCATACATCACTTTCAGAGGAGCATTTTCCAATTCAGTCGATTTGGAAAATGCTCGTTCTCTCTTACCTGAGAATAAACACCACAGCCGGCACTGAAAATCATGCCAGCGCCCGACAGGTCCGTTCACTGTGTACGGTGATGGTGGTGGTGATGATGATGGTGGTGATGGTGGGTCGTGTGCGTTCTGGTGTGCCGCCGATGCGGCGTGCCAACGACGCTGTGGACGCCGCCCACCACACCCGTGACCGCTCCGGTAGCGGCGCCGACACCCGCGCCGACCGCGCCACCCACGACGCCGCCGACCGGGCCCGCCGCACGATTACCTGTCGCGGCACCTTGCTGAGCTCCGCCGATGAGTCCCTGCGCCATCGTCCCCGTGCCGGAAAGACCGAGAGCAATAAGAGAAGCCACGACAAATACAAATTTCTTCATAGAATCATCTCCTAGGAAAGAGGCTGCTTACGCTACTATGAACTGAAATCAGTGGCAAAGTGTTCGATTTTGTCACATGCCTCAAATAGGCAGAAAAGCTTACGGTTATGCACCTTGTTCCACGCTATAAAATCCGGGCTAGTCTGCGGCGACAAAACCTCTGTTCAAGAGGAGACAACCCCAAGAGATTGCGCCCAAGAGATCATGGTTCCTCGAAAGCGCATGCGCAACGGGGCGGTTCTCTCTTGCCATTTTGCACGTCAGCGAACCGATGTGTCAGCATACCATCATTCATAGACAATGACCGATGAACCACTCCTGAATTTTCATTAAACCTTAGAAATGAATCAAACTCCGCAACCAGAAATCTTTTTTCATGACTATGGTCATGAGCACAAGATTTCCGTTGACGAGTTCACGCCGTCTCTCCTGAACAGGCGAGTTCCCGATAATTTTCGACAATGGAGGCGAGGACAAACATGCACGCCATGGTTTTGAAGGCGCTCAAGACACCTCTCGAGTGGACGGAGCTTCCTGATCGTCAGCCTGGCCCTGGGGAGATCCGCGTCAAGGTCCTTGCTTGCGGTGTCTGCCGCACGGACCTGCATGTCGTCGATGGCGAATTGCCCAATCCCAAGCTGCCGATGATTCCCGGCCATGAGATCGTCGGCCGTATCGACGCGATCGGGCCCGGCGTCGAGGGCTTGCACCACGGCGAACGGGTCGGCATTCCATGGCTTGGACATACATGCGGCGTCTGTCCCTATTGTGTCAGCGGTCATGAAAACCTATGTGATCATCCTCTGTTCACGGGTTTCACACGCGAAGGCGGATATGCGACCGCCGCCATCGCCGATGCCCGTTATGCCTTTCCGCTCGGCGAGACTGGCGATGATGTCACTCTTGCCCCGCTCCTCTGTGCCGGTCTCATCGGCTGGCGCTCGCTCGTGATCGCCGGCGAGAGCGCCAAGACGATCGGTCTTTATGGATTCGGTGCCGCCGCCCATATTATCGCTCAGGTCGCCGTTTGGCAGGGCCGCTCCGTCTTCGCCTTCACCCGGCCGGGAGACACAAAGACACAAGCTTTCGCCCGCAGTCTCGGCGCGGTCTGGGCTGGAGGATCCGATGAACCGCCGCCAGAAAAGCTCGACGCGGCGATTATCTTCGCTCCCGCGGGTTCGCTGGTGCCGACAGCCTTGCGAGCCGTCCGTAAAGGAGGCCGTGTCGTCTGCGCCGGCATTCACATGAGCGACATTCCCTCCTTCCCCTATGACATTCTCTGGGAGGAGAGGCAACTCGTTTCCGTCGCCAATCTCACGCGTCAGGACGGGCTCGACTTTCTCAGCCTCGCGCCCAAGATCGGCATCACCACAACGACCACGCATTATCCTTTGAAAGACGCCAATCAGGCGCTTGCCGATCTGCGTGCCGGCAAGTTCGAGGGGGCTGCTGTCCTCGTCCCCTGACCTTCAAGCTCAAAGTGCAACGCAGAAGCAAAGACGACGTTTCCCGCAATCAAAAGGAAGGCAAGGATCATTGCCTTCCGGTATCACGCTCCGTTAACGCTGGGCGACACCACAGCCGTTGAATGCGCAAGCACACGCCTTCCCTTAAAGCTTTGTTATAACAAGCAATTGTCTCGTCATCGCTGATTACGGCGACGCGGAACTCCCGCGTTTATCACGCATTTTAGCGACACCACTGCGTGATAAAAAACATGCGGTCGGCTCAACCCACGACTTGAGCATAATGCGGTGTTGCCATGGCCCAGAATGTCAGTCAGAAATTGATCGGCTCCCATCTCGTCGACGGTGTGATGAACCCCGGCGCACCCATTACGCTGCGCATCGACCAGACCCTCACGCAGGACGCCACCGGCACCTTGGTGATGCTGACGCTCGAGGCAATGGAGCTCGACCATGTCAAAACCGAAGTCAGCGTTCAATATGTCGATCATAATCTGTTGCAGATCGACAATCTGAACGCAGATGATCACCTGTTCCTCGAAAGCGCTTGCCGTCGGTTCGGGATCTGGTATTCGCGGCCAGGCAATGGCATCAGCCATGTCGTTCATATGGAACGCTTCGGCCGTCCCGGAAAATCCCTGCTCGGGTCCGACAGCCATACACCGGCAGCGGGTTCTCTCAGCATGCTCGCGATCGGTGCCGGAGGGCTCGATGTGGCGCTCGCCATGGCTGGCGAGCCTTATCCGACCGCCATGCCAAGAATTTTCGGGGTCGAGCTCAAAGGCGCGCTGCCCGATTGGGTGAGCGCCAAGGATGTCATCCTTGAAATGTTGCGCCGTCATGGCGTCTCTGGCGGTGTCGGCAAGATCATTGAATATTATGGCCCAGGCCTCGATTGTTTGAGCGCGATGGACAGACATGTCATCGCCAATATGGGCGCGGAGCTTGGCGCGACCACCACAGTCTTTCCTTCCGATGAGGAGACGAAGAAATTTCTGGAAGCGCGCGGGCGCGGACGGGATTGGTGCGCGATAGCGGCCGACCCAGGATGCGAGTATGATGATCACGACGAGATTGATCTCTCAAAGCTCGAACCGCTCATCGCCCAGCCCTCGAGCCCCGGCAATGTCGTGGCCGTCAAGGATATAGAGGGAGAAGACATCTATCAGGCCTATATCGGTTCCTCGGCCAATCCAGGATGGCGTGACTTCGCCGTGGCGGCGGAGATCGTGCGCGGCAAGAGCATTCCCGCCCATGTCTCCTTCGATGTGAACCCGACATCGCGCCAAGGCCTCGAAATCCTGGTCGCCGATGGACATCTTAACGATCTTCTCGTGGCCGGCGCGCGCATCCATCAGACGGGATGCAACGGCTGCATCGGCATGGGCCAGGCACCGGCGATCGGAAAAAACTCGCTGCGCACAACCCCACGCAATTTTCCTGGCCGCTCTGGGACAGAGGAAGACGCGGTCTTCCTCTGTTCACCGGAAACCGCCGCAGCCTCCGCACTCACCGGCAAAATCACCGATCCACGTTCGCTGTCCATGAGCTATCCAAGATTGCGGGAGGCAGAGTCCATCGCCATGACATCATCCTTGATCGCGTCGCCGCTTTCCTTCGAGGAAGCACGGCGGGTCACGCTGGTGAAGGGACCGAATATTCGCTCCCTGCCCACACTCGATCCTCTGCCGGATAGTCTGGACCTCCCGATCCTGCTCAAAATGGGAGACAATGTCTCCACCGATGAAATCATGCCAGCGGGCGCGAAAGTGTTGCCCTATCGTTCGAATATCGAAAAGATTGCAACCTTTTCCTTCGAGCGCATAGACGAAACCTATGTCGAGCGGACCCGCACGGTGCCAGGGCACGCGGTCATCGCCGGCAGGAATTACGGTCAAGGATCATCACGCGAACATGCAGCGGTCGGGCCGCGCAGCTTGGGGCTGAGACTTGTGCTTGCCAAAAGCTTTGCCCGCATACATCGGCAAAATCTGATCAATTACGGAGTCCTGCCGCTCGTGTTCGTCGAGCCAAAGGATTATGACTCGCTCGAAAAAGACGATGTTCTGGCAGTGCGTGATCTACGCCGCATACTCGAAAAAGGCGACGAGGTTGTTGCGCTGGAGAGCAAAGGCGCCACCAAGGGCGTGATCCTGGCCCGGCACGGACTGACGCCAAAGCAGATCGAAATCATCCTTGCGGGTGGGGTGACCAATTTGCGGCGGAACGCGAGCAAATTGCCCCCAACCGAGGGGGCGGGCACACAGCGCATCATCGAGCATGATGCGCTCATCGTTCACTAATCCCTCGGTCACAAGAAATGACCGACAGCATCAAGCCAAAAGTGGGCACCCCTTTCTGGCTTGATGCGGAGCGCGAGAATGGAGAAGGCTTACCGGGCGCCGCTGGCGGATGACCTGACCAGCGGCGACCGTCAATTCATCCCTCGTCCCTTATTGGTGGGTCATTGGGTGGCTTTTGGGGCTGGCTTTTGCGCAAGGGCCCAAACATAGGCCGCGACCGCGGCCACATCGGAATCCGCGAGCGGCGCGCCGCCACGCGGCGGCATCACCCCCTGGTAACGCTTGGGCTCCGTCACGCCTTTGGCAATCACTTGCCGCAAGGCTTCGTAGCTTCCATCGCTCCACTGCCATTGACCGTTGGTCAGATCCGGCCCGACAGGACTCCCCTTGGCATCCGAGCCGTGGCAGCCGGAGCAAGTACCGCCCGCGATCTCACCATGGAAGATCTGGTCGCCCCGCGCGACCTGTGCGGCCGTAGCGCCTTCCGGCACTGGCAACGACACCCCGGCATCAGGATCAATCCCCTCCGGCGGTTCGGCCTTGGCCGATGTCGTGGTCGTTCCCTCGATCGGAGCGACAGCAGCGGCGATCGCCGCTTTGTCCTTGTCCGGTCCCTGATAAGTCACCCGCCAGATACGCCCGCCCGCGTCATCGCCAATGAACAAGGCACCATCCGGACCGACCGCAAGACCACTCGGCCGATGCAAGGCTCGTCCGGGCTCCTTATGCGGGCCGGCAAATCCGTCGGCAAAGACCACGTAACGTCCTGAAACCCTGCCATCCTTCAAGGGCTGAAACACAACATTATAGCCAGCCTGTGGCGCCGGTGCCCGATTCCAGGACCCATGAAAGGCAATGAAGGCACCACCTTTATAGGCGGCAGGCAATTGATCGCCTTCATAGATCACAAGCGCATTCGGTGCCCAATGTGCCGGAAATGCCGCGACTGGTCCCGACTTTTGCGCGCAAACCCCGATCTTCTTGCCGCCGTCGCCACCATATTCCGGCGCCAACACGAGCTTGCCCTGAAGGTCGTCGAAATAGCATTGCGGCCAGCCGAAATCCGAGCCTTCATGCACGTCCAACAATTCCTCGGCGGGCAAGTTGACCCCCTGCTCTGTCGTATAGAGCCCCCCCCAATTTTGCGAAAGCTGATCGCGCCCATGCTGCGTCGCGTAGAAATGGCCGGAGGCGTCGAAGGCGAGCCCTTCGCCATTGCGGATCCCGGTCGCATAACGTTCTTTCGGTGAAAATTTCTGGCCGCGCTTGTCGGCATGATAGCGCCAGAGGCCACCGCGCGTTTCAAGTTCCACGCAAGGATCGGCGCCCACCACATTCGGCATGCGGTTTTCCGTCTGACAGGCGTTCGTGGCCGAGCCCAGATCAACGAAGAGATTGCCGGTGCGATCGATCACGAAGGGATGCATGGGATGATCGCCGGTTAGCGGCAGGCCTTCGACAACGATCTCCGGTTTTCCCGCCGGCACGATCCCTTTGCTCGGCAAGTCATAGCGTTCGATCCGATCGCTTTCCTCGATGAAAAGTCCATTGCCGTAGATCGCTATGCCGGTGCCGCCGGCAATCCCTTTGCCGGTTGCGCCGAAACGCTTGACCACATCCGCCTTGCCGTTTCCAGTCTTATCCTGCAATGCCACCAGAAAGCCACCGTCCGGGGTCTTGTCGCTTTTATAATAGCGGCCGCTCCACGTATTGACATAGACGACGCCATTCGGCGCGACGACGAGATGGCGCGCATGGCCAATGCCATCGGCAAAGACCGTCGCGCAAAATCCCGGAGGCAAAGTGATGCCGCCCGCCTCTTTGGAACAGGCGACGGTCGGCACCGTGGTCGTTTTCTCTTTGGTCCCTTCTGATTGTGCCCAGACAGAGGAACTGGAAACGGCCAGAGCCGTCGCTAAGGACATCCACAAGGACGTTTTCAAGGATGTCGTCATAAGCACTGCGCGATCGATCTTTGTGACAGCACGGACCCTTGCGGCGAGCGCAGGCGTGGCGAATACACTCATGGAGCCTTCATCCCTGATCAAAGGAGCGCGGCTTTTCGCGCGCCCAGCATGGTCTTCGTCGCGCATCATCGCATGCGACGCGCTTGCTGAAAGCTCTCTTTGAGACGGAATAACCAGTCAGCGCGTTCAAATATTCGCTATCTTGCCGATCATGCCTCGCATCACATTATCGATATGCCCATGGCCGATAATAGCGACATGATCGTTCCAGATATTGCAGATTTTCTGTCGATTTTCATTGGAAGTCTCAAATTTTCCTAATCTTTACTGCAGCATAACTTGAATTAAATTAAGTCTATTAATTATCTATGCATTGGACGATAAGAGAGGCCCATGGCCAGCATTCCTGTTTACAGTGAATGAAATGTGTGGCCCATGCGCCTTGGTGATTGAAAGGATATGCCGATGAGCGATCAACGCCAATTGCATCTTGGCGCTTTCATGCGTCCCATCAGCATTCATACGGGCGCTTGGCGTTATCCGGGCGCCTATCCCGATGCCAATTTCAATTTTTCGCATCTGAAACATTTCGCTCTGAAACTCGAAGCGGCGAAGTTTGATGCTTTTTTTATGGCCGATCATCTCGCCGTACTCGACATGCCGCTCAAGGCCCTGAAACGAAGTCATACGGTCACTTCGTTCGAGCCCTTTACCCTGCTTTCAGCTTTGGCCGCGATCACCGAAAGGATCGGGCTTGTGGCGACGGCTTCAACCACTTTTGAGACGCCCTATCATATCGCCCGCCGTTTTGCCTCGCTCGATCATTTGAGCAATGGCCGCGCCGGCTGGAATATCGTCACCACTGCCAATCCGGACGCGGCCCTGAATTTCGGCTACAAAGACCATATGGATCATGACGCACGCTATATTCGCGCGCGAGAGTTCTACGATGTCGTGACAGGCCTTTGGGATAGTTTTGCCGACGACGCTTTCATTCGCGATGTCGAGGCCGGCATCTATTTCGACCCTTCGAAAATGCATATCCTCGATCATCATGGACCAAGCCTGGACGTGCGCGGCCCCCTGAATATTGCCCGTCCTGTCCAGGGCTGGCCGGTCATCGTTCAGGCTGGCTCCTCCGAAGCCGGACGTCAGCTCGCAGCAGAAGTTGCCGAAGTGGTCTTTGCCGCGGAATCGACGCTAGCCGCCGCGCAAGCATTTTATGCCGATGTCAAAGGCCGTATGCGGACCATCGGCCGCGACCCCGATCATCTCAAAATCCTTCCCGCCGCATTTGTGGTCGTTGGCGACAGCATCGAAGAGGCGCAAGCCAAGCGCGCCCATCTCGATAGTCTGGTGGATTATGACAGTGGTATAGCCTCCTTGAATGGCATGCTGGGCCATGATGTTTCCGGCTATGACCCAGACGGTCCTCTACCAGAAATCCCCGAGACCAATGCGAGCCGCAGCGCGCGAGCGAGACTCGTCGAGGCGGCTCGAACCAAGAATCTGACCATCCGCCAACTGGCGCAAAAGGCTGGCAGCTATGCCGGTCTCGCCTTTGTCGGCACCCCCACGATGATCGCCGATGCCATGGAACAATGGCTTCGCGAAGAGGGATCCGATGGTTTCAACATCATGTTCCCCTATCTTCCAGAAGGACTCGACGATTTCATCGAACGCGTTGTGCCAGAATTACAGCGGCGCGGAATTTTCCGGATCGAGTATGAGGGACAGACCTTGCGCGACCATCTGGGACTGCCGCGACCACATAATCGTTTTTTTGCTTAAATTTCACCAGAGCAACTCCACGACTTCCACGGGAGAGCTGGAGAGACAAGAACAGAGCGGGGCGTCTGGATCGCCCCGCCGCAGTTGATAGAGTCAGCTCACTTCGGCGAGCGCCGGCGTCAGGCTCGGATAATCAATATAACCTTCATCGCCGCCACTATAGAAAGTCGCGGGGTCCGGCGCATTGAGCGGCGCCTGCAAACGAAAACGGGCGACGAGATCTGGATTAGCGATGTACAACCGGCCAAAGGCGATGAAATCCGCGCGTCTTTCGGTTAACGCGCGCTCACCACTCTCATGCGTAAACTCGCCGCACAGGATCAAGGCACCGGAATAATGCGTGCGTAAATGGGGTGCGATCCGCTCCGGCGGCGCGATCGTATCCGGCTCGATCACATGCAGATAGGCGATCCTGCGGCGATCGAGTTCTTGCGCGACATAACCATAGAGCGAGGCAGGATTTGAATCGTCAATTCCATCTTGCGTGAAATGCGGAGAAATTCTCACGCCGACCCGGCTGGCTCCAAAAACATTCACCGCCGCATCGACGATCGCAAGCAGAAAGCGCGCGCGGTTCTCGATGGAACCCCCATAGAGATCCTGTCGCCGATTGGATCGATCGCGCAGGAATTGATCGATCAGATAACCATTGGCCGCATGGATCTCGACGCCGTCGAAATCGGCGGCGCGGGAATTGACTGCCGCCAAGTGGAATTCATCAATAATCCCTTGAATCTCTCCCGTTTCCAATGCACGCGGAACAGGAAAAGGCGCCAGGCCCCCCGCTACGGGCACGTCACCAATGGCCGCAATGGCGGAAGGCGCAATCGGTATCCGATTATCTGGCAAGCGTTCCACATGCGCCTTGCGGCCGAGATGAAACAATTGCTGGAAAATCCGCCCGCCCTGCCGATGCACAGTTTTGGTGACCTGTTTCCAGCCCGCGATCTGCGCCTGTGTATGAATCGCCGACCCACCCGGGCGGCTGACACTGAACGGAGAGACATGTGTCGCCTCGGAAACAATCAATCCGGCGCTGGCACGCTGCCCGTAATAAGTCGCGACCCTTTCCAAAGGCGCACGCGTTGCAAGATCGGACCGCGCCCGCCCAAGCGGCGCCATGACAAGACGATTGGGAAGAACGAGATCACCGATCCGGCCCGGTTCGAACAGATTTTCACCTAGACTCATGCACCATCCTCCTCTCTGTTTTGAACATGTCCTTCATGCATACAGATCAAGGACTGCGCGACGCGCCAGCCTCACCCACTACGAAGCTGCGATCATAGGCTTGCGTAACATCAAGATGAGCCGGGATGATCCCGAGCTCGAAATAAAGATCGGCCACCTTCTGGTGTACGGCAATATCTTGATCCTCGACCGCTTGTGTCACGACAACCTTCATCCGCTCAATAGTTTTCAGCGCCACCTCATAGGATACACCCGTGTCATCGGCATAGACACGCGCATAATCAGGAATATGGGAATCGGCCCAGGCATGGGCGCGCTGCACCCGCGCGATGAAATCGAGAAGCTGAGCCCGTTTCGTGGCAATCGCGCGATCGCTCGCAACGCCGCATAGGACTTCATCGATAATGCCTTGCGAGGAGAGAATGACGCGCGCATGATCATTGAGTTCAGCGGCGGCAATAAAGGGATCCCATATCGCCCAGGCATCGACACTGCCGGATGCCAAGGCAGCCTTGGCATCCGCCACCGTCAGATTGATGAGATGGGTCTCTGATAAGGGAATGCCTGCCTGTTTGAAGGCCGCCGCGACGAGAAGATGAGCGGGCGAGCCACGCACCAGAGCGATCTTCTTGGCCTTCAGATCAGCAAGTTTGTGAATGGAGGACTTTTCGGGCACGATGAGCGCCGCGCCAAATCCATGAAAACGCCAGACATTGATGGTCTTGATCGGCGCATGACCCGCAAGTGCGAAAGTAGCGGTTGCATCACCGACATAGCCGAAATCGAGCGCATTGGCGGCTATCGCTTCGACCAAGGGGGCGCCGACGGGGAAAATCGACCATTCGAGCCGATAGGGTATCTGGTCCAATTCACCGGCGACCTTCAAAAGCGCCTTGATCGCGCCACGTTGATCACCAATGCGCAGGACCGGCCGATCCTCGGCCAAAACCGCATGGGAAAACACTGAACCTATGCAAATGACACTAAGCACAAGCAGCAAGGCGCGGCGAAAACGGCTTGCACAAGATGAATGCGACAGTTTCCAGAAAGCCATGCGCGCGATCCATTCTCTCTTGCCAGGTCTCTCTCGCCAAGCCACCTTATGGCCGGACATTATCGCATGAGATTATTATAGATCATAATTTCCATCAATTAAGTTACGTAACATATCACCTCGATAAAAAGTAACGGATGAGATCTCCGTCACCCGCCCCCGCCCATTAAGGCCGGTCTGCAAAATTTACGAAATTATGAGTGAGAGTGCTCGTCAGGACATAGCGCCGGATGTCCTACCCTTCTCGATCGGCGGGGAACAGGATCCGCCTGTGCCAATCAGGCCTTGCCGCCGCCAAGACACGCGCCTTCCTCGATTTCGTCATGGAAGCTTTTCGGCACAAATGGCTGGCGAAGCGTTCCGCTGGCAGCCTCGGCTGAGCCAGAAAATAATTCCATACCAACCGGAATAAAACGATTGACAAGGATGGGCGCTCAAGGCACCCTGCTTTTATACCGGTCGGTAGTTAACCTTTGGCGCGGGATGCGCCACGGCGAAAATCGGATCGGATCGGCCAATCATTTTTCATGCCGTAGCGGGAGCCTCATTGTCCCCAACCAGGCATGTCAGCGGGCACGGCTCATGACCATTCAGCAAGAAGCATCGATCGACGGGCTCGAGCGACGGGTTCTGCGTGACCCCGCGCTGCCGCGCAGCGAGGGCGCCAGCAAGACTTCAAGGAGAACTTCGGCTCTGCTCGCCGTTCTTGTCCTGGGCGGTGGCGCGCTTGCCTATGTTTATTACAAATCCCAGAGCAGCGCCCCGGCTTTAGCGGCTCCGCCCGCGCCAACGGTCACAGTGAGCCATCCGCTGCAAAAGACGCTTGCCCCCACGACCGGCTTCCTCGGGCAATTATCGGCCATCGATTTCGTCGAGATCCGGGCGCAGGTTTCGGGCTATCTCACTGAATATCATTTCAAGGACGGCCAGAACGTCCATAAAGGCGATCTTCTCTTCGTCATCGATCCGCGCCCCTATCAAATCCAATATGAGCAGGCGAAAGCGTCCTATCGCACGGCTGTCGCCCAACTCGATCTCGCGAACCAGGAAATCTGGCGCGCGCAGGAATTGAAGCGGCGTGAATATGCCACCACGCAAACGGTCGATCAGAGAAACCAGCAGCAACGTGGCGCCCAGGCCGCGGTCGATCAAGCTCAGGCCGCCGTTCACGCGGCGGAACTCAATCTGGAATTCACGCGGATCACCGCCCCCTTCGATGGCAAGATCAGCTCCCGCCGCGTCTCGGTCGGCAGCCTCATCAATGGCGGCGCCGGCGGAGGGGCGACTGGCGGCACCAACCTCCTCACCACTCTCGTTTCGCTCGATCCGATCTATCTCGATTTCGACATGAGCGAGAACGATTACCGCGCCTATCAACACGCCGCCAAGGCTCAAGGCTCGGATACGTTGGCCCCCACGATCGATGTCATTCTCGATGATGAAGAAGGCACGATTTACAAGGGCCAGCTCACCTTTCTAGACAATGCTGTCGAGCGCTCGAGCGGTACTTTGCGCGCGCGTGCCACCATCCCCAATCCCGATCTCGCCCTCACTCCCGGCCAGTTTGCCCGTCTGCGCGTGCCGATCGGCACCCCCAAGCCCATGCTGCTCGTGCCCGCCGCCGCTCTTGGCGCCGATCAATCGCGTGAAATCGTGATGACGGTCGCCGATGACAAAAGCGTCGTCCCCAAAGTGGTGAAGACCGGCCCCCTCGTCGATGGTTTGCGCGTGATCAACGAGGGTCTTGCCCCCAACGATCAAGTGATCATCAACGGCCTCATCCGCGCGCGTCCCGGCTCCAAGGTTACCGCCGTGCCCGGCACGATCGAAGCCGCAGCGAAATTGTAACGCCATCGGTCATCAAGAATAACCGACAGGGCACTCTCGAATTTTTGCTTATGCTTAAAAAGTAACAATTCGAGAAAGAAATTCACGCTCGCTATCTGCGACCATTGGTACGAGGGCGACCCATGCGTTTGTCCCATTTCTTCATCGACCGCCCGATTTTCGCGACGGTTCTGAGCCTGTTCATCACCATCATCGGGCTTGGCGCCTATTTCACTTTGCCCGTCGCTGAATATCCCGAGATCGTGCCGCCGACGGTGCAGATCACCGCGACCTATCCCGGCGCCTCGGCGGATGTTGTCAGCCGCACGGTCGCGACACCGCTCGAACAACAGATCAACGGCGTCGAAAACATGCTCTATATGAGCAGCCAGGCGACCGGCGACGGCAAGCTCGTCATCACCATCACCTTCAAGATCGGCACCAATCTCGACACCGCCCAGGTCCTGACCCAGAACCGTGTCTCCATCGCTCTGCCGCGCCTGCCGCAAGAGGTGCAAAGGCTCGGCGTGACAGTGCGCAAAACCACCCCGGACATTCTGATCCTCGTCCATCTCTTTTCTCCGGATGGCTCGCGTGATCAGCTCTATATGTCGAACTATGCCACGCTCCATGTTCGCGACGTGCTGTCGCGACTTGAAGGCATTGGCGATGTGCAAGTGTTCGGCAGCCGCGATTATTCGATGCGGATCTGGCTCGATCCCGACAAGGTCGCGGCCTATGGCCTGACCGCCGGCGAGGTCGTCTCCGCCTTGCAGGCACAGAATGTCCAGGTCTCAGCCGGCATTCTCAACCAACCGCCGCTGCCCTCCGCGGCCGCGTTCCAATTGAATGTGCAGACGCTGGGCCGGCTGACAAAGCCGGAGGAATTCGCCGAGATCATCATCAAATCGGATGAACAAGGCCGTTTGACACGTGTGAAGGACGTGGGCCGGGTCGAGGTCGGCGCCCAGGATTACGGCGCCAATGGCTTCCTCGACGGACGCAATGCCGTGCCGATTCCTGTCTATCAGCAGCCCGGTTCCAACGCGCTGGAAACCGCGAACCGCGTCCGCGCCACCATGGATGAACTTGCTCGCGATTTCCCGCCCGGGCTCGCTTACGATGTCGTCTATGATCCGACACGCTTCATCGAACAATCCGTGCATGAAGTTCTGCATACGATCATCGAGGCTATCGCGCTTGTTGTCGTGGTCGTCATTCTCTTCCTGCAAACCTGGCGGGCCTCGATCATTCCGATCGTCGCCATTCCGATTTCCTTGATCGGCACTTTCGCCATTCTCGCCGCACTCGGTTTCTCGCTGAACAATCTGTCCTTGTTCGGTCTCGTCCTCGCGGTTGGCATCGTGGTCGATGATGCCATTGTCGTGGTCGAAAATGTCGAGCGCAATTTGCAAAAGGGGCTATCCCCGCGCGAGGCCGCGCACCTGACCATGGATGAAGTCGGTGGCGCTTTGATCGCCATCGCCTTGACGCTCTGCGCCGTGTTCATTCCCTCGGCCTTCATTTCCGGCATCAGCGGCGCCTTCTTCCGGCAATTCGCTGTGACCATTGCGGCCTCGACAATCATCTCCTGCCTCGTCTCGCTGACCTTGAGCCCGGCGCTTTGCGCGCTTCTCCTGCGTCCGCATACACAAGAGCATGACCATCATGCCAAGGGTTTTGGACCCGCGCGGCTGATTCAGGGCTTTTTCAACCTTTTCAATCGCGGCTTCGACTGGCTTTCCAACACTTATGGCCGCGCGACATCACGCTTGATCCGCCTCTCGGCCATGGTGCTGATCGTCTATGCCGGCTTGATCGGCCTCACCGGCTGGCAGTTCAGCCGCGCGCCGACCGGCTTCGTGCCGGAGCAGGATCAAGGCTATCTCATCAATATTCTGCAACTGCCGCCAGGCGCTTCCCTCGATCGCACAGAAGCGGTTTTGCGCCAGGCGACTGACCTGATCCTTGCAACCCCCGGCGTCGCCCATGTCGTGCCCTTCTCGGCGCTCGATGCGACGACCTTCACCAATGCGTCCAATGCCGGCACCATTTTCGCCGTGCTCGATCCTTTCGAGGAGCGGCACGCCAAGGGGCAGACGGGCGTCGCCATTCTCGCGGAACTGCGCCAGAAACTGGCCGCGGTCCAGGACGCCTTCATCCTCTCGATCGCGCCGCCGCCTGTCCAGGGCATCGGCACCGCCGGCGGCTTCAAGCTCATGGTGCAGGATCGCCAGGGCCTGGGTTCGGCGGCGCTCGAGGCCGCCGCCCAGGATCTGGTCGCCGCCGCCAATCAATCGCCTGCCTTTGCCGGCGTCTTCACTTTGTTCAATACGCGCACACCGTCTGTCTATGCCGATATCGATCGCGCCAAGGCGCAAAAGGTCGGCGTCACGCCGGAGCGGGTTTTCGAGGCGCTGCAAGTCTATCTGGGCTCTGCCTATATCAATGATTTCAATTATCTCGGCCGTACCTACGAAGTCATCGCCCAGGCCGATGGACGCTTCCGCCGCGATATCGACGATATTGCCCGGCTGCGCACCCGCAATGCCCAAGGGGCCATGGTGCCGATTGGCACGGTCGCCACATTCAAGCCGCAGACAGCCCCCTATCGCGTGCCGCGTTACAATCTGTTCCCCAATGCGGAAATCATGGGCGCGGCGGCTCCAGGCGTTTCCACCGGCACCGCTCTCGCAACCATAGAGCGTCTGGCACAAGAGCATTTGCCTGCAGGCTTTGGCTATGAATGGACGGAAATCGCCTATCAGCAGAAAGTGGCTGGCACTTCGACCTTGCTGATTTTCGGCGCCTCGATCCTGTTCGTCTTTCTCGTGCTTGCTGCGCAATATGAAAGCTGGAAGCTGCCGCTCTCGGTCATTCTCATCGTGCCCATGTGTCTGCTTGCCGCCGTCACGGGATTGATGATGCGCGGCATGGCGATCGATATTCTGGCGCAGATCGGCTTTGTCGTTCTCGTTGGATTGGCCGCGAAAAACGCCATTCTGATCGTCGAATTCGCCAAACAGGCGGAAGATGATGGCGCCACAACAAAAGACGCCGCGGTTCAGGCGGCGCGGACACGATTACGGCCGATTCTGATGACCTCGCTCGCCTTCATCCTCGGTGTGTTGCCCCTGGTGATGGCGAGCGGCGCCGGCGCGGAAATGCGCCAATCGCTCGGCACCGCCGTCTTCTTCGGCATGTTGGGCGTGACCTTCTTCGGCCTTATCTTCACGCCCATCTTCTATGTCGCGGCGCGCCGGCTCTCCTCTCCCTTCGGGCACGGCAAAGCGCGGCAGGAGGCCGTGGCCAGCGCCAGCGCAGCGGAGTAAACTGGTCACGGCCTTTTCATACCTTCGACCCGGTGACTTGAGACCGGGTCAGGCATTACAAAGAGAATGCGATGAAGCTATGCATTTATCGCATAACGATCAGGCGAAAAGGAGGCATGCTGAACGAAGCATGCGAAAATAATGGGACGCCCTCGGGAATTCGATCTCGACGAGGCCCTCGACCGGGCGCTCGCCCTGTTCTGGCGCAACGGCTATGAGGGGACCTCTCTCGCCGATCTGACGGAGGCGCTCGGCATTACCAAGCCGAGCCTCTATGCCGCCTTCGGCAACAAGGAAGAATTGTTCCGCAAGGCGCTGGACCGCTATTATCAAACCTATATGCGTTTCATCGCCAAGGCTTTGGCTGAACCCAAGGCACGCCTTGTCGTCGAAACCTTGCTGGATGGTTATGTGAAAATCGCCACAGGCCAGCAAACACCGGCGGGGTCTCTCGGCATCAATGGCGCACTGGTCTGTTCCGAGGCGAGTGAATCGATCCGCAAGGAATTGACCGCACGCCGCGTCTTGGATGAAACCCTGCTCCGCCAACGTCTTGGCCGCGCGCGTGATGAGGGTGATTTCCCCATGGCGGTCGATCCCGCTGCCTTCGCCCGTTTCGTCATGACGCTGGCCATTGGTCTTTGCGTGCAAGCGATGGCTGGCGTCACGCGCAAGGATTTACAGGAGGTCGTGGCGACGGCGCTGCATGCCTGGCCGAGTTGATGGTCCGTTGCGATCACGCGCTCTGCGGCGACCTTGGTTCCAAGATCTGGCGGCGGTGTTCGATGGCATGGCGTGTATGATCGATGGCAACGGAAAAAGCGCTCGACCCGCCTGTATCCACGGCATGCTGGGTCAGAAGCGATGCCACGATTTGGTTGAATTCCTTCTCCAAGGCATCAAGCCCTGCCAGCTCGGCACTCGCGGCTTGATCGGCGATTTCGATCAGCCGGGTGATTTGTTGCATGGCAGCGTCGGATTTTTGACTGCTCAGCCGCCCGCTGATAATGGCAAACGCAGAGCCGAGCACGCTCGCAATCATGGTCCCAATATAAATATAGCTCTGAAACTCCTCGAAAAAGCTTTGCTCTCCGCTGCTCAGATAAGCGGTGACACCTGGATGAATAGGCAAGATCGGGCTTTTACTATCGGGATCGGGCGCTTCGATTTCATTGGCGAGAGGGCTTAGAGCCATGAGTTTGGCCTTTGTCGCGAAGATCGATCGGGCAAGGGCCCCGGCCACGACATTGAGCATCGTATCTGGAACGACAAACCGATAAGTGACAGCGAGCGTCGTCACCTGATCATTCGGCGTTGCTGGTTTGGCTCTGAAAGCGCCGGCTGGAACATCAAGCGATTCGAAGCCGGGAAACCGTTTGGCGATGGCTTCCGCCTCGTCAATGGCAAGAATGCCCGGCGTGCCCTTGGTTGCCCTGGCGATCGCGGAGACGGCATCAACCACTTCCCCCGGACCAACAGGGCCAATGGCCAGAACCGCATTGACACGCTTTTGTTGAACGGCCTCGCCGATCTCCTCCCGTGCGAGGAAAACCCGTTTCACGGCTGTAGGCGAAATATTATAGTAACTTAATATTGTATCGAGAGCTTGCGCATTATTCTCCTGAATGAACCCTTGCGGGATACCGACCGTCTTGCCGTAGAGCTTTGTGATCGTGTCGATGGGGGATTTTGGCGGCAGGACGAAGGCGACGGCGGCGCGTCGCAGAATCGCGATGGTCATTCCATTCGCGGGCGGGGATACATCACTGCGGACAATGGCAAGGTTGACTTGATGATCCTCGATCGCCTTGGAACTGGCCGCCAGATCCGGAACCGGGACGAGCGTGAACTGAATCCGCGGATGCTCGCTTGTCGTCACTTTGACGAAAGCCTGCATGAAAGCGTCCGCGGCACTCCCGGCGGGTCCGGTCGTGACGTACAAGGTCGCATGCGGTTTCAGGAAATAGACGGCGGCCACAATCGACGCGACCAGCAGCAAGCCAATGGCGACCGACCCCGCCAACAGCCAGGACCATCGCGATCCGAACATCTGGCCCGCCTCCCTCAGCAAGACCACGTCAGGTCATCACGACAGCACCTTGCCCGCCGTTCCCAGCAAAAGCAAGGACATTGAGATCTGCCGCGCCGCGCCTGAAAACGCATGATCCGGCAGCGAGGTTGCCAAGGATTAAAGAGAATGCGCCGGCTGCATTGATTTATTTTGGTTTATTGAGGGCGGCGGCGCCGCACGCCCGGCCAAATTGATCGTTCACCCGACAACATCAAACCGAAAAGCGGGCACCCGCTTTTCGGTTTGATGCGTTCATGAAAATTTGGAGCGCCTCTCCCGTTTCCGATTCAACAAGCGATGCTCGCCATGACGGAGACTCATGCTGAAAAGCATTCAGCCTCAATTGGGACCGCTATTGCCAATGTCCAGATTATCATTGGTGGCGGAGCCTTCGCCAGCCCGATAAGGGTGCGTCCCAGTGGCCGAATGATCGCTCATGCCATCCGGCGCGACATAGATAGGAGCCGCATGATGATGCCGCGCATGCGGCTCGTGCTGGGATTTCGCCCAGCCGGCGCTGGTCAGGCCAGCCGAAACCATTGCCGCCAGGATGAGGGATTTTCCCAAAGTCATGTCTTGCTCCTTTTTCTTTTATGACAGTTTGATGACTGTTCAATGACAAAATAGGAGCCTTGAATTCAGGTGCAAGATAGTGCGGGTGTCACCGTTTCGTGAGCCCCAAAGATGAGAGGTTTCGTCTCGAAAAGGGCAAGGATGGATCGAGAGGGAGCTTTTGCGGCTTTTTGGCCAGATTTTGTGGTTCTCTTTGCGAGCCAGAGACGCGTCGATTATTCCGATTTGCCAGCCTGCCCGCGCTCGAAGGCAAGAGTGAATCCAATGACAAGGCCGAGCAGGATCATCGGCACGATCAGCGGATAATCGCTGCGCGCCACGATAAGCGCCGCGCTCACGGCGCCAATGGCATAGGAAACCCAAGCCATGCCCGGCAGAGCACTTTCCGCCCAATGCACGCCCTTGCCTTGCCTGGGAGCGCCGCAGAGATGTTCCGCGCAATAATCCACGAAGGCTTTCGCGCATTTCAGAAGATTATTGGTGATGACGATCGTTTGCAAAGCAACGCCAGAAAAGCGGGAAATGGTTTCGCCCTGCATCGCCGCCGCCATGGCGAGAAGCACCAATTCCCATCGCAGCGAGACATTTTGCGCGAGACGCAGGACTTGCGCGACCAGAAGCAAAAGCGCCATCAAGAGAAGTTCAAGAACAGGCGGCTGCATCATGCGCCGGATGATGCTCGAAACAATGCCGCCGCAAAAGAAGGCCACAAGCACAAGACCGATGGTGGTGACAATATGCCAGTTGCCGCGCGCGAGCTCGATTCCGAGCTGCGCCGTATTGCCCGTCATAGCGCCTGTATAGATGCTAAGATCGAGATAGCCGATGACATCGATGTATCCGGCGACTATGCCGAGAAGGGTGACTTGTTTGAAGGCGATGACGAAACTATGAGGCTGGTTTGTTGTGGATAGGCAGATTGTGTGACTCTCCTATTCTCTGTAAAGATAGATATTTGATAAGGGCTTTATATCCTTTGATCTAATTTAGATTCCAAAAGAATCACAGCCGTTACAAGAATTTCGGAGATTTCCGGTTAATCAACGTTAAGAATCTTCATATTGATTGCGGCTAGAATCTTAACGTTGATCTTGTATTTGCTGACGCATAAACAGAGAGACGCTATGAAACTTAAAGTAGTCCGGCCGCATCTTTCGATCCAGCCATTTGATGAGGTCGAACTTCCTGATTTAACTATCCTCGTCGGCCTGAACGGTAGTGGAAAGAGCCATTTGCTGCAAGCAATCGAGATTGGAGCAGCAGAGACGGACTTATTTCCTTCCCTTCCTGGGTTCCATGCTGGTCACCCAGCCACAATTCCTCCTGGGTCAATCGTCCGCATCGAAAACTCATTTATTACTGCTGATATTTTTTCTGGGGCTGTTCTTAGCTCGATCGCGGGTGGCCATAATCCAAATCACCAATTGAATCACCGACTCTTGAATTTTGATATCCTCCGGAAGACTGTGCTCGCAGACAGTCTCTCAAATCTCGAAAATGCACTTGGATGCCCTATATCATCCTATCTGAGTTCCGAAGAAGATCCTTGGCAATTCGGTTACGACGCGATCCTCACAAAAGCCGGAATAACTGTTGGATCGCGCAAAGCATTGGAAATAAAGGAAGCTTTTGACGATGCGCAATCAAAACTGACGATCCATTTGACACAACCCGGACATCCATTAGATGCCGATCTACATGCGCTGCGGTTGCTGGTGAAAGACGTAGCAGAGATTCTTAGGATTTCGCCGCTCGAGGTTACAAAGATGCAAGTACTCAGCCGCAATTGCTGGGGTGGTTTCAGCATTTTCGAACCACAGATTTCGTTGGTCATCGCTCGCTATCGTGATGCCATGGCACAAAACGATCTCTATACATGTGCAGACCGACGCAACGGGACTTCAAATGGACTCAGCGACAATGCGTTCAGGGAACACTATGGACATCCGCCCTGGGAGCTAGTATCCGAATTTATTCAAAGCTTTGGGCTTGCCTACCGCGTAACAGCGCCCGCTCTCGAGCTTTCCCAACCCTATACTTTTTCTCTTGAGCGGACAGACACTGGTGCTACGGTTCAGTTCGGTGCACTGTCGTCAGGCGAGAAGGTGTTGCTTCGATTTGCCCTTTCATTATTCCCGTTTGATCCATTGCGGATCAGCATCATCCGCCCGCGGCTTTTACTCCTTGATGAAATGGATGCATCGCTCCACCCTGAGATGGCGTACCGCTGGCTGAAAGGCATAAGCGATGGGTTAGTACAAAAACTAGGGATCAAGTGCATCCTCACGACACATTCGCCAACGACAGTCGCCCTCGCAGATGAGGAATCTCTTTTCCAAAAGGTTCCCGGAACATCCCAGCCACAAAAAATTTCGAAGCAGAAGGCCTTGAATGGGTTAACCTACGGCGTGCCGATACTCTCCATAGACTTTTCCGGGCGCCGCCAAGTTTTCGTCGAAAGCGATACAGATGCTGCAATATATGAAACTATCTATACCCTAATAAAAACCCGCCTAAATATGCCCCGTGAGTTGAATTTTATTTCAACCGGAATGAGGATCAAGGACAACAATGAAATCAACGCTGGATGCACCATTGTCACGAACATAGTTCAAAACTTGGCTGGGAAAGGCAACCAGTCAGTCTTTGGGCTCATCGATTGGGATGGCACAGCCACTCCAGATCAGCGTATCAAGGTACTGGCAAGCGGCACCCACTATACATTAGAGAATGTGCTTCTGGACCCTCTCCTGATCTCGTTTCTGTTAATCCGAGATGGCGCTCCAGCAGATAGGCAAGTCCGTTCATACTCAAACCTCGATACACTGAATGGGACGGAGCTACAGGCTCTCGCCGACACGGTCCAAGATGTCCTTGTACTGCCAGGCGACGATTCAAATAAGCGATTGAACACATACATTAGTGGCCAGAAGATTGAAGTCAAAAATAGCTACACAACGATGAGTGGACACGACCTCGAGACAATTCTCGCGGATAAATTCCCATCACTGAAGCGTTATACTAAAAACAGAGGACACCTTGTAAGGAAAATGGTAAACACTATTCTTCTTGACTACCCAGGCTTCTGCCCGGCTGTTATACGAGATATCTTTCAAGAGATTTCATCTGCTCATATTGAGTAAAAGCAGTGAAGTATCGCGCATTTGATGCGATCCACCGCTAATGGCCATCTGAAAATTGAGTAATTTGAATAGCGCTATGTGATAGCCTCACACCCCGCCCTTCCCCAAAGCATGCTTCACATAGGGCCATTCCAGCGTAAACCGCCCATCAAAAAACTTCAGCCGGCGCACCGGTTTGCCATCCATACCCTCTTCCAGCAACGGCAGGCCGGCACGCATCGTTTCGGCGATTTTGGGTGACAGAGCCGCTTCGACACTCATGCCGAATTCCGCCGTCACTTTGATGATCGTCTCGAAGTATGCGCCATGTTTGTGATCACACAGAATCTCGACGGCTTTGTTCAGCTCATAGAGCCGCGCAAACAATCGTTCCTCTTCGAGCGTGTAACGGCGCGGCATAGTGTCATGCCGCCTGTTTCATGGCTATGGCCGCGAGTGTGCGCACGAGCTGTTTCGTGCCTTCCAGCCTGACATTGGGATTGGCGAAATCGCGGGAGAAGACGATCTTCATATCCGCGCGCACCTTGGCCTCAGACCCTTGCTGCGCGACATAGCGAACAAGCCCTTGCGGATTGGCGAAAGCATTGTCGCGGAAGCCGATGATGACGCCCTTGGGGCCCGCATCCACTTTTTCCACATGCGCCTTGCGGCACAATAGTTTGATGGCGACGAGCTGCATCAATTGCTCGACCTCCTTCGGCATGGGCCCAAAACGGTCGATCATTTCGGCGGCGAAACTTTCGATTTCCGCCTCGCTTTCGATGGTCGAGAGGCGGCGATAGAGCGTCAGACGCAATTGCAGATCGGGCACATAATCTTCTGGAATCGTGACCGGCGTGCCGAGCGTGATGGTCGGCGACCAGGCTTCCTCGACCGGCGCCTCTATGCCCGACTTCAGGGCCTCGACCGCCTCCTGCAACATTTGCTGATAGAGTTCATAGCCGACTTCCTTGATATGGCCCGATTGCGCATCGCCGAGCAGATTGCCGGCGCCGCGAATATCGAGATCGTGGCTGGCAAGCTGGAAGCCCGCACCCAACGTGTCGAGCGAGGACAGCACTTTCAGCCGCCGCTCGGCCTGTGGCGTCAGGGTCTTATTCGGCGGCACAGTGAAGAGCGCGTAAGCGCGGATTTTCGAGCGGCCAACGCGGCCACGCAATTGATAGAGCGCGGCAAGGCCGAACATATCGGCGCGATGCACGATCAAAGTGTTAGCGGTTGGAATATCGAGACCGGATTCGACAATGGCGGTTGAGAGCAGCACATCATATTTGCCCTCATAGAAGGCGGCCATTTTATCTTCGAGCTCGGTCGCCGCCATTTGTCCATGCGCGACCACGAATTTGACCTCCGGCACATGGGTGCGCAGGTATGTCGCGACATCCTCGAGATCTTCGATGCGCGGGGCGACATAAAAACTCTGCCCGCCGCGATAACGCTCGCGCAACAGAGCTTCGCGGACCAAAAGATCATCGAAGGGCGAAATGAAGGTACGCACGGCCAGACGATCGACCGGCGGCGTGGCGATGATCGAGAGATCACGCACGCCGGTCATGGCGAGCTGCAGCGTGCGCGGGATCGGCGTTGCCGAAAGGGTCAGCACATGCACTTCGGCGCGGAGTTCCTTTAGGCGTTCCTTGTGCTTGACCCCAAAATGCTGTTCCTCGTCGATGATGACGAGGCCGAGATCCTTGAACGTGATCCCCTTGCCCAGCACGGCATGAGTGCCGACGATAATATCGACATTGCCCGAGGAAATGCCTGCCTTGGCGGCTTTGAGATCGGCGGCGGAGACCATGCGCGACATTTGCGCGACTGTGACCGGCAGATGCGCGAAACGGGCTGAAAAATTCTTGTAATGCTGGCGGGCCAAGAGAGTCGTCGGCACGATGACGGCGACTTGTTTGCCATTGATCGCCGTGTCGAAGGCGGCGCGGAGCGCCACTTCCGTCTTGCCGAAACCGACATCTCCGCAGACAAGGCGGTCCATCGGCTTGCCCGAGGAAAGATCCTCCAGAACCGAGTCGATGGTGGCCTGCTGGTCCTCGGTTTCCTCGTAAGGGAAACCTGAACAGAATTCGGCATAGAGCCCTTCGGGTGGCACCAGTTTCGGCGCTTCCCTTGTCTCGCGCGCGGCGGCAACCTTGATGAGACCAGAGGCCATTTCGAGAATATGCCGGCGCATCCGCGCCTTGCGCTTCTGCCAGGCGCCACCGCCGAGACGGTCAAGCGGGACATCGGATTCTTCCGAGCCATAGCGCGAAAGTAATTCGAGATTTTCGACGGGCAGGAAAAGCTTTGTGCCTTCGGCATAATGCAGTTCCAGGCAATCATGGCGCACGCCCGCCGCCTCGATGGTCTGCAAGCCAATGAACCGGCCGATGCCATGTTCGACATGGACCACCAGATCGCCCGCCTGCAACGAGGCGACCTCGCTCAAGAAATCCTGGGCGCGGCGGACTTTGCGGCGCGTCTGCACGATCCTGTCGCCCAGAATGTCCTGCTCGCCGACGACGGCAAGCCCTTCCGCCTCAAAACCCTGTTCCAGGCCGATGACGCCGAGCGCCACGGTGGAGGGTTTCAGCGCCTGCGCCTGGGTGAAGGAGGAAATTGTTTCCTGATCCTTGAGGCCATGATCGGCCATGACATGGGCAAGCCGCTCACGCGAGCCATCCGTCCAGGCGGCGAGGATCACGCGCTTGCCCGCGCCTTGCAGGGCCCGCACATGGGTCAGCGCGGCCTCGAACACATTGGCCTCGGGATCGGCCCGCTCGGCGGCGAAACTGCGTCCGGGTTTGGAATTCAGATCAACGACAGGGCCGCGCGAAGAATCCGGCGGCACGGCGAAGGGCGAAATGCGCACGAGGCTGGTGAGGGACAGCGTTTTGCCCCATTGCTCCGGCGTCTGATAAAGTGCATCGGGCGGCAGAGGCTTATAGGCCACATGGGCCGGGTCGGCGTCATAGGCCGATTTGCGGGCCTCATAATAATCCTTGATCTGCGCGAGCCGTTGTTTCGCCGCTTCCTCGGCCTGCGGATCGAGTACGAAAGGCGCGCCGCCGACATAATCGAACAATGTATCGAGATGGTCGTAGAACAGAGGCAGCCAATGTTCGCAGCCTGGGTGCCTTCGTCCCTCGCTGATCGTCTCATAAAGCGTATCGCCGCGCGTCTGCGCATTGAAACGCGCGACATAGGCCTGGCGGAAATGGCGGATCGTCTCGGTGGTCAGTTGCACCTCGCTCATCGGCACAAGATCGAGCGCGCGCAATTGGCCAATGGTGCGCTGGGTTTCCGGATCGAAGGAACGGATGGATTCCAGCGTATCGCCAAAGAAATCGAGCCGGACCGGCTGCGCCATGCCGGGCGCGTAAAGATCGACAATGCCGCCGCGCACTGCATATTCGCCGGTATCCCGCACGGTCGAGGACCGTGCAAAGCCATTGGTCTCGAGCCAGGCCGCAAGGCCATCGAGCGCGACGGCATTGCCGGGCGCGGCTGAAAAAGTATTGGCGGCGATGAAGCGCAAGGGCGGCAAGCGCTGGACCAAGGCATTGACGGTGGTCGAGAGAATGCGCGGCCGTTCCAGGGAGGAGCGCGAACGGGCGAGACGCGCCAGCACCATCATCCGTTTGGCGGCAATCGCCGCGTTTGGCGAGACGCGGTCATAAGGCTGGCAATCCCAGGACGGCAGGTCGAGGATTTCGACATCCGGCGCCGCAAAGGCCAGAGCCTCGCCAAAGGCCCGCGCCCGCGTGCTGTCACGCGCCACATGCACCAGCACCACGGAGCGTTCCTCGCCGGCACGGGCACAGGCATGAATCAGATCGGCGAGGCAAAAGGCGTCGTAGCCATCGGCCACGGAAGCCAAAGTCAGGGAGCCGCCCTTAGCGAGTTCGGCGACGGCGCGTTTGAAATCGGTCACTTGTCAAAAAACCGGCAAAGTGAGGGGCAGCGGACCGCTCAAAGGTGAATCGGACTAGAATGCGTATGGAAAGCCAGGATCTTGTGAAACATCGGCGTATCATAATCGGCGGGCAGCGCCACCTCGCCGGTGAGCCAAGTGAAAAGATCGCGGTCGAGCGCGTCCATCAAATGTTCGAGATCGTCGAGTTCGGCATCGCTCAGCTTGGCAAGTTCGGAATCGACGAAACCACCGAGCAGGAGATCCATCTCCCGCATGCCGCGATGCCAGGCGCGAAATTGAATACGGCGGCGGCGGGTGTCAAGATGGGTCGCTTGCGGCTGCATGCCGGACATCGGCGTTCCTTTCAACGAAGATCGCGCCGAACGGGTCGTTCGGCGGTGCGATGATCCTGGAATTTGCCAATGAGTCTATCCGAAAAATCGGAAATTCTTAACCCAATCCCTTCATCGGATTTGTTCCCCAAAATCTCATGTTTCTGCCACGTCTTGCAGGGAACAGGTTTTTCTGCATGAGCTATGCAACTGCTAAGCCTGATGGGGCGTTCCTCGACGTCGAGGCGCGTCATTGAACATCAAGGATTCTGTTCATGAGTGTTCTAGGGATTTTATGGATCATCATCATCGGCTTTGTCGCCGGCATGATCGCTCGCTGGATTGGTCCTGGTGAGCATAAGCCTTCGGGCTTCATCCTGACTGTCGCGCTCGGTATTGCCGGCGCCTTCGTCGCGACGCAGCTCGGTCAATTGGTTGGCTGGTATCGTCTGGACCAGGGAGCGAGTTTCGTCGGCGCCACGGTCGGGGCGATCATCGTGCTGTTCATCTGGGGCTTCATCGCCAAGCGCCTTTATGGCAATGGTGGCACACCGCCCGGAGAAGGCCCCAGACGCTGGCTTTGACGCCAGAGAAGGCCAAGAGGGTTTCGAGAGAAACGACTAGCCCTAATCCGGGCCAGCTGTCTCCCTGTGATGTAAAAAATTAACAGACCTTGGCCAAACCGCGCGCTTCCTATATAGGCCGCACACTGACGGAAGCCATTGGCCCCTTGCCTGGCTTCCTTTTCCTGTTTTCTTTGATCCTGAATCAGTACGGAGTCCGATGCCCCGTCTCGTTATGAAATTTGGCGGCACGTCGGTCGCGACGATCGACCGTATCCGGAATGTGGCGCGGCATGTGCTGCGGGAACGCAAGGCGGGTTTCGACATTGCCGTGGTTGTATCGGCCATGTCCGGCAAGACCAATGAGCTCGTCGGCTGGTGCAAGGAGGCCTCCCCCCTCTACGATCCGAGCGAATATGATGCGGTCGTCGCCTCTGGCGAACAGGTCACGGCGGGGCTTCTCGCCCTTGTTTTGCGCGATATGGGTCTTCCGGCGCGGTCCTGGCAGGGATGGCAGGTGCCGATCCACACCTCCGATGCCCATGCCGCGGCGCGAATCGTGTCCATCGACGGCAAGAATCTGATCGAGGGCTTCGAGGCCCGTCAGGAAATCGCCGTCATTACCGGGTTCCAGGGCATCCACGAACCGACACAGAGAATCACCACGCTCGGGCGCGGCGGCTCGGATACGAGCGCCGTGGCGGTCGCAGCGGCGATCGGCGCCGAGAGGTGTGACATTTATACCGATGTCGATGGCGTCTATACGACCGATCCGCGCGTCGTGCCCAAGGCCAAACGGCTCGACAAGATCGCCTTCGAGGAAATGCTCGAAATGGCGTCGCTCGGAGCCAAAGTGCTGCAGGTCCGCTCGGTCGAGCTCGCCATGCTGCACAAAGTCAAAACCTTTGTGCGCTCGTCCTTCGACGATCCCGAAACCCCAAGGCCCGGCACGCTGATCTGCGATGAGGAGGATATTGTGGAGCAACAAGTCGTCACGGGCATCGCTTTTTCGCGTGACGAGGCGCAGATCACCCTGCGCCGCGTGAGCGATCATCCGGGCGTTGCCGCAGCCATTTTCATGCCTCTCGCCGAGGCCAATATCAATGTCGACATGATCATCCAGGTCGCCTCGGCTGATCATGCGACGGATATTACCTTCACCGTGCCAGGAACGGAATTCGAGCGCGCCCAGCAGATTCTCTATAAGGCACAATCGCAGATCGGCTTTTCGAATCTGCAAGGCACCACCGATATGGTGAAGGTCTCGGCCATCGGGGTCGGCATGCGCAGCCACGCGGGCGTTGCCGCGCGCGCCTTCAAGGCTCTTTCCGACAAGGGGATCAATATTCGGGCGATCACGACCTCGGAGATCAAATTTTCAATCCTCATCGAGGCGGCCTATACTGAATTGGCGGTACGGACCTTGCATACCCTCTATGGTCTTGATCAGCCTTGATTCACTTTGCGTTTTGGTGCAGCGCAGCAAAAACTCTTTGTTTTTAGCTGCATTTCCTGCTTGCGGTCCGGAGTTTGCCTTGCTTAAACCGACCGAAGCAACGAAAAGGCCCGGTCGCCTTCCGCCTGCCTGAGCGCCTCTTGCGAGAGCGCTGAGGCTCAAGATCAGAGCTGCATTGGTTTCGCCTTTAAAAACAAACCAATGACGACTTATGCCCCAAGGCTGGCCGACCGATGCCGCAATATGGGCCCCCCGGGGCTGAACAGGAAACGGCTATGTATGGCGCTCTCGGTGGCCCACGTCTGCTCTTGCGTCGGCTCCGCGAAGTCATGGCGGAATCGATCAGCCCGCAGGCCCAGCTCGACAAAATCGTCACGCATATCGCCGCCAATATGGTCGCCGAGGTCTGCTCGGTTTACGTGCTTCGCGCCGATGGGAGCCTGGAACTTTACGCCACGGAAGGTTTGAAGCCGGAAGCGGTTCACTTGACCCTGATCCATACCGGAGAAGGTCTCGTCGGCCGGATCGCCGAAACCGCCGAAGCCCTGGCGCTGTCCGACGCGCAGCAACATCCCTCCTTCCTCTACCGGCCGGAAACCGGCGAGGAGATCTATTCCTCCTTCCTCGGCGTGCCGATCCTGCGCGGCGGCAATACGCTCGGCGTTCTGGTGGTGCAGAACAAGGCGCGCCGCACTTATTCCGAGGAGGAAATCGAGGCGCTGCAGACGACCGCCATGCTGCTCGCCGAGATGATCGCCTCCGGCCAGCTGCAATCCTTGGTTCCACCCGGCCAGGATATTGCCTTGCGCCGCCCGCTGGCGATCAAGGGGACTCCTGTCGCCGATGGTGTCGCCCTCGGCCGTGTCGTCCTGCACGAGCCGCGGATCATCGTCAAACAGCTGATCGCCGAGGACACCAAGGCAGAAATTGCGCGGCTCGATACCGCCATCAACGCTCTGCGTGACTCGATCGACCGGCTGATCGAAAGCGGCAATATCGGGCCTGGCGAACATCGCGACGTGCTCGAAACCTTTCGCATGTTCGCGCATGATCGTGGTTGGCTGCGCCGCCTGCGCGAGGCAATTTCGAGCGGCCTGACGGCAGAGGCGGCCGTCGAACGGGTGCAGAATGACGCCCGTGCCAAGCTGCAAAGGCGTACAGAGCCGTATCTGCGCGAGCGCCTGCACGATCTCGACGATCTCGCCAATCGGCTCCTGCATCAGTTGACCGGCCAGAATTTTGTGCCGGAACATGCCAATCTGCCCGATCATGCGATCATCGTCGCGCGATCCATGGGCGCCGCCGCTTTGCTCGAATATGATCGCACAAAATTGCGCGGCCTTGTGCTCGAGGATGGCGGCGCTTCAAGCCATGTGGCGATCGTCGCCCGCGCGCTTGGCATCGCCATGGTCGGCGATGTCGCCAATATCACCGATTTCGTCGAACCCAATGACGCCCTCATTCTCGACGGCAGCACGGGTGACGTCCATGTGCGGCCGCCCCATGACATCGAACATGCTTATGCGGAAAAGGCGCGTCTGCGCGCCAGACGCCAGGAGCAATATCACAAGCTGCGCGCCGTGCCGGCCGTCACGCGGGATGGCGTGAAGATCGATCTGCATATGAACGCGGGCCTGTTGGTCGATCTTCAGCATGTCGCGGAAACGGGGGCACTTTCCGTCGGCCTGTTTCGCACCGAATTGCAATTCATGGTGGCGGCCAGATTCCCCCGCCTGAGCGAGCAGGAAGATCTTTACCGCACGGCGCTCGATGCCGTTGGAGATCGGGCGCTCACTTTTCGCACGCTCGATATCGGTTCTGACAAGGTGCTGCCCTATATGGCCCAGGTGCAGGAGGAAAATCCGGCGCTGGGCTGGCGGGCCATCCGCATCGGCCTCGATCGCCCCGTGCTGCTGCGCTCGCAATTGCGCGCCCTTTTGCGCGCCGCCGACGGCCGTCCCCTGCGCATCATGTTCCCGATGATCGCCATGATCGAGGAGCTCGATCGCGCCAAAACCATGGTCGCGCGCGAATTGCTGCATCTCGCCCGTCATAACCATCCCATACCGTCAAAGCTCGAACTCGGCGTCATGGTGGAAGTGCCGTCGCTCTTGTGGCAACTCGACGAGCTTTGTCCGAAGGTCGATTTTCTCTCCGTCGGCTCCAATGATCTGGTGCAATATCTCTTCGCCGCCGATCGTGACAATAAGCGGGTGGCAGGTCGTTTCGACTGTCTTTCCGTACCGATTTTGCGCGCCTTGAAGCTCATCGTCGACAAGGCTGCGGCGCATGGCACGAGCGTGACCTTGTGCGGTGAGATGGGAGGCCGTCCACTTGAAGCCATGGCCCTGATGGGGCTGGGTTATCGCGGCCTGTCCATGTCAGCCGCGGCCATCGGCCCGGTCAAAGCCATGACGCTCGCCCTCGATCTCGGCAAACTCGAGGCAAGCGTTCATTCCTGGCTCGAAGCCGACCAGGGCGCTAGCGCCTCACTGCGCGAAAGGCTGAAACGCTTCGCCGAGGAAGAGGAAATTCCTATTTAACCTGTTCGGCCCTGGCTTCACCGATCCAGGGCCTAACCGCCTCGCCTTTTGATATTTTCATGATTTTAAAGAAGAATATGGAATCCTTTTCCACGCAAAATAGTCTATAAGAGCAATTTCGTATCCATGACCGTTGAATCATTTCCGCATTGTCGCTTATGCCGCTAAAAAAGCGAAAAATGCGGGAAGGAACCAAGGATCGCTCCCGCGACGCCTTGGTTTAAAGGCGGCTTTCCCTTTTCCTTTCTCTTTCGCCCGAACCCATGCTGCCGCAAGACAAGCTCGATCTCATCCTGCGTCGCCACGAGGAAATTTCCGCGCGCCTGACGGAAAATCCCGATGCGGCGACTTTCGTATCCCTGTCACGCGAATTGGCGGGGCTTGATGAAGTGGCGCAGGCCATTCGCGCCTATCGCGATGAAATGACCGAAATATCCGGCATGGAAGCCATGCTGGCCGATCCCGCGACAGAGCCCGAATTGCTGGCGCTCGCCGAAGAAGAATTGCAGGATGCGCGGCAAAGGCTCGGCGCTTTCGAACAGCATTTGCGGATCGCTCTGCTGCCCAAGGACGCGGATGATGAAAAAAGCGCCATTCTCGAAATTCGCGCCGGCACAGGCGGCGATGAAGCGGCGCTTTTCGCCGGCGATCTGTTTCGCATGTATCAGCGCTACGCCGAGGCCAAGGGCTGGGGCGTCGAAATCCTATCTGTGAGCGAAGGGACAGCGGGCGGTTACAAGGAAATTGTCGCCGAGATTACCGGCAAGGGCGTCTTCGCCAAGTTGAAATTCGAATCCGGGACGCATCGCGTCCAGCGCGTGCCCGATACGGAGACACAGGGCCGGATCCATACCTCAGCCGCGACCGTCGCCGTCCTCCCGCAGGCCGAAGAAGTCGATGTAGAGATCAACGAGGCGGATTTGAAGATCGATACGATGCGCGCGCAAGGCGCCGGCGGCCAGCATGTCAACAAGACCGAATCGGCGATCCGCATCACGCATCTGCCGACAGGCACTGTGATTTTCGTCCAGGACGAACGCTCCCAGCACAAGAACCGCGCCCGCGCCATGTCACTTTTGCGCTCGCGCATTTATGACGCCAAACGGCAACAACTGGAGGCGGAAAGGGCTGCTGACCGCAAGGCCCAGGTCGGTTCGGGTGATCGTTCAGAACGCATCCGCACCTATAATTTCCCACAAGGCCGGCTGACGGATCACCGTATCAATCTGACGCTCTACAAGCTTGACAAAGTGATGACCGGCGAGGCGCTCGATGAGGTGATCGACGCCTTGATCACCGATTATCAAGCTGCCCAACTCGCCGCGAGCGAGGGGGCGTGAAGACTTTCTTCCTCGCCAATAACTGGCTTCGGAGGCCCTCGCCTCGCCAAGTTTTGCCGCCCTGACCGCCATTTTTGGCAAGATCGGTGCCGAAAACATCAATTCCGATTTCGCGACTTTCCTACATACGCTTGTCGTTCTGGCTGTGCTTGCGCTTAAAGCGTAAGCTTAGCATAAGATCAGCCGTTTATTTTATTGAGAACGACAAGACGTTTCAGCCTCGCATGCCAGAATTGCAGTTTTGATTATTGTGGTGGTCCAACAATTGCGAATAATTCAATTGTGTTTAGCAATTGAAGGAGAGAGGAATGCTGAGCGATGTGGCGGCCGCGTTCGGCCACATGCTTGAGAATTATCCCTTGGGTCCCAAAACCTTAGTTTATCGGGACGCCCGGACGGAAGCCCCCGAACTGATCAAGGTCGAAAGCCAAGCTTTTGAAAATTACTATCCCATTCCTCCCTTGTTCACGAGCGATGGTGAAAATGTCTCGCCGCCCTTGAAATGGGAAGGCGTGCCGGAGGCTGCGCAGAGCCTGGTCCTTCTCGTCGAAGACGCCGACAGCCCGACATATAATCCCGTCATCCATGCCTTGAATTGGACCTTGCCCGGCCACGACGGTGGCTTGAGGCCGGGCGTCCTGCAGACCGACGCGGCAACAGACGACGAGACGCTGACAGGCCAGTTCTCCGTGAAAGCCAGCTGGGTCGCGCCCAATCCGCCGATTGAGCATGGGCCACACCGCTATCTTTTCGAGATCTATGCGCTCGACACGCGCCTGCATTTCGCCTTCGTCCCCAGTCGGGAACAGCTTTTGACCGCCATGCGCGGCCATGTTCTCGCCAAAGGACAAGTGACCGGTATTTGCGAACGGATGGATTAAGCGCCGCCACGCAGCACCGGATCGCAGGTCCCCAATCAGCTTCCCCAAAAGCGCAAGATCCACAATGTCTTGCGCTTTTTTCTTTGATCCAGGACCATCGCTCGTTCGTCCGGACGTCTAGGCAATTCTATAAGCTTTTGTAATCACATCAAATTTATCTAAAAGTGATATATACTTTCAGGCTTGATGTGTAGGGTGAAATGACACGATTTCCTCATCGACCGTGAATGATCGGTCAACATGGTTTGATCTCGAACGGCATTGCCCCTTTCGCCACGTTCGAGTTGCGCTTCTTCCCCGGAATCCTCCCCTATTGGAACCAAGTTTCTATTGAGATGTTGGAAAAGAGGATCTCATTGCAGGTTGTAAGCGGAGCAGGTGCAACCCGTATTTCCAGGCCTTCGCGATGCAACTCACGGCCGGCCCTCCGTTCAGCCCATCACAGGGATTTCTGACAGACTGAAGTGGCCGTACCCCCGTGCCTGATCATTGCACGCGTTCCCACCCAACCGTCTTTCATGCGGAACTGCGATTTGACCAACGGCCCCTACGCCACGGTTTTTCTGCTTCTCTCCTTTCCGCACATTTTTAAGGCTCTATATCATGTTGATTCGGTACGGATATGAATTGACCTTCAATTGTCCCCGGCCGACCCTGATGCTGTGCCTTCTTGACGCCCATCCCGAACGGTCGCAGGAAATCCGCTACGAGGTCGCGCCAACCTTTCACCCGCCAATCCCGACGACGGTCTATGTCGATTCATTCGGCAATTATGTGCGCAAATTCGTGGCACCCGAGGGCAATATTACCTTGACCGCCGATGCGATCATCGAGGACAGCGGCCTGCCCGATCCCGTCATGCTCGATGCAGGGGAAGTCCCCCTCGAAGAAGTGCCGAACGAATTTCTCCTCTATCTTCTCGGCAGCCGCTATTGCGAGACGGACAAGCTCAGCAATATTGCCTGGGACCTGTTCGGGGCGACACCGCCCGGCTGGCGCCGGGTGCAGGCCATTTGCGATTTTGTCTGTGATCATTTGACCTTCGGGTATCAATTTGCCCGTGCAACCCGTACCGCTGCGGAAGCTTTCGAGGAACGCCTGGGCGTCTGCCGCGATTTCGCGCATCTCGCCGTCACTTTCTGCCGCTGCATGAATATTCCCGCCCGCTATGCCAATGGCTTTCTTGGCGACATCGGCGTGCCGCCGGATCCGGCGCCAATGGATTACAATGCTTGGTTCGAGGCTTATCTCGACGGGCGCTGGTTCACTTTCGACGCGCGCCACAATATTCCGCGCATCGGCCGGATCACGGTGGCACGTGGCCGCGATGCCGCCGATATCCCGCTCGCCACATCCTTCGGACCGCATCAGTTAACAATCTTCAAGGTTTGGACCCATGAGGTAAACGAGGAGGTCTTGCAGCAATTAATACGGCGTAGCGCTTAAACCCAATCTCACATCCCGCATCGCCAGCTTGACGGCGGCCGTGAAACAAAGGCAATGTCGCCATATTCAGGGACTCGAATGGGGCTCTCCATTCGGGTTCGATGCTCTGTCTCGCGGAGAATGGCGCAGGGGTATCATTCTGCCCGTTTGAAGATCTTGGGATAAGCCATGCACGGTGACGCGGCCCAATTCAAAAGACCTCGAACCGCGCTTTCACGCCTAGCGCTGGTCGTTGCCCTGACCTCGAGCCTCGGTGGCTGCGCCAGGGACATGCAAGGCTTTCTCATGCCCGTGGCTGAATCGGCCCCCGGGACCAATCGCGTCGAAATGGTTGTCGTGACGACACGCCTTCCGACCAACACGCCGGGTCTCATCTTCTCCGGCAATCGCAGTCAGAAAACGTCCTTTGCCGATATTGTCGTCTCCATCCCGCCGGATAATGCGCGCCAGATTGGCGATGTCCAATGGCCTCGCACACAGCCTGGTAATCCGCTGACTGATTTCGTTTCTCTGCGGACTGATATTGTCGATCGCGACACAGCGGTCCGTACATTCCACAAGCTGGTCCTGCATACACGCAAACGGCAGGCGCTTGTCTTCGTGCATGGCTTCAACAACAGGTTCGATGACGCTGTCTTCCGTTTCGCGCAGATCGTTCACGATTCCGGCGCGGATGTCGCGCCAGTCCTGTTTACCTGGCCCTCGCGCGGCAGCATTCTCGCCTATGGTTATGATCGCGAGAGCACCAATTTCTCCCGCAACGCTCTGGAAGACACTTTGCGGTTTCTCGCCAATGATCGCGATATCGATGAAATCGATATTCTCGCCCATTCAATGGGTAATTGGCTGCTCCTCGAATCCTTGCGTCAGATGGCGATCCGTGATGGCCACGTCGCCCCCAAAATTCGTAATGTGCTGTTGGCTGCGCCGGATGTCGATATCGACAATGCCCGCGAACAGATCGCCGATATGGGACCGAAACGGCCGCACTTTACGCTTTTCGTTTCGCAGAACGATCGTGCCCTCGCGCTCAGCCAAAGGATCTGGGGAAGCCCGCGATTGGGCGCAATCAATCCCGACGTCGAACCGGCGCGGAGTGAATTGTCACGCGACAATATAGACGTGGTCAATATGACCAATATTCAATCGTCGGATCCTCTGAATCACGGCAAATTCGCCCAAAATCCAGAAGTCGTGACATTGATCGGGACCCGATTGCTTCAAGGCCAGTCGATCAGTGATTCCCATACCGGGCTCGGCGATCTGATCATCGAAAAGGCGGCTGGCGTCGCGACATCGGTGGGAACGGCGGCCGGTCTAGCTGTTTCCGCCCCAGTAGCCGTCGTCGATTCCAACTCACGGGAAAACTACGGCGATCAGGTCGATGCGCTCAGCCAAAATCTCGGAAACTCCGTAAGCCCTTGAATTCGGAAGGCTTGACCCGAGAAAGCCATCTCGCTGCGCACGAATGAAAACGACAGATCGTCAAAATAATAGAAGGGCGGAAACACGTTCGTTTCCGCCCTTCTATTATATTCAAATTCAAATCAGTCCGTGAAAGTCGAGGAAGAGCCTCGTGGCTCATTCCTCATCATTGATCGGCGGGAGCCCCGTGTTCCGGGCATTGGCCGTCTGCTGCACGGTGGTCGGATTGTCCGCGACCGCACCGAAACCATCACGCTGATAAATATCCTCGCGGAACTGCACTAAACCATCGGGTGTGGCCCAAGCGGTGACATAAACCCAATAGACAGGCACTGAAGAGGTGATCTTCGCGTCGATCCGCTGGCCGGAGCGGATCGCCTCATCAATATGCGCACGATCCCAGCCAGGCGTGTCCTTGAGCAGCCACGTGACATAATCACGCACATTCTGCACGCGAATACAGCCGGACGAGACGAAACGCTCGTCATCGCCAAAGACACCCTTTTCAGGCGTGTCATGCATGTAGACGCCGTAAGGATTAGCAATATTGATACGCACCACGCCCAGCGAATTGATGTCGCCGCCCGGATCCTGACGGAACCGGTAGTTGGTCGCCTCAAGCGAGTTCCAATTGACCTGGCTGGACTGCAGTTCCTGCCCGTCCTTATTGAAGATCCGGATCTTATGATCGCTCAAATAATTCGGATCTTTTTGCATGCGCGGGATCAGATCCTTGCGGATGATAGAAGCCGGCACAGTCCAATAAGGATTGAAATTGATATCCGTGGCTCTGGTCATCATGACCGGAGATTGACGGTCGATCTTTCCGACGCCAGCAATATGATGCGTTGCGACGACACCATTCTCAACGGTTTCGACCGCCATGGCCGGAATATTCGCCATAACGAATCGTTCGCCGAGATTGCCGCTATAAGACCGCAACCGCACGAGATTGACCTCGAGCTGATGCAACCGCACATCGGCAGGCACGTTCATCGCCGTCACGGTCTCGCGGTTGACGATGCCTGTTTCGGCCAGGCCATGGCGCGCCTGGAAATGCCTGACGCCGGCATCGACATAGGAATCGAAGATCGGCGAGGTGCCGGCCGAAGCATCGAGATCGCCGGTTTCGATCAACCGTTTGCGTAATTCGGTGACGGCAGCATTATTGGCGCCGAGTTTCAGCGTGGCGCTGGCCGACACACGATTCCAACCACCCCGCGCGACGATGTTGCGATAGGTTTCGATCGCTTGCTCGGTCGCGTTCAACGTCTGGACCGAAAGCACCGGCACGTTGGAGCGCAGGACAGCCAGATTGGCATCCGTGTCATAGCGCTGCGCCCATTCGGCCTGGCTGCCATAGGGTCCAGCCAAGGCCGAGGAAACTTGCAAGGGAAGCTGTGAGAGGCAAAGACCCATGGCAAGCAGGATTTTGGCATCATTCCGCTGCCGCTTGCTCTCGATTTTTGGCGCAAGCGAAAGGGAAGGCAACAAAGACCTTGCCGGGGAGAAAAAAGCGTTCGTCACCTTAAACTCCAATTCATGGAACTCCGGTTCATGGAATTCTCATTCCCGGGACTCCATTGACGGGGCATGCCCAGAGCTCCAAGCAAATGGCATGCAGCACGAAAAGATTCAAACACGTCTGATTTTAAGCATCGACCTGGATAGACCACGAAGATTCATTGGTCTGGATAATGCGGCATTCCGTACAAACGGAAAACGCCCGCAACCCTACGCATCCAGAGGCATCGGTTTTTAATAAAAATCACCTAGGTTCTGATCAAGCACTAACCTCATAAAGGTTAAAAAGGAACGAACAGCGCGGCAAATTTGTGACAATTGCCTGTGTTTGCCTCAAGTCTGAGCCCAATGAGGACAAAAACCACGGTGAACGGGCAATGAATAAGGGATGATCTGGGTTGATCAGACGAAAAATCCCCTCCGAAGACTCTTTCCTCGGAGAGGATTTAATCCATCAGATACAAAAGTTAAGATGACCGGCCTCTGACAGCCCGATGTTTTTTAAAGGCGATAGCGGATCTGATCGGTCCAGAACCGTTCAAGACGCAGCAAGGCATGATTGAGCTTGCTGAATTCGTCCACGGACAGGCCACCGATCTGCTCGACGGTGGTGACATGTTTGTCATACAGGGCCGCCACGATTTCATGCACCGACCTGCCCTTTTCCGTCAGGCTGATGCGGACCGAACGACGATCGATCCGCGAGCGGGCATGGTGCAAATAACCAGCTTCGACCAGTTTCTTGACGTTATAAGAGACATTCGAGCCCAAATAATAACCGCGCGTCCGTAATTCCCCCGCCGTCAATTCCTTGTCGCCAATATTATAAAGCAAAAGCGCCTGAACGGAATTGATGTCACTGCGACCGCGCCGGTCGAATTCATCCTTGATAATATCGAGCAAACGCCGATGCAGACGTTCGACCAAGGTCAAGGCTTCGAGATAGACTGGCCGCACATCAGGGGTGCGAAGATGAGAGTCCTGAGCCTGGGGGCGCGTTTCCCCAACGGGCGCGCGGAACGCGCGAACCGGGCTATGCCCTCGGGAAACCTCGACTTTCTGTGGGTTGCTCATAATGGACCTCATCGCAATAGACGCCGATCACTTTGTCGACCGATTTGAAATAACGAAACAAAATGCTCCAATGAGAAGCACTATACAAACAAGTATGGTATATTTTTATAATATATACTGTAAAAATATACACAAGTTATCTGGAATATACTTTTAAGTTCATGAATAGAATTCGTTAAAAATTCACCATTACATCACCCAATGAGACAATGCCCATCTTCACGGGCAGCCCGAGACTCTCCCTGTTGCTACCCCTTTATTCTTCCAAGCGGACCTTGCCCCAGGGTTTCGCACCGCGTGAAACCCAGAGATTTTCTTCTTATCTGCGTGATCAGGGGAGTCAGGGAAATCTCCACGGTCCCCGCATTCGCACCCGGACCGTTGGAATTGCCAATTCAGAAAGTCATTTTAGCTATATCAAAGCTCATCGTCCGCTTCGGGAGGCGGATGCGCATTATTCATAAATAGAAAACAGTCTTTATCAAATATAATCGATAAAATGCTATGTGTCGGAACTAGACTATCGCGGCAGTTTGCTAGAGGGAGATAGTTGTACATGCCCCGCATCTCTGAGCTTCGGCAGTCAGATCAACGCGGGGAGAGCATCGTCCAAGCTTCAATCTGCGGCGCCCGGCGCCTCATCAAGTCCTTGGGGCGCGCGTTCATAACGGGCCGTGCGCACGCGCATGGTCACGAGTTCCTCGGCAGACGTCGGATGCACGGCCATGGTCGCGTCGAAATCAGCCTTGGTCGCGCCCACCGTAATGGCGATCCCGAGAATCTGGGCCATTTCACCAGCATCCTCACCAAGGATATGGACACCCAGAACTTTATCGGTCTGTCCATCGACCAGGATTTTCATCACGGTCTTTTCCTGCCGCCCTGACAAAGTGGCTTTCAACGGTCGGAAGCTCGCCAGATAGACATCGACGCAATCGTAAATTGCGCGCGCTTCCATTTCGCTCAATCCGATCGTGCCCAGTTCCGGCGTCGTGAACACAGCCGTCGCGACATTGGTATGATTAACGGCAGTCGACTTATGGCCAAAAACCGTGTCAGCAAAGGCATGGCCCTCGCGGATCGCCACCGGCGTCAAGGCCAGGCGATTGGTGACGTCACCCACCGCATAGATCGAATCCACATTGGTCTTGGAATAAGCATCGACCTTGATCGCGCCGATATCATCCACGATGACACCCGCCTTTTCCAGGCCAAGGCCGAGTGTATGCGGCCTGCGCCCTGTCGCGGTGAGGACCTGATCCACTTCGATATGCGTTCCCTTGGTCAAGGAAACATGCAAAGCATCACCGCGTTTCTCGATGGCCGTCGGCAAAAAGCCAGATTTCACATCGACACCGGCATGGATCAGAGCGTCGCGCACGCCATTACGCATATCTTCATCAAAGCCGCGCAGGACATTATCACCGCGTTGCACGAGCGTGACCTTGCTGCCAAGACGCGCGAAAATGCTCGCGAATTCGACGGCAATATAGCCTCCGCCAACGATCAGCAGGCGTTTCGGCATCTCCGGCAGATCGAAAATCTCATTCGAGGTAATAGCCAGATCCCGGCCCGGCACATCCGGTTCCAAGACCGGCGTGCCACCCGTCGCCACCAGAATCATTCCCGCCGTCACCCGCCGTTCGTCGGCTTTCAGCAAAACAGTATGCGCATCTTCGATTTCAGCGCGTGAATCGAGGATCGTGACACCCGCTTTGTCGAGATTGGTCCGATAAATCGCCGAAAGACGGGAGATTTCCTTTTCCTTCGCCGCGACCAGTTTCGACCAATGAAAGCTGGGCTGCGGAACGTCCCAGCCGAACCCCGCCGCATCCTCGAAATGATCGACGAAACGGCTTGCATAGACCATGAGTTTTTTCGGCACGCAGCCGCGAATGACGCAAGTGCCGCCGACCCGAAACTCCTCCGCGATCAACACGCGCGCGCCATAACCCGCGGCAATGCGCGCGGCGCGCACGCCGCCGGAGCCCGCCCCGATAACGAAAAGATCCACATCGTAATCGGTCATGAAATCCGCTCCCAGAGCATTTTCAGGCGAAGCATGTCGCTTCGCATCGAGAAAATGCATTTTTCAAAGATCTAGAGCGCCAAACATGGTTCCATTGGAACGTCCGACACCCTATCGCGTATCCTGTTTCCGCCCGGTTTCCGATCCGTCTTTGCGGGCGCCATCAACGCTCACACCGCGCCAAAGCAAGAAAGCAACCAGCAACGCCGAGCGAGAATCAGAAATCAGAGAATCAGAAATCGTGACCCTTCTTCTTCATCTCGACACGGACGCGGGTCATCATGTCCGTTGAAATCTTGCTCTGCCAGCCCTGCATGGCCGTCAGCAATTCGTTCAGGAACACAGGCTGCGTCTCCACGAAACGGCGACCGCTCTCGCTCTGATAAAAAGCGAGCGCCGTTTTCATATCCTGCTCGGTCAGAAGCCGCACATAAATATGCGCGGCCAGATCAATCATTTCATCCGCCTGTTTGTCGAATTCCGGTTTCAGGTCCAGCATCACATCGTTCAGATCGCGGATCAGCTCCGGCCGCGTCTGTGTCAATGCTGTTGCGATCTGATCCATATATTGCGGGATGATGACCGCAAATGAGCGCGACATGCCCGAGGCGACGACGAGCTGGCGGGCCATCACCAGGCCGGTCTCGCTCGTGCTGGGCGCTGGCGCTGGCTGTGCTGTTTTTGGCGGAAGCGGCGCGGCCTGCTGCGCGGCAGCGTTCCCGCTCCCCCCCATGAAAAGAGGAGAAACGACCAGGGCAAAGACGAGGAAGGGAGATGCGAGGAAATGCGGACGCCGGTTGAAAAACATCATGCCTCAATCGAGTTGGCCAAAAATCTCGATGCCTTCCGACCCCGCGCAAATAACCGCCTTGGCGAGACCGATAAAAAGCCCATGTTCGATGACCCCAGGAATCTCGAGCAGCGCCGTAGAGAGCTTTTCGGGATCAGGAATCGCACCAAACGAAGCATCGACAATATAATGGCCATTGTCGGTCACATAGGGACCGCCGCTCGGAATGCGGCGCAGTTTGACGTCCCCCTGGCAACCGCAGGCCGCAGCCGCGCGAATGATCATGAGTCGCGTCGCCTCGGCGCCAAACACATTGATCTCGATCGGCAAGGGAAATTTGCCGAGCGTCTGAACCGCCTTGGAGGCATCAGTAATGACCACCATGCGTTTCGAGGCTGCGGCGACCATTTTCTCCCGCAGATGCGCGCCGCCACCTCCTTTAATGAGGCGTAATTGCGGATCAAATTCATCCGCCCCATCAATTGTCAGGTCGAGCTCAGGGGTCGCATCGAGCGTCGACAAGGGAATCTTGTAAGTGTCCGCCTGGGTGCGCGTGCGCTCCGATGTCGGGACACAGAGCACATCAAGGCCCTCGGCGACCTTGGCGCCAAGCAGATCCACGAAATGCGCCGCCGTGGTGCCGGTGCCAAGACCGAGACGCATGCCGGGTTTCACCAGTTCCAAGGCCTTGGCGGCGGCAAGACGCTTGGCTTCGTCGGGATTAAGAAGGGCCATGGCTGCTCTTGGAAGTGGTGGAGGGAAAGGGAGGAAATCGGCGGGAGGACGTGATGCGAGATTCCAGAGCGTTATGCAAAACGACTGGTCAACGAAGGAGGCATTTGCGCCTGAACCCCGTTTCCGTCAAGTCCCGCCCCCGCCCGGGACTACTATCAGAACCGCTCATTTCGCTTGCGCGGTGCAAACGACCACTTCGTTCAGGACGTAGCAGATCGACATCATGCCCGTGCGCAGATCAACGCGAAACACGCCGCCTTCTTTTTCATGATGGGATGCGATCAGCGAATATTCGCTCGAGGCCTGCGAGCCGGCGCCTTGGCCCGGGGGATAACACAGCGTGACGCCCACCGCCCCTTCCCCCTCGCTCAAGCCATATTGGCAGGCGCCGACCTCGCCGCTGGCCCGATCAAGGCGATAGACCCGGTTCAAGGCAATGTCCGGAGCCGCCAGAAACTCATAATTGGCCGCGCGCACCGGCGAGAAGGCCCCAACCAAGGTCAAGCTCATGGAAGCCAAACCCATGGCAATTGCCCAGGGCGAAAGGCCCCCTGAAAGCCGAAAAGCAAAAAATCTCATGCCCTGCAATTCCAGCGTGCCTCGTTCAACGGTTCATCCACCACCAATGCTAAGCAGCCTTGCGTGGCCAAAGCCCCGATTGATTTTGCTTTTTTTGAAGCAAAATCAATGCTGCCAAGAATTTTAAGTGTAAGCAAACTTTGGAAAGTTTGCTTAGTGGCGCTTTGCCTTTTAGACCATCCCGCTCAAAAGAGGGACCCTCCTTTTGCAGCGCCCCATGCCGGACGCAAGATGGCCATCCTCTCTTTTCGCCCGTCTTGATCGCTGCATGATTCAATCTTAACCTCCGCCCATGATTCAAGCCTTATCCGCCCCCCTCCTCGTCTTCGATCTCGACGGCACCCTGGCCGACACGGCCGGCGATCTCATCGCCACGCTAAATGTCATTTTGCACCGGGAAGGCCTGCCGCCGCTCAGCACGCAAGAGGCGAAACCCATGGTTGGCGCGGGCGCCAAGGCACTGATCGAACGCGGCCTCAAGGCCAGCGGCGTCACCGTCTCCGAGGCCAAGCTCGAGGAGATGTTCGACGCCTATCTGGCCTATTACGAAGCGCATATTTGCGAGGTGACGGAGCTCTATCCAGGGCTCACTGCGGCGCTCGACCGGTTCGAACAGGCAGGATGGATTTTTGCCGTCTGCACCAACAAGATCGAACATCCCTCACGCCTGCTGCTCAAGGCATTGGGGATAGACACCCGTTTTCGGGCCATTTGTGGCAAGAATACCTTTGCTTTTTCAAAACCGCATGGCGAAGCTTTGCTGCAAACCATCGCCCGCGCCGGCGGCGATCCTCGCCGCAGCCTCATGGTCGGCGATACAAAGGTCGATATCGAGACGGCTCGCAATGCCGCCGTGCCTGTTGTCGCGGTCGATTTCGGCTATACAGATCAACCCATCGCCCACTACAAGCCCGATCATGTCATCAGCCATTATGATCAATTATGGAAAGCGGTCGCCGCCTTGCCCTTTGACTGATGATCGAGGCGGGTCAAGCAGGCTATTCAACCTAATCACCAGCAAATGTGAGAGACATTATGGGCGCGAGTGGAACGGGTAAGATCGCCTTGATCACAGGCGCCGGTTCCGGCATCGGCCGCGCCGTTGCTTTGGCCATGCATGCGGAAGGCTATGCGCTTTTCCTCGTCGGCCGCCGGCTGGAAACACTGGACGAGACAGCCGCCATAGCCAACAAGACCGGCGCGGCTGACATTGCCTCCTTCGCCGCCGATGTCAGCGATCCAAAGCAAGTGGCCATGGCTTTCGAAGCCTGTCGGCAGAGATTTGGACGCCTCGACGTTTTGTTCAACAATGCCGGCACGGGCGCTCCCCCTGTGCCGCTCGAAGATCTGACTTATGATCAATGGCGCGCCGCCGTCGATGTCAATCTCACCGGCACCTTTCTCTGCATTCAGCAGGCTTTCAAGTTGATGAAGGCACAAACACCGCGCGGTGGCCGCATCATCAACAACGGCTCGATCTCCGCCGAGGCACCGCGCCCCTTTTCAGCGCCTTACACGGCAACCAAACATGGCGTGACCGGCCTCACCAAATCCGCCTCACTCGACGGCCGGGCCTATGACATAGGCGTCGGCCAGATTGATATTGGCAATGCCGGAACCGATATGACACAACGCATGGCACAAGGTATTATACAGCCCGATGGATCGGTCCGGGCCGAACCGATCATGGATGTCTCCGAAGCCGCGCGGGCCGTTGTCTATATGGCGAGCTTGCCGCTCGACGCGAATGTCCTTTTCCTGACCGTCATGGCGACGAAAATGCCCTTTATCGGGCGCGGCTGAAGCGAGGTCTGGCATAAACTTGGCTTTTGGGTGAGTATTTCCAACGTGTCATTCCAATGATCATGAAAGATGATCATTGGAACATTCTCGAATTTTCGTCATGCCTTTGAAAATGCGAAAATTCGAGAACGCATCACTCGCTCAACGCCCCGGCTCCGCATGACAATTCTCCACGGCTTTCTTGGCCTTCTCTCCTTGCTCATCATCGCCTGGCTGTTCAGCGAGGATCGCTGGCATGTCCCGCTACGCCTCGTTATCGGCGGCGTCATGCTGCAATTCGCCCTGGCACTTCTCCTGATGAAATTTCCACCCGCAACCCTGGCCTTTGCGCGGTTGAACGACGCGGTGAATGCCTTGCAGGAGGCGACCGATGCCGGCACGAGTTTCGTCTTCGGCTATCTTGGCGGTGGTCCCCTGCCCTTCGCGGAAATCAAACCCGGTGCGAGTTTTCTTCTCGGGTTCAGGGCCTTTCCTCTGGTGCTCGTCATCAGCGCCTTGGCGTCGCTTCTGCTTTATTGGGGTGTGCTGCAAAAAATCGTGGGGTTTCTCGCTTGGGGCTTGCGCCGCAGCCTCGGAATCGGCGGCGCGCTCGGTCTTGGCGCAGCGGTGCATATTTTCGTCGGCATGATCGAGGCACCGCTGCTTGTCCGCCCCTATCTGATACAGATGAAACGCGGCGAATTGTTTGCGCTGATGAGCTGCGGCATGGCCGGCATTGCCGGCACGGTGATGGTCATTTATGCGAGCCTGCTCGAGTCGGTCATTCCGCAATCACTCGGCAATATTCTCATCGCCTCTGTGATCTCGACACCAGCAGCCCTCGCCATCGCCGCATTGATGGTGCCTTTCGCACCGAAAGCCGATGAAAGGAGCGAGCTCCGGCTGGCCACACCTCCATCGAGCGCCATGGAAGCCATTACCCAGGGCACGCAAGAGGGGATCGGCTTTCTCGCCGGCATTATCGCCATGCTCATCGTCCTCGTCGCTTTGGTGACGCTCGTCAACAAGGGGCTGGCTCTCTTGCCCTTTGCGGACCCGATCACCCTGCAAGGCCTCTTCGCCTGGCTCTTCAAACCCATCATGTGGCTGATCGGGATTCCCGGCCAGGATATCGAAACAGCAGCGCGGCTGATGGGCACCAAGATGGTGTTGAATGAATTCGTGGCCTATCTCGATCTCGCACATCTGTCTGGCGAGAGCCTGGAGCCACGCTCGCGCCTCATGCTGACCTATGCCTTATGCGGATTCGCCAATTTCGGCAGTCTCGGCATCATGATCGGCGGCATGAGCGCCATGGCACCCGAGCGCAAACAGGAAATCGCGAAGCTCGCCCCACGCTCGCTGATTTCCGGGACACTTGCCACCTGCATGAGCGGCGCGGTTGCGGGTCTGCTGAATTGAATGAGAGGGTAAAACCTCTCATCAGAGCTCCTGCGGCTGAAGACCTTTGTCGCTTCAAACAGCAGAGCCTGTCAGAAATTTTCCGGACAGGTAGGACCGATCAGAAACATCGATCGTTCTCTCGTTAGAAAAGCCTTTAGCGCGCGTCTATTTTATTGAATGGACGCTCAATTCAAGGCTCGGAGGAGATCGCAACATGCAAAGCGAAAGAATGCGGGCTCTCAAAGAGGGAGCCCTGAGCGAGGCAAAAAAATTCGTATCCATATTTCTTTATTGTTGGGTCCTGCTCAGCCTCTTCGCGCTCTACAAATTCCTCGTTGTGGATAAGTCGCGTTTAGGCTCTGATTTGAGTTTTGCCCTTGTCAATGCATTGATCTTAGCCAAGATCATGCTCATCGGTGAGGGATTCAATTTGGCGGACAGGTTCAGCGACCGGCCTCTCATCTATCCCATTTTCTATCGATCGGCGGTCTTCGCTATCCTCTTGATGAGTTTCAGCCTACTGGAGGAAGTCGCGCGAGGAGTGTGGGAAGGAAAGACGATCGCCACAAGCCTTCACAGTGTTGATGGCGGACGCCTGGGCGGGATGATTATCATCGCAACGATCATGTTTGTCGCCCTGATACCCTTCTTCGCATTCAAGGAAGTCGACAGCCATATCGGTGAAGGAAGATTGTATGAGCTTTTTTTCAAGCAACGCGTAAAATACGCGCCGCTGCAATAGCACGATCCTGGAACACGGGCTCGTGCATCTGCCCAGCCCGTGGACGACAAGGTTTGACATCGTTCTGGGATCAGGCGGCGTCGCGGTGCAGAGGTGGAGCCATGAATTCCGGCGAGATCGGATTTTTGATATTGCGCGAAAGGATCGCGTCGATCTCTTTCTTGCTGGCTTCATCCAGATGCCAGCCTTCGATTTCACCGATCGGATCAAGCTGATCAGGACGCCGCGCACCCCAGAGCGCAATGGTCTGACCCTGATCGAGGACCCAACGCACCGCAAGCGCGAGCACGGATTTATTGAAGCGCTCCCGCGCCAGTGTCTGCAATTCCTCAACGGCGGCAAGATAATGAATAAAGCGCTCACCCTGAAATTTAGGGTCCTTTAAGCGCAGATCATCGCCGTGGAATTCATGGCCCTTGGTCATCTTGCCGGCAAGCAGTCCCCGGCAGAGCGCCCCATAGCAGAGCGATGTCAGGCCGTTTTTTTCGGCATAGGGGAGGACATCGGCCTCGATCTCGCGCTCGAAGAGATTATAGGGCGGTTGGACCGCATCGAGCTTGCCACCCCTGCTGAATTCATCCATTTGCGCCGGGCTGTAATTGCTGACGCCGATCGCCCGGATCTTGCCCGCGTCACGCAAATCCTCGAGCGTGCGCGCTGTTTCCTCGAAGGGAATAGCGGGATCGGGCCAATGAACCTGATAGAGATCGATGACATCCGTGCGCAGGCGCTTGAGCGAATCCTCGATTTCCTGACGGATACGGGCCGGGCTTGAATCGCGATAGACTTTGCCGTCCTTCCAGGCGAGGCCGAGCTTGGTCGCGATCTGGACCTCGTCGCGCAGGCCGCTTTCCGCCAGGGCTTTGCCGATCACTTCCTCGGAATGACCAAACCCATAGACGGGTGCCGTATCGATCAAACGGATACCGCGTTCGATCGCGGATCTGATCGTCGCGATGGCCTCGGCGTCGTCGGTCCCACCCCACATCCAGCCACCGATCGCCCAGGTGCCAAGCCCGATGCGTGACGTAACGATGCTGGAAGTGCCAATTGTGATGGTTTCCATAAGTCGCGTCTCCCGTTGTGAGGAAAGTGAAGGGCGGATCACGCGACTATAATCCCCGAGAACACGGGAAGTACCCTAAAAATCTCGTGAAACCGTTCTACCGCGAGACATAGGCTGGTGCCGGTGTCGGTTCGCCAATCTGCACCCAGACATTTTCATCCTCTTCGGACTGGCGCTTAACGAAACGATAAGGGGTTTTGTCCCATGGTTTGATCTCGTCCTGCAGATTGTCGAGAATGAATTCTCCATGATCGGTCTTCACGGTCAAAATCGCATGACCTTCGTTCTGTTGGTCCTTAACGACCGTCATCAACAGGGCCTGGCGGGGGAATCCTTCCTCCATCAGGAGCTTGCGCTTGAGAAGAGCAAAATCCTCGCAATCGCCCTTGCCGTCGGTGGGATAGTCCCAGCGGTCGAGCACGCCCCAATGGTCACTGTCGGAGACCGGCGTGACGGCCTTGTTCACTCCGGCATTGATCCGGAGCATTTGCTTGAGACTCGCTTGCGTGAGCGTAATCGTGACAGGCGAGAGGGAGTTCTCGATACATTCGCCGGCATAGCGACGGCAGAAATCGATCCATCCATAAGGCACGCTCGTCGCCGGCCCAAGGGTGGCGAAACTCGCATGCGGAAGCGGGGGCTCCCTGGTCTGAGACCAGCCGGCCGAAGGCGTCGCGCAAAGCGCCAGCGCTACAGCCACGGAGCGTATCAACTTGCTCATTTTTCCTTCCCTAACTGGAACGAAGAGCAGTGTGCGCGAAGCTCTTTGCGAGGGTTCTAAGCAGAAACCTCAATCTTTACCGAACCTGCCCAATCCCGCCCGGAAGCCTGGAGCAAGGTGATCCAATCCTTGCGAAATCCCGTCACATTGTCGGAAATCGCCGTTCACCATCGATCCCCTCTCTTCTCTTGAAGAGGGCCTGTCTCCGAAGGCGGTTTCTGGCCGCCTTGGTCGAGAAGCTTGTGCATTTTAGCCCGGCAATGACGATGGTAAAGAAATGGTTTCATCCCCATTTGAGCAACGGACGCGCGGCGTGTTGCGAACCAACCCTTCCGCTGGTCGTTAATGACCCGAATCCGCTTGTCATTCGTGGTTTTTGCTCCTTCTCGGCACGCTGGGATAGGCTTTTAAACATCAAAAAGGCTTCTTCCCGTCGTTAACGTTATTTTCATAAACTGGTCGCCGCATTGGTCGTGAGGCCCGCATGTCCTTGGTGAATGTCGATCCCGCAATACCCTCCGGCCTGCCGGCGCTGGCATCCATTCTGTCACCGGAGGATCGCGCGGCACTCCAGCGCGCCCTGCGGCAAATCGAACGCAAAAGTTTCGCGGCGAGGCTGAATTCCGTTTTGGGACGCAAGAGCCTGCTCATCGCGCCTCTCATTCCCGCGACCGTAGCGGACAATGCCAACAAAGCCGCTTTGGCCGCCATTCAGACCGCGCTGCGCCTCGTCTTACGCACACTCGAAAATAAACAGGGACAAGAGAGCCATAAGCTGCACAAAGCGGTCGCGGTTCTGTCCGGTGCCACAGGCGGAGCTTTCGGTCTTTCGAGCCTTCTGCTGGAACTGCCCTTTTCGACGGCGGTGATCCTGCATTCCATCGCCGATATCGCCCGTGGGGAAGGCGAGGACATGACCCACCCCGAGATGGCGCTCGCCTGCCTCGAAGTTTTCGCCCTGGGCAATGACCGGGACATCAGAACGCTTCATCCCGACGATGAAGCGCGGCGCGATGCTATCTCCTTGGAAGGCAGGCTCGAAAACATCGCGGTGAAGACCAGCTATTTCACCATGCGCGGCATGATGGCCAAATCCGTCACCGAGGCGACGCGCTATCTGCTCTCCCATGGAGTCATTGACGAGACCGCGCCGGTTCTCGTCCGTTTGATCGCCCAGCTCGCTCCCCGCTTTGGTCTCGTGGTGTCGCAAAAGGTCGCCGCCCAGAGCGTTCCCTTGATTGGCGCGGTCGGCGGCGCGGCTGTCAATTACGCCTTCATGGATCATTTCCAAACCTTGGCGCGCGGCCATTTCACGATCCGCCGCCTCGAGCGGGTCTATGGCGTGGCGCTTATCCGTCAGGAATATCAAAAACTTCTGGAAGAGGAAGCCGATTCGCACAGGGAACCTGGGCGACGCAATTCCTTTCAGCAATCGATGCAGCAGTGGTTTCGTCGCGGTTCTTGAGCCGGAGATCGTCATGCCGCCGATTAACCGTCCTCCCTTCGCCCTGCCGCTCCTGTTCCTGGCTGGCGCGTGGCTCCTGCCGGTCCAGCCTGCCCAGGCGGGATTTTTCGAAGCTCTCTTCGGGCTCGAGAATAACGAGCCGAGGATTTCCGTCATGCCGGCCGAACGTCATCACACGATCCATCACCCGAGCCCGAAGAAGCGCCCCAAGATGCATGCCCGTGTCCATGCCGCGCCCAAGCCCGTCATTATGCACGTGCTGACCGGCGAGCCGATGCAGGCTCTGATGCGCGACACCACCTTGCAACAGGGCGATGTTGTCATGACGCCCAAGGGACTGCGTATTTTCATGGGTGAGTCCGAGAGCCCGCATGAGGCCAAGGATTTTCTTGCTCTTTCTGCTCTCTCCGGCCGTAAGGCCCGTCACAAGGAGCTTTTGACCGCGATTGATTCCGCCAGAGCGAATCCCATCTTCCCGCCACGGCAGGAGGTGACGGACGATCTCGCAAGCGGACGATCTGTCGCGCTCGACGCCAGTGTGTCCATTCCCATCGCCTTGCGCAGCGAGACGCGGCCATTCATCCGTTATGTCGGCCCCTGAAGAGCAGCAGACCCCGGAGCCGATCAAACACTTCCAGCCGGCTGGTGCTCAAGCGGCAAAATGCCCTTCCAGACCTCCACCCATGCCGGCATCGGTAATTTCCTCCGTTTTTCCTCAATCTCCAATTCCATCGGCGACCATTTTGTTTTAGCACTGGCCCCACCACGCCTTTCCCGATCTTGCTTATCCCCGCGTCCAGCCTGGGTCGTTCCTGAAAGAACCTCGCCCGGAAGAACCTTGCGCGGCGGTCAGGTCCGCCTGGGCAAGCCGCAAAGCGAAGCGGGACGGAAAAGGCAACCAGCTTTGGAGCATCAAGCCCAAAAGCGGACACCGCTTTTGGGATAAACTTGTAGCTTCAATGAACGAGAGTATTGGCGGCGTTTCTGGCGCCTCGCCGATGATCGGGACACTCATCCTCAATCAGACGATTGAGCCTTGGTTAGGGGAACGCGATCGCATGCCAAAGAGGACGGATATCGGCACCATCATGATCATCGGCGCAGGGCCGATCATCATCGGTCAGGCATGTGAATTCGATTATTCCGGCACGCAGGCCTGCAAGGCTCTGCGCCAGGAAGGGTACCGCATCGTCCTCGTCAATTCCAATCCGGCAACGATCATGACCGATCCGGACATGGCCGATCGCACCTATATCGAGCCGATCACGCCGGATGTGGTGGCCAAAATCATTGCCAAGGAGCGCCATGCCGCGCCAGGCGGTTTCGCCCTTTTGCCGACGATGGGCGGCCAGACCGCGCTGAATTGTGCCCTCTCCCTCAAGAAAATGGGGGTGCTGGAGGATTATGATGTCGAAATGATTGGCGCCACCGCCGAGGCGATCGACAAGGCCGAGGATCGTGAATTGTTCCGCGAGGCCATGACCAAGATCGGCCTTTCGACGCCACGCTCGCATCAGATCAAGACGCTGACCCAGGCGCTCGACATTCTGGACGATATCGGCCTGCCGGCGATCATCCGCCCTTCCTTCACCATGGGCGGCACCGGCGGCGGCATTGCCTATAACAAGGCGGAATTCATCGACATTATCGAGCGGGGCATCGATGCCTCGCCGACCAATGAGGTTCTGGTCGAGGAAAGCGTCCTCGGCTGGAAGGAATATGAAATGGAGGTCGTGCGCGACCGCAACGACAATTGCATCATCGTCTGCTCGATCGAAAATATCGATCCTATGGGCGTCCACACCGGCGATTCGATCACCGTCGCCCCTGCCCTGACGCTGACTGACAAAGAATATCAGGTCATGCGCGACGCCTCGCTCGCCGTCTTGCGCGAGATCGGCGTCGAGACGGGTGGCTCCAATGTCCAATTCGCGGTCAATCCGAGCGACGGCCGGATGATCGTCATCGAAATGAATCCGCGCGTCTCGCGCTCTTCGGCTTTGGCGTCGAAGGCGACTGGATTTCCGATCGCCAAGGTCGCCGCGAGACTTGCCGTCGGCTATACGCTCGATGAAATCGCCAATGATATTACCGGCGGCGCGACGCCGGCCTCCTTCGAGCCGACGATCGATTATGTCGTCACCAAAATTCCGCGCTTCGCCTTCGAGAAATTTCCTGGCGCCGAGGATACACTGACGACGGCGATGAAATCCGTCGGCGAGAGCATGGCGATTGGCCGCACCTTCGCCGAAAGCCTGCAAAAAGCTTTGCGCTCGCTCGACACCGGCCTCACCGGCCTCGACGAGATCGCCATAGACGGCCTCGGTCTTGGCGATGACATGAATATACTGCGTGGCGCGCTCGGACGGCCGACGCCCGACCGTCTGCTGATCGTCGCGCAGGCCATGCGCGAGGGCATGAGCGTCGAAGAAATCCACGAGGCTTGCGCCATCGACCGCTGGTTCCTCGAACAGATCGAGGGCATTTTGAAGCTGGAGGCCAAGGTGCGCGCCTTCGGCCTGCCTGAGGATGCCGCCAATTTGCGGCTGTTGAAGGCCGCCGGCTTTTCCGACACGCGCCTTTCAACCTTGGCCAAGGTGACGCCGCAGGAAGTCGCGGCGCTCCGCGCGAAACTCGATGTGCATCCTGTCTTCAAGCGCATCGATACCTGCGCCGCTGAATTTGCCTCGCCAACCGCCTATCTCTATTCGACCTATGCACCACCTTTCGCGGGTGCGCCCGTCTGCGAAGCAAAGCCCAGCCCACGCGACAAAGTGGTCATTCTTGGCGGCGGGCCGAACCGGATCGGCCAAGGCATCGAATTCGATTATTGCTGCTGTCAGGCTTGTTTCGCCCTGCATGATGCGGGTTTCGAGACGATCATGATCAACTGCAATCCGGAAACGGTTTCAACCGACTATGACACCTCCGACCGGCTCTATTTCGAGCCCCTGACGCCCGAGGATGTGCTTGCCATTCTCGCCAAGGAGCAGGAAGCCGGCACCCTGAAGGGCGTGATTGTCCAATTTGGCGGCCAAACGCCCCTGAAACTTGCTCATACTCTTGAAAAAGCGGGTATTCCCATCCTTGGCACCTCGGTCGACTCGATCGACCTTGCCGAAGACCGCGACCGCTTCAAATGGCTTCTCGATAAAGTCGGCCTCAAACAGCCGATGAACGGCATCGCTTATTCGGTCGAGCAGTCCCGCCTCGTCGCCTCTGATCTCGGCCTGCCGCTCGTCGTGCGCCCCTCCTATGTGCTGGGCGGCCGAGCCATGGCGATCATCCGCGACAATGCATCTTTCGATGATTATCTGCTCGGCACTTTGCCGGGGCTCGTGCCCTCCGATATCAAGGCCCGCTATCCCAACGACAAGACCGGTCAGATCAATACGGTGCTCGGCAAGAATCCGCTGCTGTTCGACCGCTACCTTTCCGACGCCGTTGAAGTCGATGTCGACGCCCTCTGCGACGGCAAGGATGTCTTCATCTGCGGCATTATGGAACATATCGAGGAAGCCGGCATTCATTCCGGCGATAGCGCCTGCTCGCTGCCGCCGCGCTCGCTCGGGCCGGACAAGATCGCCGCGCTCGAGGAACAGACGCGCAAGTTGGCCCTGGCACTCAAGGTCGGCGGCTTCATGAATGTCCAATATGCCTTGAAGGATGGCGAGATCTACGTGCTGGAGGTCAATCCG